>JAWOJB010000103.1:0-12090 GCA_046484325.1 Acidimicrobiia bacterium | reverse complement strand
GGAAATTCTCGTTGTTCATTCTCGCCGCCGGCCTGCCGGGCGTGATCCTCGGCGCGGCCTTTATCCTCGACGTGCCGGATGATCTGGCGCGCCGCGCGCTCGGCATTCTCACCATCGGCCTCGGGCTGTACTCGTTCTTCAACAAACATCTGGGACTGACGCACGCGCCGATCCGGGTGTGGTCGCATGGCGCCTCACCCGCCACCTGCTCCAGGCGCGACGGCAGGAGGTGGCCGGGCGCATCGAACAGCTCCGGTCGCTGGCAGACGAGCTCGAGCGGCTCCTCGCCGCAGGCCAGGCGATCGACTCCCGGGTGTGCCGGGCCGAAGACGTCTGCTCGATCATCCCCGCCCGGCCTTGACAGCGGGTGCCCGCCCCGTGGGGGCGGTGGCCCGGTCAGGCGGCGCTCTCGCCCGTTGCCTTCCCGGCCGAGAAGATCGTCTGGGGGCGAGGCTGGAGCACGCCATCGACGTAGACGTCGACCTTCTCGTCGTAGAAGCTGATCAGCCCGGCGACCCCCGCGCTTTCGGCGAACGGGGCCGGATAGCTCCAAGCCAGGTCCTCGAAGACCTGGTCGCCCACCACCACCGACCAGTACTCGGCGGTCCCCTTGTAGGGACAGCGGGTGACCGTCTCGGTCGGCCTGAGGAGATCCATCCGAACATCGGTCTTGGGGAGGTACCGCCGGACCGGGAGGCCGGTCTCGAACAGGAACCGGCCGTTACGGGAATCGGCGACGGGAACCCCACCCACCTCCACCCGGACGTGGCGTGAGCTGGCGAGCACGTCCACCCGGGTGTAGGGGTCGCGGGCGTGGACGAACACCTCCTCGTCCTCCTCGAACCAGGCGTCCATGGCGTCCCAACGAAAGGCGACGAGCCCGCGCAGCTCCTCGAGCGGCGAGTCGGGATGCCGGTAGGCCGCCTCCGCCGCCACCCGCCGGGACCCCTCCACGTCGAAGTGCTCCACCGTGCCCCGGCTGGGCGACCGTTCGGCCCGACCGGACGGGGTCAGCCGCTCGAGGCGAACGTCGTCCTCGGGGAAGTAGTAGACGGGGTAGTAGGGCTTCTCCCACACCAACTTCACTTCGGTGGTGTCGGCGACCACCTCGCCGTCCAGGTACACCCGGACCCGTTTCAGTCCGTCCTCGATCCGCACACGACCTCGGCTCATCTCACCCTCGACTCTGGGGACACGATGCACAACTCGATCCCGACCCGGGAGATTCCCCTTCGGCCGGCAACCGTCAGGAAGGCGACGATGCCCCCGTTCCCGAGCCGCCGACCGGGGACGCACCCGCTGCGACGGCCATTCGATGCGCGGCGAGCCGAGCTCGTAGGTCGGGAAAGTCGGGGTCGATCTCCAAGCCGTAGCCGTCCCACCATCCGTCTCGCTCCGGCCGGTACCGGCGTGGTGGTGCCGCCGCGTTCTCCATCGCCATCCGCTTCATGTCTCGCTCCAGGTGCCGGAACCCGGCGGCGTCGAGCAGGCCGGGAGGGATGGGATCGAGGACCCGCATAGACACCGTCTGACCGAAGCGGATCACCGGCGAGAACGGGTGCTCCCAGATCCGATGCGAACCGGTAAGGACCACCGGGAGCAGCGGCCGACCGAAGCGGCGGGCGACACGCATGGCGCCCGATCGGAATGCCACCTCCAGTCCGAGGATCGAACCCTGGGCGAAAACCAGCAGGCTGTCCCCCTCCTCGAACACCCGGCCGGCCTCCCGGAAGAACCGGAGGCTCGAGCCCACCGACGGAGTGGTGTCGATCCGCGGGTGCCGTGCGCTCGCCAGGTACCGGCCCACCGAAGGCCAGCTGAACAGCTCGTCACGCGCCGCGAACCGCAGATCCAACGGGAGCCGCAACAGGGCGAGGACGTCGGCCAGGCCCTCGTGAAGGGGCGTCACCACGTACCGTTCGGTGGGGTCGACGCACTCCAGTCCGTGGAGGTCAAGGTGCATGCCGGCCAGGGCGACGAACCGCCGGCGCTCACGGGGTACCTCTTCTCTCCCAACCAGCCCGGACACCCACCCACCCCCTGGGGCTCGTCACACGACAGACTCTTGACTCTCGCCTGTCTGAACCTCCGGGTGACCCGGCACGATTCCCGGTAGCGCCGGAAGGACCGACGTGTGGTCGCCCCCACCGAACCGTCAAGCGTCGCCTCCACGACATTCCGGCACGGCCACGCCCGATCGGGCGTTGAGGTGAGGAGGAGGTATGACATGACCACGACCGAACTCGCACGGAGTCTTGCCGACGAGCGGCTCGCCCCCTTCTTGCCACTGATCGCCGAGGCGTGGGAGGACGGCGACCCGACCGATCTCGAGATCGCCGCGATCTGCCTTGCCGTGTTACGGAAGCCCGGCATCGATCTCACCTGCCGGGAGGCCCTCGAGAGCTGGCTCGACCCGACCCGACCGCCCGCCGCGGGCGACCTGGCAGTCCTGCGGGCGCACCTGGCCGCTACCGCGACAGGCCCGGCATCGGGTTGATGCGACGCCGGTCGATGGCACATCCCCGGAGTAGACGTTCGAGGAACAACCCGAAGCCGAAAGTGGTCGACGTTTGCCGGTCTTGTGGCCGCCGGTGTCGGCACCGGATCGTCGCCTACAGGTACCTCACCCTCATGCTCTGCCCACCCGAGGCCGGGTGCGTGTGCAGTGGGCTGCTTTCGACCCCGACCTCTCGTTTCCGGTCTGCGACCAGCGGATTGGGCGTACGCCGCTCCACCGACACTCCCGACCAACGGACTGGAGACGGATGTCAAGTCTCGGTACCCGCACGACAGGTTGGCTCCGGCACCTACACGACACTCGGTGACGGGTTATGAGGCGGCGTTGACCCGGCGGGGCCGGCCGCCGGGGTTGGCGAACGCCCCATGCGCCTTGGCCGGATCATGCTTTGCGACGTGGGTACGGATCAGCCGCCCGGCCTGGGAGATCTCGACGGTGTCACCCACCACCCGCACCTCGACCGAGGTGAGCCGGTAGCGGTTCCCGACCCGATACACCGTGGCCGCGAACGAAATGTTGCCCGACGAGTCCACCTTCCGAACCACCGGCCTGCCCACCGTCTCCGGCCTGGCTGGGCGGGCCCGCTGAAACGTTCGCATGGCAGCGGGCTCGTCCTCGACCTGATGCTGCCGCACGTGGGAAGCGACCAGCACACCCCGATGGGAGATCTCGATCAGCCCGTCGTCTGAGATGGCCACCTCGACGGTCTCCCCGGCCAGCCACCGGCCCACGTGATAGCCGTGTCTGGCCAGACTGATCCGACCCCCAGCACCCACCCGGCGAGTCACCCGACGCTCGGTGCGATCCTGACCCTCGTCGACCGGTTCATCGCCTTCCCCGGCGATCACTTCGAACGGTTCGGAAACCACCAACTCGAACCGGCGGACCGGTGGCACATCCCCGATCCCCTGATGCGGCCGGCGATGGTTGTATTCCTCCACCCAGCCGTCGATCCCAGCCTGAGCCTCCTCGATGCTCTCAAAGGATCTCCCGGCCAGGAAGTCTTTCTTCAGGGTCTTGTGGAAGCGTTCCACCTTCCCCGTCGTGGTCGGCGACCGAGGAGCGGTCAACAGATGCCTGATCCCGTTCTCCCGGCAGATCCGATCAAACAACACCTCACCCTTCCCCGGCCCGAACCGGCCGCTGAACACCTTCCCATTGTCAGTCAAAACCTGATCCGGCACACCGTGACGGCGCATCGCCTCGGCCAGAGCGTCACACACCGGCCCCGCCGTCGCTCTTCTCACCACCAGCGCCGACACACAGAACCGGGAGTGATCGTCGATCCCGGTCACCACCTTCAACTCGGAGCCATCAGACAAGAACACCCCACCCATGATGTCCATCTGCCACAACTCCATCGCCCGGGCCCGCTCCCACCGCCTGTAATCCGACCGGCGCCTCCTCCTCTGCTGCGGATCCACCAGGCGATGGCGCACCAGAGCCCGACACACCGCCGAACGAGACGGCACCGGCTCCACACCCTCCCGCTCCAAGTGATAGACGATCGTCCGAGGACCCCAACCCGGATGAGCCCGCCGCATCTCCACCATCCGAGCCTCGATCACAGCCGGCATCTGATGCGGACACGACACCGGTTTCGAGCTCCGATCCACCAGACCGGCCAACCCGTCAGAGGCGTAACGACGCAGCCACCCATGCACCGTCTGCCGAGCAACCCCAAACCGGCGGGCCACATCCGTCACCGCCGCTCCCCCCAGGACCTCCAACACCGCCCGATAACGCTGCTCCACGACACCCAGCTCCACCAACAAGACAAGACCTCCTCACAACAATCAGAGGAGGATGGAACCAGGAGGTGTCACCCACCTACCGGAGCCGCTGTCGCCCACCTACCGGAGCCGCGTCCCGAAAGTGTCAGGCACCTACCGGAGCCACAATGACCATCATGAACCGAAGTCGCACAAGAATCGGACGGACAAACGACGGACAAAACCGGGTAAGCCAGAATTTCGCGAGAAGCCGCGACCCCCGGAAACCCAGATGGCGCTTGGGTTTTCAGAGGTGGGCCCCGTGGGACTCGAACCCACAACCAACGGGTTAAAAGCCCGCTGCTCTGCCAGTTGAGCTAGAGGCCCTGGCCGAACTCTACGGTCGGGGCGGCGCAGGCGCGACGAGGTGACTCAGTCCCGCGGGGTACGCACGGTCTCCAGCAGACCGCGAGCCTCTACCGACACCTGGTGGCGGCAGGTACAACAGTGTGGTCATGAAGCCAGTGGTGACCGTTGTTGGCCTTTCGAAGCGTTACGGCGAGCTCCAGGCGGTCGCCGACGTGTCCTTCGAGGTTCACGAGGCGGAGATCTTCGGCCTGCTGGGACCGAACGGGGCAGGCAAGACCACCAGCGTCGAGTGCATCCAGGGGCTCCGCCGTCCCGACGCCGGCTGCATCGAGGTGCTCGGCCTCGATCCCCAACACGAGTTCGATCGGCTGCGAACCCTGATCGGCTCCCAGTTGCAGGAGTCGTCGCTCCCGCACCGGATGAAGGTCTGGGAGGCGCTCGACCTCTTCTCCTCACTCCAGGCCGGCGGCCCGCCCTGGCGGACGGTGATGGCAGAGTGGGGGCTCTCCGAGAAGGCAGGGGCGTCGTTCGGGAGCCTGTCGGGAGGTCAGCGCCAGCGCCTGCTGGTCGCCCTGGCGCTGGTGAACGGCCCCCGGGTGGTGTTCCTCGACGAGATGACGACCGGGCTCGACCCGGCCGCCCGGCGGGCGACGTGGGAGCTGATCGAACGCATCAGGGGTGCCGGAACCACGGTCGTCCTCGTCACCCACTTCATGGACGAGGCCGACCGGCTGTGCGACCGGCTGGCCGTCATCCACCAGGGCCGGGTGGTGGCCTCTGGCACGCCGGCCGGGTTGGTGGCGAGCCACGGCGGCGATGTGACAGTCAACTTCAGCGCGGGGGTCGGCGATGTCGGCTTCCTCCTGCGGGTCCCGGGGGTCCACACGGTCGAGATGCGGGGGTCACGAGCGCAGGTCCGGGGTCGGCCATCGATCGTCCCGCTGATCGGCAAGGCATTGGTCGAGAGGGGGCTCGTCCCCGACGACATGGACGTCGCGCGGCCAACCCTCGAGGACGTGTATCTGCACCTGGTTCGGGGGGATGACGCCTGATGCAGGCCCTGGGCAAGCTCATCTGGACCGAACTCAAGCTGTTCCTGCGTGAGCCCGTCACGGTGATCTTCACGCTCGCCCTCCCGCTGATGGTGCTCTACATCCTGGGCGGGGTGTTCGGGAACGAGGTCATGGACGATGGCGGGTTCGTCGTCTACCGGGGCTTCGGCGCCACGGACTGGTACACCCCCGCCTACGTGGCCTTGGCCGTCGCCGGCTTCGCGCTCATCGCCGTGCCCGCCCACCTGGTGGAGTACCGGGCGACGGGCGTCCTTCGGCGGCTGCGAGCTTCGGGGGTGCCCCGACGCTTCGTCCTCACCTCGCAGCTCGCCATCGCTCTCGGCGTCGCCACGGTGGGGGCGGCTCTGCTGCTGGTCGCCGCCTTCGCCTTCACCGACGTCGGGTTGCCGGCCAGCCCGGTCCGGTTCCTGGCCGCCTACCTACTGGGCGCCGTGGCCATCTCCGCCTTCGGGGTCATGCTGGGGACGGTGCTCCCCACCCCCCGGGCCGCCCAGTCGGTGGGCCTGCTGCTCTGGTTTGTGCTCCTCTTCCTCAGCGGGTCGGGCCCGCCCCCCGAGGTGCTGCCGTCGTCGCTCGCGACCCTGGGTGACTGGCTCCCACTGACGCCGGTCATCGAGCTGATGCAGGAGCCGTGGCTGACCGGGGACTGGGCGATCCGGCAATCGCTGATCTCGCTCGCCATCGTCGCCGTGGCCGGGGCAGTGGCGTGGTGGGCCTACCGGTGGGAGTGACGGGGGTCGCCTCGGGTCCCTGCCCCGGCAGACGCGAATAGGGTGACGGTCGTGGTTCCCCTCGTCACCGGCCTGGCCGGGGTGATCGTCTTCACCTCCGCCGAGCGGCATCCGATGCTGCGCGACTTCTACGTCGACACGCTCGGTCTCCGGCCCCTCGCCGACCGCCCGGGCTTCGTCAACTTCGAGTGGGGGCCGGTCCGGCTCACCGTGTCGGTCCACGACCGGGTGGGGGGAGAGTCCCTCGACCCCCTTCGGGTGATGGTCAACCTGGCGGTCGACGACCTCGACGCCGCCCACGACCGCCTCCGGGCGCTCGACGTCCCCTGTCTGCGCCCTCCCGAGCCCGAGCACTGGGGTGGGCGGGTCGCCACCTACGCCGATCCGGACGGCAACCTCGTCCAGCTCTTCGAGTTCCCCGACGGGGCCGGCCGGTGATCCGCTTCGGCGTGTCGGGGCTGCCGCCCGAGGGCGACGACGCCGCCTTCCTCGACGGCCAGGTCGCCCTCGGCCGGCGGGCCTACGAGCTGGCCTTCGTCAAGGACTTCCCCTGGAAGGAGCGGCGGTGCCGGGAGTTCGGCGAGCTCGCCGCCGAACGGGACGTGCGCCTGTCGATCCACGCCCCCTACTTCGCCATCCTCACCGTCGCCGAGGAGGAGAAAGCCGCCCAGTGCCTGGCCGCCCTCGAGCACACGATGAAGCTGGCGGCGGCGCTGCGGGCGCCGATCATCTGCGCCCACTTCGGCCACACCCACGGCGAGGAGTCGGCGGTGCTGATGGACCGGATCCGGGAGCGGCTCGACCGGATCGCCCCCAAGGTCGCCCACCTGGGGGTGGGCCTGGGCCTGGAGGTGGGCGGCAACGACCGCTCGTTCGGCACCCTCGGCGACATCGCCGTGCTGTGCGAGGAATTCGCCTTCGTCCGCCCCATCGTCGACTGGGCCCACCTCCACGCCATGACCGGGGGGGCGCTCACCAGCCGCCAGGCCTTCGCCTCGGTGCTCGGCTTCGTCCGTGACTCGTTCCCCGCCTGGATGATCGACCCGCTCCAGACCCAGTTCACCGACAACCTGATCGGCCCCCACGGGGAGGTGA
The DNA here is from genome assembly GCA_046484325.1 of Acidimicrobiia bacterium. GTDB lineage: Bacteria > Actinomycetota > Acidimicrobiia > Spongiisociales > ZC4RG35 > JAWOJB01. The sequence goes on along the minus strand of JAWOJB010000103.1, from coordinate 4,592 downwards.
AGCACCTGCCCTACGGCGAGGGGACCCTGGCGATCGAGCCGCTGGCCGAGGCGGCGGCCGAGGCGGGGATGCCGATGGTGGTGATCTCCGAGGCACGGGAGGAGACGAGCCACGCCGCCATCCAGGCCGGGCTCGAGGCCGCCCTGGCCCGCAGCGCCGGCCCGGCCGGCCGCCCGGTGGCCACCGTCCTCGCCGGCCTCCCCGACCCGGTGCGGGCGGTCGGCGAGGGGTCGGGCTTCCGGGTGCTGGGCACCGCCCGCCCGCTCCGCCTCACCAACCTCGACAAGCCGATGTTCCCCGACGGGGTTACCAAGGGGGACCTGGTCCAGTACTACGCCTCGGTCGCCTCGGTGCTGCTGCCCCACCTCGCCGGCCGGCCGCTCTCGATGTCGCGCTACCCCGACGGGATCGACGGCCCCACCTTCTACGAGAAGCGGGCCCCCGGCCACCAGCCCGACTGGATGACGACGGTCCCGGTGCCTTCCGACTCGATGGGCGGGGTCATCGACTTCCTCACCGCCGATGCACGGGAGGCGCTCATGTGGTTCGCCAACATGGGCTGCATCGAGGTCCACCCCTTCCACGCCCGGGCCGGGTCGCTCGACCGGCCCGACTGGGCGGTCTTCGACCTCGACCCCGCCGACGGGGCCGGCTGGGGGCAGGTGGTCGACGCCGCCCTGCTCCTTCGCCAGGCGCTCGACCGGCTGCGGCTGCGGGGCTACCCCAAGCTGTCGGGGTCCCGGGGTCTCCACGTCTACGTCCCCCTCGACCCGGTCCACCCTTTCGAGCGGGTCCGCCGGTTCGTCGACGCGGTCGGCAAGCTGCTCGCAGCCGCCGACCCCGACACGGTGACCATGGCCTGGGACAAGTCGAAGCGGGCCGGTCGGGTGTTCGTCGACGCCAACCGCAACGCCTCCGGCCAGACGATCGCCTCGGTCTACTCGGTCCGGCCCCGTCCGGGGGCGCCGGTGTCGGCGCCGCTCCGCTGGGAGGAGGTGGGCTCGGTGGCCAACGGCGATGTGACGATGCACGACGTGTGGGGCCGGTTGCGCCGCCACGGGGATCTGTTCGCCCCGGTGGCGGTGGGCGGCCAGCGGCTCAACGCCGCCGAGGAGGCACTCGGTCTGGCCTGAGATGGCTCCCCTGATCCGTCGAGTGAACCTGGGAGGCCAATAGTCGGCGCTTTAGGTTCACTCGTTGCACAGAAGGGGCGGTACCGTCGCCGGCCTATGCGCGATGCCCTCGTCACCCGCCTTGTCGATGCCGCCGAATCAGGGCTTCCCGACCGGGTGGTGCGGCTGGGGATGCGGGCGGCGATCGCGGGCAAGCTTCGGTCCGAGCGGCAGTTGGGCGACGACCACCGCCGCAACCTCCTCGACGCCTGGCACGCCGGGCCGGTGGCGCTTGTCCCCGAGGCCGCCAACCTCCAGCACTACGAGGTGCCGGCCGGCTTCTTCCAGCTGGTCCTCGGCCCCCGCCTCAAGTACTCGGCCTGTCTGTGGCAGTCCGGGGCCGACCTCGCCGGGGCCGAGGAGGGGATGCTCGACCTGACCTGCCGGCGGGCCGGGTTGGAGGACGGCATGGCGGTGCTCGACCTCGGATCCGGGTGGGGCTCGCTGTCGCTGTGGATCGCCGAGCGGTACCCGGGTTGCCGGATCGTCGCCGTGTCCAACTCGGCGTCACAACAGGCCTTCGTCCAGACCCGGGCCGAGTCGTTGGGGCTCGCCAACCTCGAGGTGGGGGTGGCCGACGTCAACGCCTTCGACGCCGGCGCCCGGTTCGACCGGGTGATGTCGGTGGAGATGATGGAGCACGTCCGCAACCACCCGGAGCTCTTCTCCCGCATCCACCGCTGGGTCCAGCCCGGCGGGGCGGTGTTCGTCCACGTCTTCAGCCATCGGGACCTGTTCTGGCCCTACGAGGACACCGGGCCGGGTGACTGGATGGCCCGCAGCTTCTTCTCCGGGGGGATCATGCCCTCCCACCGGGTTCTGCCGGAGGCGGCGGCGCCCTGGTTCGAGCTGGACGACGCCTGGATCGTCGATGGCACCCACTACCGGAGGACCCTCGACGCCTGGCTGAGACGGTTCGACGCCCGGGCCGGCGAGGTCCGGGCCGTGCTGGCGGGCGCCGGGCCCGACCCCGACCGCTGGATGCAGCGATGGCGGATGTTCCTGATGGCCTGCTCGGAGCTGTTCGGCTTCGCCGGCGGGTCCGAGTGGGGGGTGAGCCACTACCTGTTCCGGCCCCGCTCGGGCGGGTCGCGCGCCGAGTAGGTTGGGGCCATGGACCTCTACGCCCGCGTCAACATCCTCGGTGGGCGCTCGGTGCGCCTGCCCCACGGCGACCTCTCGGGCGCCATTCCTCTCGACAACGATCCGGTGGGGCGTGCCCAGGCCTGGGTGGCGCAGGGGGCGGACCACATCCACGTCGTCGATCTCGATGCCGCAGCCTACGACGACTACGTGAATCGCCCGCTCATCGACCGGCTGGTCCAATCGGTGGACGCCCCGGTCCAGGTGGCGGGTGGCGTGCGCTCGGATGTCGAAGCCGCCCGGCTGATCGAGGCGGGGGCCTGGCGGGTGGTGCTCGGCACCGCCGCCATCGAGCATCAGAACATGGTCTGGGACCTGTGCCGTGACCATCCCGACAAGATCGCCGTATCGCTCGACGTCCACGCCGACGAGGAGATCGTCACCCGGGGGTGGACCAAGAACAGCGGCCGCTACCTGGAGGAGGTGCTGATCGAGCTGTCCTCGGCCGGAGTCGCATCGTTCCTGGTGGCCGAGGCGGGGAGAGACGCCCTCAGCGAGCCGCCCGACTTCCGGCTGCTCGCCGAGGCGCTGGCCACGGTGGAGGAGCCGGTGATCGCCGCCGGCGGGGTGCGCGACCTCGCCGACCTGCGCCGGCTACTGGCACTTACCGCCGGGGGGCGCCGCCTGGCGGGGATCATCGTCGGCCGGGAGGTGACCCACGGCCGCATCACCATCCCCGAGGCGCTCGAGGTGATCGCCGCCGGCCCGGTCGAGGTGGAGGAGCCGGAGGTGGAGGTGCCAGCCGCTCCCAGCCCGGTGTCGATCGCGGTCGCCGGGAAGTACCAGCGTCTGGCCGAGGAGCTCGACAAGGCCGCCGCCCATGCCAGGGTGGCCGCCCAGCACCACCTGGCCGGCGAGGTTCCTCGCGGCCCGGCCCACGGCTTCAGCGTCGAGGGCCATCTGGTGCGGGCCCGTCGCCTGCTCGAGGAGGTCGCCGAGCTCCACGCCGAGCACAGCCGCCCCGAGCGGTAGCGGTCGGCGGCGCCCTCCTCTGCAACGAGTGAACCTGAAGTGCCAACTATTGGCGTTCCAAGTTCACTCGATGGGGAAGACCTTTATCCGCCTCCGCACGAAGTCGTTCCAGCTCTCCCCCTCGGTCGCCCGGTTGGGGGTGGTGTTGGCGCCCGCCCGCAACGCCGCCCCCACGATCCCCGGATAGTTGACCGCCACCACCCGCCGCCTCGACCCGATCGCCGCCAGCACCGAGCGGGCCAGGTCGCGGGCCTCGTAGGCGAACGAGCCGCCCACCTCGGGGAGCCGCCCCTGCGGCCCCGCCCCCACCGCCGCCACCAACCGCTCAGCCACCACCCCCGGGTCGAGCACCTGGAACCGGGTGTCGGCGGGCACCACCACCAGCGGCCGGCGGGACTTGGCCACGACCATCTCCCACACCTGCTGGTGGAACTCGGTGGCCCGCAGGATCGTCCACCCCAGCCCCGACCGCTCCACCGCCTGCTCGCCGGCAAGGGCGGCCTCGTGGTCTCGGCGGGGGATGACGTCGCAGCCCACCTTGGAGGCATAGACGATGTGCACCGACCGCTCGCACCCGGCGAGCAGCCGTTCGGTCGCCTCCGGGTCGCCGGCGCAGTCGACGATCGCGGTGACCCCCGGCTCCGCCGCCTCGACCACCCGATGGCCCTGCTCGGCGAGGCGGGCGACCACTCGGCGCCCGAGCACCCCGCCGGCCCCGGTGACGAGGAGGGTCACGTCTTGTGGATCACCGTGCGGCTCTGCTCCCGCATGTACTGGCGCAGGTACCAGGGCCCGCCCCCGCCGGTGCCCGACGTGCCCGAGCCCTTCCATCCGCCGAACGACTGGACGTTGGGCCAGGCCCCGGTGGTGGCGCCGGCCCGGCGGTTCACGTAGGTGACCCCCGCCTCGATGCGGGCGAAGAAGCGGTCGATCTCCTCCTGGGTGCCGGCAAAGACCCCGGCGGTCAACCCGTACTCGGTGTCGTTGGACCGCTCGAGCGCCTCGTCGAGCGAGTCGACCGGGCCCACCGCCACGAAGGGCATGAACAGCTCACGGGACCACACCCACGACTCGTAGGGGGCGGCGACCACGGTGGGCCTGACGAAGTGACCCCGGGCCAGGTCGCCCTCAGCGAGCACTTCGCCCCCGGCCAGCACCTCGCCGCCCGAGCTGCGGACCTCCTCCACCGCCTCCCTGAACCGGTCGACGGTCTTGCGGTCGATCACCGGGCCCATCCAGACGTCCCGCTCGAGCGGGTCGCCCACCACCAGCGCCTCGGTCCGGGCGACCAGGCGGTCGACGAAG
>JAWOJB010000095.1:0-33024 GCA_046484325.1 Acidimicrobiia bacterium | reverse complement strand
CCCCGACCACGACCACCCCCCCAGCCACGGTGGCCACCACCACGACCACCACGACCACCACGACCACCACCACGACCACCACCACGACCACCACCACCCCCACCACCACGACCACCACCGCCCCCACCACGACAGGAGGCTCCGTCCAGGCCAACGACGACGCCATCGTGGTGACGGCAGGGAGCAACTGGGTCAGGATCGGGGTCCTCGACAACGACACCGGGGACCTGGTTCGTTCGACCCTTCAGGTGGTCGTGGCGGCTGCCCACGGCGACACGGCCGTGCGGGGAGGAGCCGGGAGCGTCTGGTACTCGCCCGCACGCGGGTTCCGCGGGACCGACACCTTCGCCTACCAGGTGTGCGGTCAGGACGGCACCTGCGACGTGGCCACGGTCACCGTGACGGTCAGCTGATCCGACCGTCCAGCGGGGGTCAGGAACGTCCGAGCAGACGCTTGACCCAGGCGACGAGGCTCGCAAAGAAGAGGGAGAGCCCGCGGACCTCGCCCGCCTCCACCCGGGCGGCCTCCTCGGCGCTCTCCGCGTCCAGCTTGGCGTGCAGGCAGTCGACGAACTCACCGATGAGCCGGTTCGACATCTCCTTGATGAGGCCGGTCCGCCCGAACTGAGCGGCTGCCCCCGAGAGGTGGACGTCGGCGTCGATCACGACCCGGGTGCCGGTCTCGTGGGGAGCGAGGTGGTAGACGACCTCGACCTGGCCCCTGCTGCCACCGCGCCGGTCGACCCCCTTGCCGGAGATGACCGCCGAGTGTGCCCCAGGGTCCGGCGACACGGTCGCCTCGCCCTCGAAGGTCGCCGAAAGCGGGCCGAGCTTCACCGACACCTTCCCGGCGTAGGAACCGTCCCCTCGATCCTCCAGCAACTCGGCGCCCGGCAGGCACTGCGCCACCGACGGTACGTCCTGGAAGAACGTCCAGACCTGGCCCACCGATCGGGCCACCTCGAACTCCTGCTCGACCTTCATGCCGCCTCCCGATGCTGGGCGGTGGTCACGCTAGACGGCGCAGACGATCGGGGCCCTTGCGGGAGCGAAGTCTTCCTCCGGTTCGATCGCGACGAACCGCCAGCACCTCGGCAAGGATCGCCCAGGCGATCTCGTCGGGTCCCTCGGCGCCCAGATCGAGGCCGGCCGGCGCATGGACCCGCGACACGAACCCCGGTGCCAGCTTCACCCCTTCCCCCTCGAGGTCACCGAACAACCGCTCGATCCGGGCCCCGGGGCCGAGCACCCCCACGTACCCCACCGCGGTGGGGGCCAGCGACCGGAGGTAGTCGAGATCCCTCAGATAGTTGTGGGACATCACCACGACGTAGGTCCGTGGGTCGATCTCGACGTGGCGTGCCAGCTCGGAGGCCTCACAGTGGACGAGCCCGGTGGCCTCGGGGAAGCGCTCACGATCGAGGAACTGGCGGCGATCATCCACCACGACCACATGGAACCCGAGCATCGCCCCGAACCGCACCACCGGGGCCGCATCGTGGCCTGCACCGCAGACGACGAGCCGCGAGGGCGCAGCCACCACCTCCACCAGCCGGCGGCCGGCAGCGGTCTCGGCGAGCCGATGGAAGCCGTGGGCCAGCGCTTCTCGCGCTTCGTCCGCCTCCTGGGCGGTGAGATCCCCCTCCGTCGAGGTGGAGGTCACGTAGCCTCGCCGGGCCAGGTGCGCCGGGTCGAGTGCATGCACGATCGCCGTCGGACGTTGCTCCGAACGGATCCGGCCGATCCGGCCGGCCAGCTCACGTGCCATTGCCGCCGGCTCGACGAGCACCTCGGTGGCGCCGTTGCATCCGATTCCCCATCCCCAGATCGCCTCGTCGTCGGCGGTGAGATCGAACTCGACTCGCCGGGGATTCCCGGAGTTGATCACCTCCAGGGCGACGGCATGGAGATCCCGATCAAGACAGCCACCGGACACGGTGCCGATCCCCGCCCCGTCGATCCCGACCAGCTGGCGGGCGGCAAGCCCCCGATAGGTGGACCCCCGGACCCCCACCACCGTGGCGAGGGCGAAATCGAGGCCCTGATCCGACCAGTCGCGTATCCCCTCGAGCACGGCGTCGAGATCAGACATGGCATCACGTTACCGGGCCGGCCTCGGCCTCCTCGGGCGATGATGGGTGCTCGGTGTCTCCTGCGAGCAGATCGAGCGCGTGCGAGACGACCGGGAGGATCGCCTCGAGGCTCTCGATGGCCCCCTTGGGGCTCCCCGGGAGGTTGACGACGAGGCTCGATCCGACGGCACCGGCGACCCCGCGTGAGAGCGCCGCCAGGGGCGTGTGGCGGATCCCTTCCGTCAGCATGAGGTGGACGAGTCCCGGAGCTCGGCGCTCGATCACCCGGCTGGTCGCCTCCGGCGTGTGATCGCGGGGGCCGAATCCGGTGCCCCCGGTCGTGAGCACGAAGCCGGCGATCCCCGCCAACCGGCGGATCGCCGATTCGACGGCGGGCACCTCGTCGGGCACGACCTCTCGCGAGACGACGGTGAACCCGGCGGCGACCAGCGAGGCCTCGACCACGTCACCTGAGCGATCATCTCTTCGACCGGCAGCCACCCCGTCGCTCACGGTGAGCACAGCGGCGTCGAGGCGCCGGGATGTCACTCGAAATCGAACCTCAGGTTCTCGTCCCAGGGCGGAATGGGGATCCCCGAGGCGAGGACGACCCGGAACACGAGGAAGGCGATGACCAGCGCCACGAGCAGGCCCCATGAGAAGCCGCGCTCCTCCACCACGGCCGGGGCCCGGAACGAGACCGACCCGGAGGCGGCGAGGACCGTCACCACCGTGAAGAGGCCCACGAAGGGGAGCAACGGCAGGATGCGCTCGTCTCCCGCGCCGAGGAACAGCGGGGTGGCGAGCAGCGGGCCCACGACCCCCGGCACGAGCGCCATCCGGCCGACGAAGCGCATCCGCTCGGTCCGGTTCGCCACCTCGGACTGGTGCCGGGCGAAACCGAGGAACGCGGCCGCCGCCGACACCGCCACGAGTGCCAGCCCGAGCACCCCGGCGACGGCGAGGACCGCATCGAGCCCTCCCGGCAGCTCGAGCTCGGCGAGCGCCAGGGCGACCGGCGATGACCCGTCGGTGTACGCGCGGACGAAATCGGCGAGCGCCGCGACGAAGGCGAAGAGGATCGTCCACAGCATCACCAGACGCCCGGCCGACCGATCGCGGGACTGCGGGTAGAGCGAAAGAAGCAGCAGCGCCAGCACCAGCGCACCCGCCACACCTCCGAGGTAGGCGAGGTCTGAGCCCTCGGCCCTGAACACCGTCCCGGTGTTCAGCAGTTCGGGGTCGCGCCCGGCGATCCATCCACCGACCCCCAGGCCGACGTGGTAGGCGAGGAACGCAGAGGCCAGCCCGAGGATCGATCCCACCACCGAGTTGGCGATGAACGCCCAGGATGTTCGGATCGGCATGACGCGGGCAGGTGCCTGGGTCTCCATCGGCTCCAGCTTATCCTGTGCCCTGGTCCGTCAAGGTGTTCATGTGCCCAGCCTCGAGGAGTACGAGAGCCACGTCGAACGAGCGATCCGGCGCGCCATCGAGGTGGGTGCCTTCGACGGTCTCCCCGGAGCGGGACAACCCCTGGCGGGTCTCGACGGGGTGCACGACCCCGCCTGGTGGGCACGGCGCTACGTCGACCGTCAGCGCCGCCGCGAGCGCGGCCACGAGGTGGCTGCGGAGGTGGAACGGGCGCTCGGGGCGGTCTGGCGGCTGGAGGTCGAGTCCGAGGTCCGGATCGCGGTCGCCTCGCTCAACGAGCGGCTGATCGCCGCCAACCGGGTCCTGCCCGAGGCAGACCGCCTCGACCTGCTCGACCCCGATGAGACCATCACCGTCTGGCACTCGATGGCCGGCGCACGGAGGCGTTCGTGATCCGGCGGTGGGTTGCCCTGCTGGCCGCCATCCTCACCATCACGGGGCCGGCCACGGCCCTCGCCGACGAGGTGACCCTCGCGTTCACCGGCGATGTGCTGGTCCACACCCCGGTCACGGCCAGCGCCGCCAGGCACGGAGCGGCATCGGGGGCACGACACGACTTCCGGGTGATGCTGTCCGAGGTGGCGCCGGTGATCGGAGCCGCCGACCTGGCCCTCTGCCACCTCGAGACGGTGATCGGCGTGCCGGGCATCGAGGCGTCGCCCTATCCGAGGATCGCCGCCCCGGCCGCCGTAGCCGACGGGCTCGCCGGAGCCGGCTTCGACGGGTGTTCCACGGCCTCCAACCACTCGCTCGACTTCGGGCCCGACGGCATTGTGTCGACCCGGGAGGCGATGGAGGCGGCGGGGCTCGGAGCGACGGGGACGGCTCGCACCCTCGACGAGGCCGGCCCCGCCATGTACCGGGTGGGCGACGCAGTGCTCGCCCATCTCTCCTACAGCTACGGGTTCAACGGGTTCCGCGTACCCGCCGAGCGGTCGTGGCTGGCCAACGCCATCGACCCCGATCGCATCGAGGCCGAGGCCGCTGCCGCCCGCCGCGCCGGGGCCGATCTGGTCGTTGTGTCGCTGCACTGGGGTGCCGAGTACCGGACCATGCCCACCTCCTCCCAACTCGACCTCGCCGAGCGGCTCCGCTCGTCCGACGACATCGACCTGGTGGTCGGCCATCACGCCCACGTGGTACAGCCGGTCGCCCCCGACGACGGACGGGCCCCCCTTGCATTCGGGCTCGGCAACTTCCTGTCGAACCAGACCCCCGGATGCTGCACGGTGCCCTCCGGTGATGGCGTCCTCCTGCTGGTGAGGGCCGAACGGTCCGCGGACTCGTGGCATGTGACCGAGCTCGCCGCCGTGCCCACCTGGGTCGACCGCCGGGCCGGCCATCTGATCCGCCCGGCGCTCGCGGTCGATCGGCCCGAGGCCCCCGGCTCCGCCGACCGCACCCGCACCGCCCTGACGGCCCTCGGCACCGAGGTGCCCCTGTTCGACGTGCAGGAGGCGGTCCGATGGCTCTCCCGCCATCGGATGGCCCGGGTGCTCGAGCGCCTGTGCGGGGGCGGGCCGTGGCCGTGCGGCCCAGCCGTGAGCAGCACCGAGATCCTCGCCTGGTGATCGCGCTCGAACTGCCATGACGGAGACCTACACCCACGGCCACCACGAGAGCGTCCTGCGTTCCCACCGGTGGCGAACCGCCCGGAACTCGGCGGCCTTCCTCCTTCCCCACCTGACGTCCGGAACGACCGTCCTCGACGTCGGATGTGGACCGGGCACCATCACCATCGACCTGGCCCGGCTCGTCACGCCCGGGAGGGTGACCGGGATCGATGCCGACGGCGACGTCCTGAACGCCGCCCGGGAAGAGGCGACCCGGCAGAACGTCTCGAACGTGACCTTTCAGGTCGGGAGCGTCTACGAGCTCGGCGACCGGGCCTTCGACGTCGTCCATGCCCATCAGGTGCTCCAGCATCTCTCCGACCCGGTGGCGGCCCTCCGGGAGATGGGACGGGTCGCCGGGGAGCACGGCCTCGTGGCCGTGCGGGACGCCGACTATGCCGCCATGTCGTGGTACCCGGATTCGCCCACGCTCGACCGCTGGCGGGAACTGGTCCGGGAGGTCACCCTGGCCAACGGTGGACAGCCCGATGCCGGCCGCCGATTGCCGGCCTGGGCCCGGTCCGCGGGCTTCGGCCGGATCGAGGCGGGGGCCTCGGTGTGGTGCTTCGCGAAGCCCGAGGATCGCCGTTGGTGGGCAGGCTCCTGGGCCGAACGGGTGGTCGCATCGTCGCTCGCCGAGACCGGTGTCCGTCTCGGGCTCGCGAGCCGCGCCGAGCTCGAGGCGATGGCCACCGCATGGCAGGAGTGGGCCGACCACCCCGATGGCTGGTTCGCCGTCGTGCACGGCGAGGTGCTCGCACGACGATGAGATCCAGCCCGAGGCGCCGCCCTACGATGCCCGCCGTGCCGGCCCGTCTCGTTGCGCTCGTCGCCGCCCTCGCGGTGTCGATCGGCGCCTGCACCGGATCGGGTGGAGGAGCGACGTCGACCACCACGACGACGACCGGCGTCCCGTCGACCACCGTTCCACCGGCTCCCTCCGACCTGGTGGCCGAGCCGGTGCGGCATCCGATGGCCGGGCGGATGATCTACTTCGTCATGCCCGATCGGTTCGAGAACGGCGACCCCTCCAACGACACCGGCGGCGTCGACCCGGCCGCAGGGCCACTCATCCACGGCCATCTCCCCGCGCGCACCGGCTGGTACCACGGCGGCGACCTGGTGGGCCTGACCTCCCGGCTCGACTACCTGGCCGGGCTGGGCGTCTCCGCCATCTGGATCACACCGCCCTTCGTCAATCGGACGGTGCAGGGCAACGGGACGATCGAGAGGTCGTCGGCCGGGTACCACGGGTACTGGCAGATCGACTGGTCCCGGATCGACCCCCACCTCGGCAGCGATGACGACATGCTCGCCTTCATCGAGGATGCCCACGAGCGGGACATGCTCGTCATCTTCGACATCGTCGCCAACCACACCGGCGACGTGATCACCTTCGAGGAGGGCCGATTCACCTACGTGAGCACGTCGGCCGCTCCGTTCCTCGATGCCTCGGGCCGGGCGTTCGACCCGGCCGAGGTGGCCGGGTCCCCGGACTTCCCCGAGCTCGACCCCGCCATCTCGTTCCCCTACACCCCGACCTTTGCCAGTCCCGAGGACGCCACGGTCAAGAACCCCGCTTGGCTGAACGACGTCACCCTGTATCACAACCGGGGCAATTCGACCTTCCAGGGGGAGAGCTCCCTGCTCGGTGACTTCTTCGGGCTCGACGACCTGTTCTCCCAGCATCCCCGGGTCGTGGAGGGAATGATCGAGCTGTACTCGGACGTGATTCGCCGGTACCCCGTCGACGGCTTCCGGGTGGACACGGCCAAGCACGTCGACGACACATTCTGGGCGGCCTTCGTTCCGGCGATCCGCCAGGCGGCCGCCGAAGCGGGTCGGGAGGACTTCTTCGTGTTCGCCGAGGTCTTCGGCGAGGACCCGATCTTCAACAGCCGCTACTCCACCGTGCTCGGGTTCGACGCCGTGCTCGACTTCCAGTTCGATGCCGCCGTTCGCCGCTACGTACTCGGGGGCGACGCCGACTTCCTCGCCCAGGCATTCGATGCCGACGACTGGTACACCGACACGGACTCGAATGCCTCGATGCTCGTGAAGTTCCTCGGCAACCACGACCTCGGGAGGCTGGGTTACTTCGTGGCCGTCGGCAGCCCCGGGGCGTCGAACGAGCTCAAGCTGGCACGTATGCGACTTGCCCTCGACCTCATGTTCTTCAGCCGAGGCGTGCCCCTCGTCTACTACGGCGACGAGCAGGGCTTCACGGGCGACGGCGGTGACCAGCGAGCCCGCCAGACCATGTTCCCCTCGGTGACCCCCGAGTACGTCGACGACGTGTCGATCGGGACCGATGCCACCCCGGCGGATGACAACTTCGATCCCGGGCACCCCCTCTATGGTCACATCGCCGAGCTGGTGGCTCTGCGGCAGGACCATCCGGCTCTGGCGGTGGGGGCCCAGATTCCCCGCAACGCGCTGGCGGGGACGCTCGCCTTCTCGCGCATCGACGGCGAGGGGCGACTCGAGTACCTCGTCGCGACGAACAGCGGAGCGGCGACGACACCCGTGACCTTTCGGTCCGCCACGCCCGATGCGGTGTTCACCCGGGTCTACCCGAGCGGCACAGCCGGGACCGTCACGGCACGCGCCGACGGCACGGTCACGATCGAGGTGCCGCCGGTCTCGTCGGTCGTGCTCGTGGCAGACCGGAAGGTGCCGTTACCCGACAGCTCCGCCACCATCACGCTGGTCCGCCCGGGGCCGGGCACCGAGATCCCGACCTCCCGGTACCGGGTCGAAGCCGAGCTCGGCGACGGCAGGCTCGCCGAGGTCACCTTCTCGGCCCGTGTCGACGGCGGGGAGCCGTTCCTGCTGGGAGTCGACGACGCTCCGCCCTACCGGGTCTACTGGGACAACTCGGCCTTCGCCGACGGTGCCGCCGTCGAATTCATAGCCGTGGTCGACGACAGGTCGGGTACCACCGCCTCCGGCCGGGTCGGGGCGCGCCTCGGCGCCCGGCGGTGAACCGATCGGGACCTCTGACCGTGGCGGTCACGGAAGCCGGAGCGCGAACCTGCAGTCCGAGGGATCACATGCTGCGCAAGGGCCAGAAGGTGACCACGCTGACGCCCAAGATCGGGCAGGCGGCCCGCGTAGGGCGGGTCGTCGAGGTCCACGACCTGTTCGTGGACGTCGAGTGGGAGGACGGTCACGTCTCCACGTTGACCAAGGAGAGCGTGGTCCCCGTCGAGCACAAGCAGACGGCGCAACACTGACGTCGCGTGCCACGCAACCCGGGCCGGGTCGGGATCGTCCCGGCCGTGGGGTGTCGGCGCGGGGCCGGAGCACCGCGGGCACCACGGTCACACCACCGTGACTAGTGCCGGTGGGTGTGGTGGCGCCCACCCTTGCACATCTTCGCCGCCCGGTGATGCTGAGGTCATGGAGACGCTGCGGGAACCGAAGGCCATTCGGCGATGGCCGGGCATGGGGTCGTGCGCCCACGCGAACACCCGGGACGACAACGTCGCCGGGATCCGGCGATCGGTGTGCGTCGAGTGTGGCCACGTGTCGCTCGACTTCCGGGAGAGCGCCGTCGACGAGGGGCATCTGGATCGGCGGCGCTTCGCCCGGCGGCAGGAGGCGGAGAGCGGTCTCTCGCTCGATCAGCCGTAGAGCCGCCGGTCCGCCTCCCGGAGGCGCCCGGCGAGTGTCGTGAGCAGCGCGGTCGCCAACTTGGCATCGCCGAGGACAAGCGGCTTGAACGCCCGACCGGGAATGACAAAGAGCATGGTTTCGGCGGTGGTCGTGACGCTCGCCGTCCTCGGCATCCCGTCGATGAGGGCCAGCTCCCCGAAGACCTCCCCCGGACCGAGCTCGGCGACCTTGCGTCCCCCCCGCACGACCCGGGCACCACCGGCGACCACCACGAACATCTCCCGGCCCATCTCACCTTCGGTCGCCAGAGTCGTGCGAGCGGGCACGTCGATCACCTCGACGACCCCGGCGATGGCCTTCAACTGCCGCTTCGACAGCCCGGCGAAGAGCGGCACCTGGCCGATGAGAGCGATCCGATCGTTGGCGCGTACCATCCTGCTCCTTGGTCGGCGGCCACCCTACCTCCGGCGGTACCCGGGAGGGAGGTCCAAACGCGTCGGGCGACCGACGTACCCTGATCGTCATGGACGATCCTCTCTCCCGGCGAGGCCGTCGTCTCATCGACGACAGCCGCCTGGCCGCCTACATCGCCGTCAACCTCGCTCGCGGGGACGATCGCTACGAGCCGACCCTCAATCCCGACGGCTACGTGGCCCTCTGCACCGCCGAGAACAAGCTCGTCTGGGACCTGCTGGGCCCGAAGCTGCTGGAGGCCGGCAACCTGCCCCACCGGGCGCTCGGGTATGACGACATGACGGGTACCCCCGGGTTCCGGCGCCGGGTCGCCGGGTTCATCGGCCGAACCGTGTTCGGACGGCCCGTCGACCCGGATGCCGTCGTCGTGCTCGCCGGCGCGGGCACCGTGCTTGAAGCGCTCTTCCACGCCATCGCCGACCCCGGAGACGCGGTGCTGGTGCCGACCCCCAGCTACTCCGGCTTCTGGCTGGACCTCGAGACCCGTGATGCGCTGTCGATCATCCCGGTGCACACGGCTCCCCAGGAGGGGTTTCGGCTCACCACCGACCTGCTCGATCGGGCCCTCCGCGGCACCGACCGGCCCGTGCGGGCGCTGCTGTTCACGAGCCCGGACAACCCGCTCGGACGCGTGTACTCGGCCACCGAGGTCGACGAGGTGCTCGACTGGTGCGACCGGAACGGCCTCCACGTCGTGGTCGACGAGATCTATGCCCTCTCGGTGTTCGGCGATCGCCCGTTCACGAGCGCCGGGTCACGGCGGCCGGACCTGGGCGACCGCACGCACGTGGTGTGGGGGTTCAGCAAGGACTTCGGCATGAGCGGACTCCGCTGTGGCGTCCTCGTCTGCGAGAGCGCCGACGTCCGGGCGGCCGTCGCAGCCCAGTCCTACTGGGGTGCGGTCTCGGGAGCCACCCAGCACCTCCTGGCGGCGATGCTCGCCGACACCGCCTGGGTCGACGGCTACCTCTCCGAGATGCGGTCCCGACTGGGGACGGCCCACGCCGCCGTCTGCTCGGCTCTCGACGAGCACCGGATCCCCCATCTCCGCTCCTCGGCCGGCCACTTCCTGCTCTGCGACCTGAGGAGCCACCTGGACGAGCCCACCTGGGCGGCCGAGGATCGCCTGTGGCGCCGCCTGCTCGACGGGGCGAACGTCAATCTGACTCCGGGATCGGCCTGTCGCGTCTCCGAGCCCGGGTTCTTCCGCCTCTGCTTCGCCGCCGCCTCACGGCCCACGGTGGTCGAGGGCGTACGACGGCTCGCCGCCACGGTGGGAGGCGGGGGACCCGGAGTCGCCGCCCACCGCCGTGACGGATAGCGTCAGCTGGGTGGCACCGACAACCGACGTCGACGGACCGCTCACCGGGATTCGCGTCGTCGACTTCACGCGGGTGGTCGCCGGGCCGTACTGCACGATGCTGCTCGGCGACGCCGGTGCGGACGTGGTGAAGGTGGAGCGCCCCGGCACCGGCGACGACACCCGAACGTGGGGGCCCCCCTTCGTCGAGGGGGAGTCGACCTACTTCCTGGCGGTCAACCGCAACAAGCGCAGCATCACTCTGGACCTCGGCCAATCCGAGGGGCGGAGGCTTGCGCTGGCCCTGATTGACACGGCAAACGTCGTGGTGGAGAGCTTCCGCCCCGGGACGATGGAACGGTGGGGTCTCGGGTGGCAGACGGTTCGCGAGCGCAATCCGTCGGCGGTGTTCTGTTCGATCAGCGCCTTCGGGCCATCCGGGCCGTATCGCGACCACGCCGGTTACGACGTGATGGTCTCGGCTCTGGGCGGCCTGATGGGCATCACCGGCGAACCGGGGGGATCACCCGTGAAGATCGGCGTCGCCCTCGTCGACGTGGCCACCGGCCTGTATGCACACGGGGCGATCGTGTCGGCCCTGCTCCATCGGGAGCGGACCGGGCAAGGACAGCTCGTCGAGACGTCCTTGCTCGCCGCCGACCTGGCGATCCTCATTAACGCCGCCAGCGGGTACCTGGCCGCCGACCACGTCCTCACCCCGATGGGAACGGCCCACTCGTCGATCGTCCCGTATCAGGCATTCGGCTGTTCCGATGGCCACGTCCTCATCGGTGCCGGCAACGACAAGCTGTTCGGCGCTCTCGCTCGCACGCTCGGAGCCCCCGAGCTGGCCGATGACCCGAGGTTTGCCACCAACGCCGATCGGGTCCGGCACCGGGACACCCTGGTCCCGCTCATCGAGGCGATCACCCGGGCCCGTCCGGCTGCCGCCTGGGTGGCGGATCTCGAGGCAGCGGGGGTGGCGGTGGCCCCGATCAACTCCATCGACCGGGTGTTCGCCGACCCCCAGGTCCGGGCGACGGGTCGCGTCACGAGCATCGGGCACCCCCGCCTGGGCGAGTTGCGGATGGTGGCACCGGCAGTGACCATGCACGCCAGCCCGCTCGCCATCCGGCTCCCGCCCCCCGGCCTCGGAGCGCACACCGCCGAGGTGCTCGGCGACGTGCTTGGGCTGCCGCCGGACGAGATCGCCAGGCTCCACGCAGACGGGGTGGTTTGACCGCCGGGTCAGCCCAACTCGGCGAGTTGGTCGAGGATCCGCTGGGGGTCGCCCTCGGGGAGAGCACCGGTGGCGGAGCCGAGGACGGTGCCGTCGCCGGCCACGATCACCCAGTACGGAAAGGCGGTGGTCCGCAGCACCGCCGCCAGTCGCCCGTCGGCATCGACGATCACCGGGAACCGGGGCTGGAGCTCGTCGAGGTAGCCGTCGAGGGGGTTGCCGCGAGCCGGGTCGATCGACGTCGTGATCGTGACGAGCTCCACGCCCTCGGGGATGCCGCCGGTGGCCGCCAGCTCGGCCAGGCCGGGGAGCTCCTGCTGACAGTATGGGCACCAATGGGCCCACACCATCACGAGCCTCGGGATTCCGTCGGCGAAGTCCACGGTGATGTCCTCACCGCTCGACCACTCGGGCCCGGTGATCGGCGCGACCATGTCGCCCCGTTGCAGCGTGGCCGAGGCACCGCCGTCACTCGAGCCTCCTGTGGCCCGGCCGATCACGGAGGCCAACGAGGACTCCACTTCACGGCCGACGCCGTCCACCACCCGGTCGGCCGCCTCGTCCACCGACTGCCGAACCTCGAAGGCCAGGATCGACCGCTGCTCCTCGAGGTCGGAACGCAGTTGGAGAACCTGCCAGAGCGTGAACGCCGATACGGTGGCGAGGGCCAGCGCCACGATCCCCGCCGCCGCCACCGGCCCCGACCAGCGGCGGGCGGACTCGGACGGCGGAGGCTGGACAGGGGCGCCGGGGGTCGAAGCAACCCCGGACTCTGCGTCGGAGCGGACACCGGTGTCGATCTCGGCGGTCACGTCGGGCGGGTCGGGCTGGTCGGTCACGGCTGCCTCGGGTGGGGAACGCCGAGGTTATCGGGGTCGGGACGGGTCGCCGCCGGTGACGGGCGCACGGCCTACCATCGGCCGAGGTGAACGGCATCCCCCTGGATCGGGACATCTTCTGCAACCGGACCCTGAACCTTCGCTCGATCCGGGCGATCGGCTACGACCTCGACTACACGCTCGTCCACTACCACACCGATCGCTGGGAGGGCCGGGTCTACGAGCACGCCAAGGCCAGGCTGGCCGGACGTGGCTGGCCCGTCGAGGGGTTGACATTCGACCCACGTCGCATGATCCAGGGCCTCACGATCGACCTCGAGCACGGCAATCTCATCAAGGCGACCCGGTTCGGGTACGTCATCCGGGCGGCGCACGGCTCACAGATGCTCTCGTTCGACGAGCTGCGCCGGACCTACGCCGGCACTGTCGTCGACCTGTCCGAGGATCGCTGGGTCTTCCTCAACACCCTCTTCTCGCTGTCCGAGTCGACCCTGTTCGCCCAGGTGGTCGATCTCGCCGATGCCGGGGCGATCGGCGAGGTGGTCGGGTACGAGGACCTGTACCGAAGCGTGCGGGAGGCGCTCGACTCGGTCCACGCCGAGGGACGCCTCAAACAGGAGATCGCATCCGACCCCGACCGTTTCATCGACGTCGATGCCGACACCGTCGCAGCCCTCCGGGACCAGCGTGACGCCGGCAAGCAATTGCTGCTCATCACGAACTCAGAGTGGGAGTACGCAGGGCGGATGCTCGCCCACGTGGTCGACCCCTACATGGACGGAGGCACCTGGCGCGATCTGTTCGACGTGGTGATCGTCTCCTCCGACAAGCCGCGGTTCTTCTCGGGCGACCAGCAGCTATACCGGATGGTCGACGAGGAGCGGGCGCTGCTACGACCCCACCGGGGGCCGATCGAGGCGGGGTCGGTCTACTTCGGAGGCTGCGCAGCCAGGGTCGAGGAGAGCCTCGGCCTGTCGGGTGACGAGATCCTCTACGTCGGCGACCACCTCTTCGGCGACGTCCACGCCTCCAAGTCCACCCTCCGCTGGCGGACGGCACTCGTCATGCGAGAGCTCGAGGACGAGATCGCCGCCCTCCGGGCGTTCGCCAAGGACGAGCGCCGGCTGACGGCGATGATGACCGAGAAGGAGAGCCTCGAGTGGCGCCTGGCCGAGTCGCAGCTCTCCCGCCAGCGCCGCCGACGGGAGCGACGACGCGGGACGGGCGAGCCCAGGGTGCGGGAGCTGGACCGGGGCATCGAAGAGACCCGGGCTGCGCTCGCACGCCTCGACGAGGAGATCGCCCCCCTCGCGATCGCCGCCGGGTCCCTCAACAACCCCACCTGGGGTCTGCTGATGCGGGCCGGAGCAGACAAGAGCCTGTTCGCCCGCCAGGTCGAGCGCTACGCCGACGTGTACACGTCGCGCGTGTCCAACTTCCTCCATGCCACCCCGAACGCCTTCTTGCGGGCCCATCGGAGCCCGCTCCCCCACGATGTGATCCAGGGACCCGGTGGTCACGGCCCGCCGGGCGAAGGGCTCAGCGACGCCGCCAATCGGTGACGCCGACCTCGCCGATCCGGCCCCCCTGTACGCCCGTCAGCCAGTCGTCGGCGGGCCGGTGGAGACGATCGCGCAGGCCGACGGACCGTTGCAGGCTGCGGGTCTTGCCGAGCTGATCCCCGAGCACGAGCGTCACCACCACCCCGCCCGCTCCCGCCCGGGCCGTCCGACCCGAGCGGTGGAGATAGTCCTTGGCGTCCGCCGCCAGATCGAAGTGCACCACGCTGGCGATGCCGTCCACGTGGATACCCCGCGCGGCCACGTCGGTGGCGACGAGGGCCTTCACCCGGCCGCTCGTGAAGGCGCCGAGCGCCCGAGTCCGCTGGTTCTGGTTTCGACCACCGTGAATGGCAGCAGCCGAGACCCCGGCCCGATCGAGCTGGTCGGCAACCCGGTCGGCGCCGTGGCGAGTACGGGTGAAGACGATGCTGGGGCTGGTCGAGTCGACGATCTCCGCCGTGGTCCTCACACGGTCGTGATGCTCGACCTGCCAGAAATAGTGGGTGGCATCGGCATGCCGGTCGCCTCCCGATACCTCGTGCCGAACCGGGTCGGTCTGGTACCGGCGGGTGAGCTCTGCCACGTCACCGTCCAGCGTGGCCGAGAACAGCACGGTCTGGCGGGAGGCCGGCGTCTGGTCGAGGAGCCGTCTGACCTGGGGCAGGAACCCCATGTCGGCCATCCGGTCGGCCTCGTCGATCACGGCGATCGAGACGCCGTCGAGGAACAGACTGCCCTGATCGAGCAGATCGATGAGCCTCCCCGGCGTGGCCACGAGAACGTCGACGCCGCGCTGCAGCCGCCGGCGTTGGGCGTCGTAGCCCACCCCGCCGTAGATGGTCGCCACCCAGCGACCGATGGCCTTGCCCAGAGGGGTCAGCTCGCCACCGATCTGATGGGCCAATTCGCGGGTGGGGGCGAGCACGAGTGCCCGGGGGTGACGCGGCTCGGCCCGCTCGACTCTGGCCATGAGCGGCAGACCGAAGGCGAGGGTCTTACCCGAACCGGTGGGGGCGCGACCGAGCACGTCCCTCCCGGCGAGGAGATCGGGAATGGCGCTCCGCTGGATCGGGAACGGGGCCGTGATACCGCGGCGGGCGAGGTCGGTGGAGAGGCGCGCGGGCACGCCAAGGTCCTGGAAGGTGGTCATGTGGGCTCCTGTCGGCCCGCCCGAACGGCGAGCGCGGGGTCGGTGGAGGCGATGGGCACGTGGCTCGACCGAGTTCCCGGGAGTGGGACACCCTCGTGCGACGCAAGCCTCCGCCGGGCGCAGCACCAGCCCGTGATCGGGCTTCGAACGTCACCAGCTTACTGCATGTGGTGCCACAGACCGTCACTGCCGGCGCGCTGTGGGACTGCGACGGATCACACGCGTTTCGCCCGCCATCCTCCGCGGTCGTCGGCTACGTTCGGCTGGACACCCGAACGAGGAGGATCGAGGTGTACCCGTCGTCGTTCGCCTACTCGGCCCCATCCGACCTCGAAGAGGCTCTGACCCTCCTCGCCGAGCTCGGAGAGGACGGCCGGGTCCTCGCAGGCGGCCAGAGCCTCATCCCGATGATGAAGCTCCGCCTCGCGGCACCCGTCCATCTGGTGGACATCAACCGGCTCACCGAGCTGGCGTACCTCCGCCGGGAGAACGGCCACCTGGCGGTCGGGGCACTGGCCCGCCACGCCGACGTCGCCGCCTCCGAGCTCGTGCGCGGCACCAATCACACGATGGCCTCGGCGGCCCCATGGATCGCCGATCCCCTCATCCGCAACCGGGGCACTCTCTGCGGCTCGGTGGCCCACTGCGACCCGGAGGGCGACTGGAACTCGGTGATGCTGGCTATCGGGGCGACCGTGGTGGCCCGTTCGACCGCCGGGGAGCGAACGATCCCCATCGAGGAGTTCGTCGTCGACTTCTTCACCAACTCGCTGCGTCCCGGCGAGATGGTGGTCGAGGTGCAGGTGCCCGCCTATACCGGGCCCGCCGGCGGGGTCTACCTCAAGCTCGAACGCAAGATCGGCGACTACGCCACGGTCGGGGTCGCCACCCATCTGCAGCTCGATGCGGGCGGCCGGGTGGCGAAGGCCGGTCTCGCCCTGACCTCGGTGTATGGCCAGAACTTGAAGGTGACCGAGGCCGAGCAGCTCATGCACGGCCACGAGCCCTCCGCCGAGTTGTTCGCCGAGGCAGCCCACATCGCCGGCCGGGCCTGCGAGCCGACCGACGACGTGCGCGGTCCCGCCGAGTACAAGCGGGCGCTCGTGCGGGAATACACGAAGCGAGGCTTCACGAAGGCCCTCGCCATCGCCCGAGGAGAGGGTTGAGCATGGAGATCACGGTCACTGTCAACGGCACCACCCACAGTCGCGAGGTCGAGCCCCGCAAGCTGCTGGTCGACTTCATCCGCTCGGACCTCGGTCTCACCGGCACCCACATCGGCTGTGACACGACCTCGTGCGGCGCATGTGCGGTCCTGGTCGACGGTCTCCCGATGAAGTCGTGCACCATGTTCGCGGTCCAGGCCGATGGCTCCTCCCTTCGCACCGTCGAGGGCTTGCGCCAGAACGGCTCCCTCCACCCGATCCAGGTGGCCTTCAAGCAGCACCACGGGCTTCAGTGCGGCTTCTGCACGCCCGGCATGATGCTCGTCGGGGCCTCGCTCCTCGCGGAGAACCCGAGCCCCTCCGACGAGGAGGTCCGATGGGCGATCAGCGGCAACATCTGCCGGTGCACCGGCTACATGAACATCGTCACCGCCATCCAGGCGGCCGGCGCCGAGATGCAGGGGAGCTGAGATGACCACCCTCCACGAGCCGCGCACGAGCCCCGAGATCGGTGGAATCGGACACTCCGTCCGGCGTAAGGAGGACGACCGGTTCATCCAGGGGGCCGGCCGCTACCTGGACGACTTCTCGCTGCCGGGCATGCTCCACATGGCGATCCTCCGCTCCCCGATCGCTCACGGCCGGATCCTCTCGATCGACCCCTCCGACGCCCAGGCGGTCGAGGGGGTGGTGGCGGTGATCACCGGCGAGATGCTGGCCGCCCACAACCTGGCCTGGATGCCCACCCTCTCGGGCGACACCCAGGCCGTGCTCGCCACCGACAAGGTCCGATACCAGGGCCAGGAGGTGGCGGCCGTGATCGCCACCGACCCCTATGTCGCCCGCGACGCCCTCCACCTGATCTCGGTCGACTACGAGGACCTGCCGGCGATCGTCGACCCCCAGCAGGCGATGGCGCCCGGTGCCGTGCTCATCCGGGACGAGAAGGAGGGCCAGACCGACAACGTCGCCTACACGTGGGAAGCGGGTGATGCCGCCGCCACGGATGCCGCCTTTGCCCGGGCAGCCCGGGTGGTGACGCTCGACACCCACTACCCGCGCTCGCACCCCTCCCCGCTCGAAACCTGCGGGGCACTGGCCGATATCAATCCGGCCACCGGGGAGGCCACCATCTACCTCACCTCCCAGGCTCCCCACGCCCATCGCACGCTGTTCGCGATCGTCGCCGGGCTCCCCGAGGAGAACATCCGGATCATCTCGCCCGACATCGGAGGCGGGTTCGGCAACAAGGTGCCGATCTACCCAGGGTACGTGGTTGCAACCGCTGCCTCGCTGCTCCTCGGCAAGCCTGTCAAGTGGATCGAGACCCGCTCCGAGAACCTGATCTCGACCGGGTTCGCCCGCGACTATCACATGCACGGAGAGCTGGCCCTCGACGAGTCCGGCCGGATCCTGGCCATGCGGGCCTCGATCCTCTCCGACCAGGGCGCCTTCTATGCCGACGCCCAGCCGACCAAGTTCCGGGCGGGCCTCTTCCACATCTGCACGGGGAGCTACGACTTCCCGGCCGCCCACGTCACCGCCAAGGGCCTCTTCACCAACAAGGCGCCGGGCGGCGTGGCCTATCGGTGCTCGTTCCGGGTGACCGAGGCCTCGTATCTCATCGAGCGGCTGGTCGACAAGGCGGCCCACGAGATGGAGCTCGACCCGGCCGAGTTTCGCCTTCGAAACTTCATCCGGGCCGACCAGTTCCCGTATCTGTCGCCAACCGGGTTCGTCTACGACTCGGGTGACTACCACACCGCCCTCGAAATGGCGATGGACATGATCGACTACGAGGGCTGGCGCCGCCGGCAGCAGGAGCCCCACCCCGATGGGAAGCGGATCGGGATCGGGATCGCCTCGTTCACCGAGGTGGTGGGGGCCGGCAACTCCCGGGAGTTCGACATCGCCGGGCTCAAGATGTTCGACTCGGCCGAGCTGCGGATCCACCCGACGGGCAAGGCCATCCTCAAGCTGGGGGTGCGCAGCCAGGGACAGGGCCACGAGACGACGTTTGCCCAGATCGTCGCCGAGGAGCTCGGGATCCCCTTCACCGACGTCAAGGTGATGGAGGGCGACACCGACAACACCCCCTACGGCCTGGGCACCTACGCCTCCCGTTCCACACCGGTTGGCGGGGCGGCGACGGCGATCGTCTCTCGACAGCTCCGCGACAAGGCCAGGCAACTCGCCGCCCATTTGCTCGAGGCCGCCGAGGACGACCTCGAGTGGGAACCGGGCCGGTTCTTCGTGCGGGGCACCGACCAGGGCGTCACGATCCAGGAGATCGCCTTCGCCGCCTACACCAACCACCCCGAGGGAATGCAGGCCGGGCTCGAAGGCGTCCACTATTACGACCCGCCCAACATGACCTATCCGTTCGGGTCGTACATCGTGGTGGTGGAGGTCGACCCCGGCGACGGGACCTGGAAGGTTCTCGACATGGTCGCGGTCGACGACTGCGGCGTCCGCATCAACCCGATGATCGTCGAGGGCCAGATCACCGGCGGGCTCACCGAGGGCTTCGCCAAGGCCAACATGCAGTGGATCACCTTCGACGAGGACGGCAACTGCATCGGGTCGAACTTCCTCGACTACCTGGTGCCCACCGCCTGGGAGACACCTCGCTTCCGGCTCGGCGAGACGGTGACACCCTCCCCCCACCACCCGATCGGGGCAAAAGGGGTCGGGGAGTCGGCTACGGTCGGCTCCCCCGCCGCCTACGTCAACGCCGTGGTGGACGCCCTGTGGTCGGAGGGGGTGACGAACATCGACATGCCCGTGCTCCCGCACCGGGTGTGGGGGGCGATCCACGGGGTCGAGGTCTCGCCGTGACCGGCTGATGGACGCGATCGACCGGGCGGCTCGCCTTCGCGAGGCAGGACGCCCCTTCGCTCTGGCTACCGTGACCTGGCGGCGGGGACCGTCGTCCGGCAGGGTGGGGTCGAAGGCGATCGTCCATCCGGATGGAACCGTCGAAGGCTGGATGGGCGGCGCCTGCGCCGAGCCGACCCTGGTCGCCGAGGCCCTGGGGGCCATGACCGACGGCCGCAGCCGCTTGCTGGTGCTCGGCGAGCACGACCATCGGGACGGTGTGGTGCAGGTGCCGATGGCCTGCTCCAGCGAGGGTGCGATGGAGGTCTACGTGGAACCGGTGCTGCCCGCCCCCCATCTGCACGTGATCGGACGATCGCCGATGACCGCCACCCTGCGCGGCCTGGCCGAGGTCCTCGGGTGGCGGGTGACGGCGGTGGACGACCCGGCGGCCGAGGGCGTCGGCCCGGGCTCGTTCGTCGTCGTCGCCACCCAGGGCCATTACGACGAGCCCGCGCTCGAGGCGGCCCTCGCCACCGAGGCCGCCTACGTCGGGCTGGTCGCCTCGGCCAAACGGGCGTCGAACGTGTTCGAGTGGCTCCGCGAACAGGGCGTCGACGAAGCCCGCATCGCCAGGGTGCGCGCGCCCGCCGGCCTCGATCTCGGCCCCACCGAGCACCAGGAGGTGGCCGTGGCGATCCTCGCCGAGCTCGTGGCGTTGCGGTCGACGGCTGCGCCGTCAGTGGCCGTGGCCGTGAACCCGCCTGCCCAAGCGATCGACCCGGTGTGCGAGATGACCGTCGACCCCGCCACCGCCCGGTGGTCCACCACCCACGACGGGGTCGAGTACTTCTTCTGCGCCCCTGGCTGCCTCAAGACCTTCGAGCGGGACCCTGCGGCGTTCGTCTGAGTCGGCCGACGGGGTGTGGCTCGGCCGGTGCCCACCCATCGAGTGCACTTGGAGCGACACATATTGGCGCTTCAAGTTCAGTGGATGGGCCGGGGAGGGCGGTCGCCCCGGATGGGACCCGGACGCCGGTGGCGACCGGTTTGTTCTCCCCGAGCGGCGTGGCGGTCGGTCCCGACGGCGGGGTGTACGTCACCGTGGCGAGCGCCTTACCCGGGGTGGGGGCGGTGCTCCGCTTCGACGGGTGAGGCTCACTCGGGGGCCCCTGGCCGACGCTGGCCCAGGCCTCTCCCGGTGAGGAGATAGACGAGGAACGTGGGAGCCCAGTGCGAGACCATGTAGTCGGGATGGAGAGCGGGCTCGACGGCCGCGGCCCGATGGCTGGCGGCCACTTCGAGAAGTGGCTCCCGCAAGCGGTGCCCTCCGGGCAGGGCTGAGACGATCCCCTCCGCCATCCAAGCCCGGCTGGGGACCAGCCCGGCTACGTGGGCGAGTCGCCCGTCGGCAGGATCGACGAGGGGCAGCGGCACCAGCATCCCGGCCGGTGAAGGGTCGCCCGCCGGGAAGAACCCGTCGATCCACCCGGCGAAATCGGTCGGTGACAGCACCCGCCGCATGAGATCGGCCTCGGCGAGCGACGGCGAGAGGAAGTCGCCGGCGGATGGCTCGTAGGCCAGCGGGGCGCGCCGATCGGCGAGGTACCACCGGCGGGCGGCCCCGGCGACGAGTTCCCGTGCGTCGTCGCGCCCCGCCGCCACAGCCCAATCGAACACGAGCCCGGCAGCGAAGGCCGACTGACCGTGGACGCCGCTACGTACGGGCGCCGGCAAGCGATCGCACCAGGCGGTGAGCCGGTCGACCGCCAGGCGCTCGAGGGACGCCAGCTCGCTCCCCCACCGGCGGGCGGCCGGGTCGTCCCACTCCCTCAGCTCGGCGCACAGCTGCAACAGCCAGCCCATCCCGTAGGGCAGCTCGAACCAGGCAGCGCGTTCCAGTGTCGCCAGTTCGCCCGCCAGCCGGTCCTCGGCGAGTGACACATCGATGGTCGCCGAGATAGCCCCGGCGTGGGCCGAGTCGGGAACCCGCCGTAGCACCCGCACGAGCTGCCAGTGGGAATGAACCGAGGAGTGCCAGTCGTAGCAGCCGTGGAACGCCGGAAACAGCTCCCGGGGCGGCCGCAGATCGGTGTCGTCCGTCAGATGCAGCACGACCCCGTTCGGGTACTCACGACCAAGGAAGGCGAGCGTGCGGGGAACGAACAACTCCACCAGATCCTCGAGTCGGGTCTCCACCGTTTCGAACCTACCCCTCGAGCGCCGGACAGATGCAGGGCGTCCGATCTGTGATGCGGATCGGCGATCGCACCGACCCGGCGATCGATCTCGACCTAAGCTCGCCGTCGAGGTGCCGGCAGGCGATGCCCCGCACCAGGAGGGAGCGACCGGTTGACCAAGGCGGCAATTCTCGCGCTCGACGACGACCCGCAGGTGCTGGCGGCCGTCGCCCACGACCTGCGCGCCCGGTATGGAGACGAGCACCGGATCGTGCGGACCACCTCGGGGGCAGAGGCGCTGGACGCGGTCAACGACCTCAAAGCCCGGGGCGACACCATTGCCGTGTTCGTGGTGGATCAGCGGATGCCCGGGATGAGCGGAACCGAGTTCCTGCTCCGGGCGCGCGAGGTGTTCCCGGAGGCGAAGACGGTGCTGCTCACCGCCTACGCCGACACCGACGCCGCGATCACCGCCATCAACGAGGTCGGGCTCGACCACTACCTGCTCAAGCCGTGGGACCCGCCCGAGGACCGGTTGTACCCGGTCATCGACGAGCTGCTCGACGACTGGAGGGCGGCGGCACCCCGCCCCTATACGGGGGTCCGGGTGTTCGACGCCCGGTGGTCACCCGCCGCCCACGTCGTCAAGGAGTTCCTCGCCCGCAACCGGGTCCCCTACCGGTTCGAGGACATCGAACGGGATCCCGAGGCCAAGGCGGTCGTCGAGGCGGCCGCCACCGACGCGTCCGGGCTGCCCCTGGTACTCCTCCCCGACGGGACCCGGCTCGAGCGGCCGGACACCCTGAGCCTGGCCCGCTTCGTGGGTCTCCAGACCGAGGCGAAGAACCCCTTCTACGACCTGATCATCGTGGGTGCCGGGCCTGCCGGGCTGGGAGCGGCCGTGTATGGGGCGTCAGAGGGATTGAGGACCGTCGTCGTGGAGCGCGAGGCGACCGGAGGGCAGGCGGGAACCTCGTCGCGGATCGAGAACTACCTGGGGTTCCCGTCGGGGATCAGCGGGAGCGATCTGGCCAAGCGGGCGAGCGACCAGACGCTCAAGTTCGGCGGCGAGATCCTCACCGCGGTCGCCGTCACCGGGATCGAGGTCGACGACCCGGTGAAGACCGTCGTCCTCTCCGATGGCCACCGACTGGGGTGCCGGGCTCTGATCGTCGCCTCCGGGATGACCATCCGCCGGCTCGGGGTGCCCGAGGTCGAGGGCCTCGTCGGCGCCGGCGTGTACTACGGGGCAGCACCATCCGAGGCCGTGACCTACCGGGGTGAACACGTGTTCGTGGTCGGGGGGGCGAACTCCGCCGGGCAGGCGGCGATGATGCTGTCGAGGTACGCAGGCCAGGTCACCATCCTTGTGCGCGGCGCGTCGCTCGAGGCCGGCATGTCCCAGTACCTGGTCGACAAAATCCGGGCCACGGACAACATCGACGTGCGGCTAGGCGCCGCCGTGTCCGGCGCCGGCGGCCAGGGACGGCTCGAGTACCTCGTCGTCGAGGAGAGGGCGACCGGAGCGCACGAACAGGTCGAGGCCAACGGGCTCTTCATCTTCGTGGGGGCGGTGCCCCACTCCGGGTTCCTGGATGGGGTGGTCAGGCGCTCGCTCCGCGGCTTCGTGCTGACCGGGCCGAACCTTCGGATCGACGGCACCTGGCCGCCGGAGTGGCCGCTGGAACGGGACCCGATGCTCATGGAGACCAGCGTGCCCGGCATCTTCGCAGCGGGCGACGTGCGTGAAGGGGTGGTTCGCAGGGTGGCATCGGCGGTCGGGCAGGGGGCGGTATGCGTGAGCCTCGTCCACCAGTACCTCGAGACGGTCTGACGTGGACGAGCGGATTCGTGCCGTTCCGCTCTTCGCCGGGCTCACCGACGACGACCTCGACCTGCTGGGCCGCGGCGCCGAGCCGATCACCCTGAGCGCTGGGACCGAGCTCTTCGCCGAGGGCGACGTGGGGGGCCATGCCTACGTCATCGCCTCCGGCGAGATCGAGATTCTCAAGGAGACCGGCGACCGGGCTGTGCGGCTGGCGGTCCGGGGGCCGGGCGAGGTCATCGGCGAGATGGCGTTGCTGCGAGAGAGCCCCCGAAGCTCCACCGCCCGTGCGCTCACCGACACCGAGCTCATCGGTATCCCCCGGTCCGAGCTCGAGGCGCTCCTCGACTCGAGCACGACCGCCGTCCGTGCCCTCTTCGGGGTCGTGCTCGAGCGATGGGAGGCGACCGAGTCCCAGTTGCGCCAGAAGGACCGGATGGCCCAGCTGGGGACGCTGACGGCCGGGCTCGCCCACGAGCTCAACAACCCGGCCGGCGCGGTCGCCCGGGCCGCCGGGCAGCTTCGCCGGGCCCTCGAAGAACTGGCGGCAGCCGATCGCGAGCTGACGGGTCGGCTCGAAGAAGGGGCCTCCGCCCTCCTCGACGAGCTCCGGCGCCGGGCCCGGGAGGTCGTACCCGGTCCCGGCGGTCTCGCCCGGTCCGACCTCGAGACCGAGATGGAGGAGCTCCTTCAGGCCTCAGGCATCGAAGACGGCTGGCGGATCACCGCCGGGCTCGTCGAGGCCGGGCTCACGCCCGACGATGCCCGCCGGATACTGACGACGGGCGGCGACCACGCGGCGGCCATGCTCACCCTCATCCAGGTCGAGCGGCAGGTGTCGGGGCTCGTGCACCAGGTCGAGGAGGGGACCCGCCGGATGTCGGCGATCATCAAGGCCCTTCGGTCCTACGCCTACCTCGACCGGGCCCCGGTCCAGGACGTCGATGTCACCACCGGCATCGACGACACCCTCCTGCTCCTCACTCACCGGCTCGAGGGGATCCGGGTGGTCCGAGAGTACGCCGAGGACCTCCCGACGATCGAGGCGGTGGGAAGCGAGCTCAACCAGGTGTGGACCAACCTCATCGACAACGCCGCCTGTGCGATCGTCGACAGCGGCCGGACCGATGGCGTCATCGTGATCCGCGTCTTCTGCGAGGAGGACACGCTGGTCGTGGAGGTGGAGGACAACGGCGCCGGGATCCCGCCCGAGGCGACGGCCCGGGTCTTCGATTCGTTCTTCACGACGAAGCCCCCAGGATCCGGCACCGGGCTCGGCCTCAGCATCTCCTATGAGATCGTGGTCCACGAGCACCGGGGCGACATCGGCTTCACGTCCGAGCCGGGCCGCACGGTGTTCCGCGTGGAGATCCCGATGACCGGAGAAGACCCATCCGAGGACGCGGCATGAGCATGTGCGTGCACCTCGAGAACCTCGCGACGGGGCCGATGCCGGAGGGAGGCTGCATCGACTGCCTGGCGATCGGCGGCCGGTGGGTCCACCTCCGCTACTGCGTGGAGTGCGGCGGGGTCCGCTGCTGCGACAACTCGCCCAACCGGCATGCCCGGCGCCACTGGGAGGAAACCGGGCATCCCGTGATCCGGTCCCGGGAGCCCGGCGAGCACTGGGCGTGGTGCTACGAGCACGAGACGGGGATCCACACCCCCGAGCCGTGACCTCCTCGCCGGATGTCGCGGGCCGTCACCGCTAGCCTCCCGCCCCGATGGCCCCCACCCCCCCTCACCGGGCCGCTCCTCCCCGCCGCTTCTCCTACCCCGACGACCTCCCCATCAGCGGGCGGCGACCCGACCTGATCAACGCCATCCGCGATCACCAGGTGGTGATCGTCTCGGGTGAGACCGGCTCGGGAAAGAGCACCCAGCTCCCCAAGCTCTGCCTCGAAGCCGGGCGCGGCCTCGTGGGCATGATCGGTCACACGCAGCCCCGCCGGATCGCAGCCCGGTCGATCGCCGAGCGCGTGGCCGAGGAGCTCGGCACCCGCGTGGGGGGGCTGGTCGGCTACGCCGTGCGCTTCACCGACCGGGTGGGCGAGGACACCGTGGTGAAGGTCATGACCGACGGGATCCTGCTGGCCGAGATCCATCGCGATCGGCGGATGGCACGGTACGACACGATCATCGTCGACGAAGCCCACGAGCGGAGTCTCAACATCGACTTCCTGCTCGGCTACCTCGCCGAACTCCTGCCCCAACGCCCGGACCTCAAGGTGATCGTGACATCGGCGACCATCGACACCGACCGGTTCTCACGGTTTTTCGGGGGGGCCCCGGTGATGGAGGTGTCCGGCCGGACCCATCCCGTCGAGATCCGGTACCGACCACTCGATGACCCGGTGCTGGCCGAGCCCCGCGACCAGCCTCAGGCGATCTGCGATGCCGTCGTGGAGCTGCTCCACGAGGGTCCCGGCGACATCCTCGTCTTCTGCTCGGGGGAGCGGGAGATCCGGGATGCGGCGGATGCCCTCACCGACCTGGAGCTCCGAAACACCGAGATCCTTCCCCTCTACGGGCGGTTGTCGGCCGCCGAGCAGCACCGGGTCTTCGAGCCCCATCGGGGCCGGCGGATCGTGCTCGCCACCAACGTGGCCGAGACGTCGCTCACCGTTCCCGGCATCCGCTACGTGGTCGACCCGGGAGCGGCGCGGATCTCCCGCTACAACCGACGGACCAAGGTGCAGCGGCTCCCGATCGAGCCGATCTCCCGAGCCTCCGCCGATCAGCGGGCCGGGCGATGTGGCCGGCTCGGGCCGGGGATCTGCATCCGCCTCTACTCCGAAGAGGACCATGCCGGCCGACCGGCGTTCACCGAGCCCGAGATTCAGCGCACCAACCTGGCGGCGGTGATCCTCCAGATGGCCGCGCTCCGCTTGGGGGAGATCGAATCGTTCCCGTTCATCGACGCGCCCGACCGCCGCTCGATCCGCGATGGAGTCGCCCTGCTCGAAGAGCTCGGGGCCGTCGACCTCACCCGGGCAGGCACGGGCCACTGGCTGACCAGCCTCGGGCGCAGGCTGGCCAGGTTCCCCATCGACGTGCGCCTCGGGCGAATGATCCTCGAGGCCGACCGCCATGCCTGTGTTCGAGAGGTGACGATCATCGCCTCGGCCCTCTCGATCCAGGATCCCCGGGTCCGACCGGCCGAGGGTCGCGAGCGCGCCGACGAGCTGCACCGCCGGTTTGCCGAGCCAGGCTCGGACCTCCTCGGCTGGCTGCGGCTGTGGGAGCACCTGGAGTCCCAGCGCCGGGCTCGTAGCTCCAACCAGTTCCGTCGGATGTGCCGGGAGGAGCTCCTCGACTACCGCCGGGTTCGGGAGTGGCAGGACGTGAACGCCCAGATCCGAAGGCTGGTCGGCGAGCTCGGGTTGCACTGGAACACCGAGCCCGCCGACCCCGACGCCGTACACCGTTCGGTCCTGTCCGGGCTCCTGTCCCAGGTCGGCGTGAAGGACCCGGTTGGTTGGGAGTACCGGGGGGCCCGGGGAGCCCGCTTCTCCATCGCACCCGGCTCGGCGCTCTTCAAGCAGTCGCCCGAGTGGGTGATGGCCGCAGAGCTGGTCGAGACCAACCGGCTGTGGGCACGGCAGGTGGCCCGGATCCGCGCCGAGTGGATCGAGGAGGCGGCGGCGCACCTCGTACGTCGCTCGTCCTCAGATCCCTGGTGGGATGCCGAACGGGGGATGGCGGTGGCCCACGAGACGGTCACCATGTACGGGATCCCGCTGGTCACCGACCGGACGGTGATCTATGGCCGGATCGACCCGGACGGCGCCCGCCGCCTCTTCATCCGCCATGCCCTCGTGGCCGGAGAGTGGGACACCCGGCACCGGTTCGCCCGGCTCAACCAGGATCGGATCCACGAGGTGGCGGCGCTCGAGGAGCGAACCCGACGACCCGGCCTGCTCGTGGACGACGAGGCCATCGCCGATGTCTTCGACGCCCGGCTGCCTGCCGGGATCGTGTCCGCCCGCCACTTCGATCGGTGGTGGAGGGACGCCCGCGACGAGGACCCCCATCGCCTCGATCTCGCGATCGACGACCTCGTGGACCCCGCCGTCGGCCTGCCCGATCCCACCGCCTTCCCCGACACGTGGCGTCATGGCGCTCTCGAGCTGCCGCTGGTGTACGAGCTGGCCCCGGGGTCGCCCGACGACGGGCTCACGGTCATCGTCCCGGTGTGGGGGCTCGACCGCATCGACCCGGCGGCCTTCGACTGGCTGGTCCCCGGGATGCGCCCGGAGCTGATCACGACCCTCATCCGATCCCTCCCCAAGCCGGTGCGCAAGGTTCTCGTCCCGATCCCCGACACCGTGCGATCGCTGCTCGACCGGCTCGACCCCGGCCGAGGCGGGCTCGCCGAGGTTCTTCGTACCGAGGTGTCGCGTCTCAGCGGCATTCCGCTCGCCGCCGACGCCATCGACCTGGCGGTGTTGCCCGGCCACCTCCGGCCCCGATTCCGGGTTGTCGGGGAGGACGGGGAAGCGCTCGCCGAGGGTGACGATCTCGATGCGCTCCGGGGCGCCGTCGGGGAGCAGGCCGCACGATCGACCGGACACCGGCACGAGCTGGAGATCGATGGTCTCACGGCCTGGAGCATCGGCGAGCTGCCCAGGGTGGTCGAGATCGGCGAGCCGGGACGGCGGGTCCCGGCCTATCCGGCGCTCGTCGACGAGTCCGACTCGGTGGCGGTGCGCCTCCTCCCCACCCGAGATGCCCAGGCCGAGGCAATGTGGGGTGGTACGCGAAGGCTGCTGGCGCTCGGCCTGGCCTCTCCCGGCCGGCTGCTGGCGCCGGTCATGACCGAGCAGACCCGGCTGGCGGTGCGCGCCGGTCCCTATCCGGACACCGCGACGTGGGCCGCCGATTGCCTCGACGCCGCCCTCGACGACCTCATCGCCGAGGCGGGCGGGCCCGCCTGGGACGCCCTTGCCTTCGACCGGCTGCGTTGGGCGGTCCAGGGCCTGGTAGGCGACCGGGTCGATGAGATCGCCGGCGTTTCGCTGGAGATCCACGAGCTGTTGGGGTCGATCTGGGAGCGTGTGGATCGGCTCGACGGCGAGGCCTTCGCCGCATCCGTCGCCGACGTGGAGGAGCAGCTGTCCCGGCTGGTGTATCCAGGGTTCGTGGCGGGAGTGGGACGCCGGCGGCTCGCCGACGTCCGGCGCTACCTGGGTGCCATCGAGCGCCGGCTGGACCGGCTCCCAGACGATATCTCGCGGGATCGGGAGCTGATGGAGCGTGTGCGATCCCTCGAGGCGGAGGTGGATCGGTTGCGTGAGGCCCTGCCGGCCTCCGACGAGCCGATCGAGGCTGCCTGGATGTGCCAGGAGCTGAGGGTGAGCCTCTTCGCCCAGACGCTCGGGACCCGGAGCAGCGTCAGCGAGCAACGCATCCGCAGGCTGCTGGCGGGAGCACTCGGCGGCTGAGGAGCGGTATGCATGGCCGCGGATCGACGCTGGCCTGTCACAGGATCACGGTCGAGCTCCCGCCCGATTCCGACTGCGGCCCGCGCCGCCATCTCCCATCTCCCCGGCTGCCGTCTCCTTTGCTCGACGACCTCCGGCTGCTCGTCAGCGAGGTCGTGGGCAACGCGGTCCGTCACGGCGGAGACCGCTGCGCCAGCATCCTCCTGGACATGAGCATCGCCGAGGCTGGGGTTCGGGTCGGCGTGTTCGACCCGGGATCGAGCCGGCGGGAGTCCCCTCTTCGGCGCCAGGCCGCATCAGGGCTTCGCTCTACGCGTCCTCCGGTTGCTCACCGACGACTGGGGATGGGCGGGGCGACCCGTGTCGATCGCGGTTCACCACCTTTGCTGCCCGCACCATCGAGGGAGAGCTCGAGCGTCACCTGGTCGCCTCGCCGGTCCGCTCGCGAACGGTGCCGACCAGCTGATCCCAACGCCCGTCGATGCGGTCGAGGTCGTCGTTGGTGAGCGCTCCCCATGCCTCATTGACACGTCCTCGCATCTGTTCCCACTTGCCTTCCATCCTGGTCTGTTGCTCGCTGGGGCCGGCCATGTGAGCCTCCCTGCTCTGATCGCGGTCACTCCACCACCTACCCGCATCAGGCGGTCGCCAGACCCACGCCGAGCCGATGGTGGTCGCGGCTCGAAGCCTCCGGGTTTCGTCGCCGGCGAGTCCGGGTACACCCTGGGTGACGACCAGAGGATCGGACATGCCCATGACGGAGGCCGACGCCACACCCGACCGGGACGGGGAGCGACCATGACTGCGGGCGCCCGGCCGACCCTGGTGGGTGCGGTGTTCCCGGACCGCCTGACGGCGGCGGCGGCCGCCAGCGAGCTCAGGCGCCAGGGACTCGCCGATCGCGACCTGGTTTCGGCCGTGTGGTCGGCAGACCGCTACGTGATCGAGTCCGACGTCGGTCGTCGCATGAAGCGGGGTTGGTCGACCGGAGCGCTCATCGGAGCCGCCGCCGGCGCCGTGCTCATGGCGGGGTTGGGCGTGCTCGTCTTCCCGGCGCTCGACACCGGGGCCGCCGTGCTGATCGGCGGCACGGCCGGCCTCGCTCTCGGTGTGTTCTGGGGCGCCTACCTCGGTCTCAACCGGTTCCGACCCCTGCTCTGGGACGAGCAGGACTGGTCTCACGTCGCCGTCGACGAAGGGGAGGTCCTCCTCGTGGTGGCGGTCGGAGACGACGCCGCGGTCGCCGAGGCCACCCTCCTCGACCGCGGGGGACGGAAGGTCGAGGCGGCCGGCGCCGACTGATCGTTGGCGGAGCCGCCGCCCGCTGCCGCCCGGAGCACCACGGGATCCGAAGCACGTGGTTGGATGGGGCCCGATGTATGGATTCGAGCCGCCCGACCGGATCGACTTCCGCCGGCTCGTGCTCATCGAGTCGTGTCCGGCCGCCGGGCTGGGTGCCGGCTCCAAGCTCCCCAGGCAGCCGCTCGACCGGTGGCTGGCGGTGCGGGATGCGTGTGTCTCCTGGTTCAACGCCTCCTCCGAGGACCAGGACACGGCCGACGAGATCGCCGACCGCCTGTTCGGAGTGTTCGACCCTGTGCAGCGCGAGCTCATGGAGGAGGGGTTTGCCGGGTTCCTGAGCCTGGGCCTGAAGGCGCCGGGGGTGGAGGTGGACCTCGACCCCCAACCGAACATCGTCGTCGACGAGGCGACAAACACCATGCTGAGCGCGCCGTACCAGTTCGAGCTGTCGGAGGGGGGCGAGGTCACGGCGGTGCGGCTGCGGACCGGGCGCACCGGCACGTCCGAGGTGGAGGCCGCGGTCTTCTACACCACGGCTCCGCCCGAAGCAACGCTGGTCGACGCCTTCGTGGCCCGCGACGACCTGGTGCCGGTCGAACGGCCGGGGCCCGACCGCGCCCGCTCCCTGCTGGCCTCGGTGTTCGCCCGGCATCAGGCGGCTACGTCGGTGGAACGTCCCGGCCGGGTCCCCGGCCTCCACTGCTTCCGGTGCCCCCGTCCAGCGAGGTGCGGCCAGTACCCGGCGATCGGAGGCGAGCCCGGTCCCAACACCCGCACCATCGTCCTGTCGAAGAGCCGGATCGCGGAGATGGAGAACTGCCATCGCGCGGCTGCCTGGCCTGCGATCTACGGGATCCCGACCGACGAGGGCGCCGCCGACGACATGACCTCCGGCGCCATCGTCGGATCGCAGGTGCACGAGGCGCTGGCGGCCATTCTGTCGGGAGGCGACCCCGAGGCGGCGATCACGGTGGCCTGCCGGTCGGTGTCGCCCGCCGATGCCGCCGACATCCGCCGCCTCTGCGAGCAGCACCTCGATCTCTGGCGGCGCGACCCGCACCCCGTAGCCGAGGTCCGAAAGGCCGAGTACCAGATGGGGGTGACGATGCTCGTCCCCGGCCTCGGCATCGACCGCTCGGGCGGGCTGCGGGATGCCCCGGTGGCGGTGGTGATGATCGGCACGACCGACGTGAACGGATGGGAATCGGATCGGGTGGCGGCGGTGGTGGAACACCGGACCGGGCGCCACTCCGCCCCGCTCCCCCATGAGCCGGACCTCTATGCGGTGTCCGCCGCCCGAGCCCTGGCCTCCCTCGGACGCGAGGTGGACGGGGTGGCGGTGCACGTCCACCACCTGCGAAGGGACCCGGCCGAGTGCGAGCGGATCTTCTACGGGCCGGACGGGATCGCCGCCGCCACCGATCGCCTCCGGGAGGTGGCCTCGGCGGCGGCGGCATGGCACCCGACGAATGCCCTCGGCCCGGGATTCACGGTCGGGCCTTGGTGCGAATGGTGCGACCGCCGGGGTCGCTGCCTCCGGTTCCGCTGACGTTCAGTGGCCCTCGTCGGCGACAAGCCCGGCGACGTGCCGGAGGAGGGCCAGTGCCAGCCGGGGCTCGGTCTCCAGCAGCCGGTCGAAGTCTTGGCGGCGGATCGCCAGTCCCCCGGCCTCCGTGAGCGTGCGCACCCGGGCAGCGCGGGGGCGGTCGGTGAGCAGCCCGAGCTCACCGAGAACCTCTCCCGGGCCCTTCTCGAGCACCCTGCCTCCCGGAAGCTCGATGGCCACCCGGCCCGCCTCCAGGACGAACAGGCCGCTGGCCGGATGACCCTGCTCGATGAGCACGTGGTCGGCCGAGACCGCGAACTCGGCTGCCAGCTCGGCGATACGCCGGAGCGATGGCTCGTCCAGATCGGTGAAGAGGGGGATGGCGCGGAGACGGTCGAGTGGGTCCATGGCAGAGCACGCTACCCGGAGGAGCGAGCCGGTGGCCGCCAGGGCGAGGTGCCTAGCCTGAGCTGGACGAGAGGTGGCTCGTGTCGGATGTGGCCATTCAGATCGACGGTCTGACCAAGGACTACGGCCGCACGCGCGGGCTCGAGGGGCTCGACCTGGAGGTTCCCGCCGGCGAGGTATTCGGGTTCCTCGGCCCCAACGGGGCGGGCAAGACGACCACGATCCGGTTGCTGCTCGACCTGATCCGGCCGACGGGCGGCCGTGCCACGGTGCTCGGCCTCGATCCCTGCCGGGATGGTGTCGCCCTCCGCCGGCGGATCGGGTACCTCGCAGGCGACTTCGTCGTCGACGGCCGCCAGACCGGAACCGAGTTGCTCACCTACCTCAGCAACCTCCGAGGCGGGGTGTCCAGGGCCCGCATCGACGAGCTGACCGAGCGCCTCGACCTCGACCCCGGCCGCAAGGTCAAGACTCTGTCTCGGGGGAACCGCCAGAAGCTCGGTGTGGTGCAGGCGTTCATGCACGACCCCGAGATGCTCATCCTCGACGAGCCGACCAGCGGGCTCGACCCCCTGCTCCAGCAGGAGTTCACCGCTCTCGCCCGCCAGGCGGCGGCGGAGGGCCGAACCGTGTTCATGTCGTCCCACGTGATGGGCGAGGTGCAACGTACCGCCGACCGCGTGGGGATCATCCGGGCCGGGAGGCTCGTGACCGTGCAGGATGTCGACGATCTGCGCCACCGGTCGATGCGCCGCATCGAGATCCGCTTCGAGCGCCCGGTCCCGATCGAGGACTTCGCTGCCGTCGACGGGGTGCGTGACCTCGCCGTCGACGGGCCCATGCTCACCTGCCGACTCGACGGAAGCGCCGACAGCCTGGTGAAGGCGGCGGCCCGCCACACCGTGGTCATGTTGAGCGCAGAGGAGCCCGACCTCGAGGAGCTGTTCTTCCACCACTACGGTGGAGGTCCGACCGATGTTGCGTAACCCGTTCACCAAGTGGCTGTGGGACGGTCGCCGCTCGCTGGTGGGATG
>JAWOJB010000063.1:0-66034 GCA_046484325.1 Acidimicrobiia bacterium | reverse complement strand
GCCTGCGACAGCCGGGCGCCGCACTCCTCGCAGTGGCGGTTGTTCGCAGGGTTGGCGGACCCGCACACCGGGCACGTGACCGTCTCCTGGGGGAGGATCCGCCGTTCCTGGGGGGATTCCGGTGCGCGCGTAGGCGGAGTCTCACCCAGGGTGAACTCCTCGTACTCGGCCTCACCGGCCTTGCGGGTCGGCGTCGAGACGGGATCCAGCCACGACCCGCAGGTCGGGCAGAACTCCTCGCCTCCGACGGTGGCCCCGCAGTTGTCGCAGACGTGTCGGGCCAACTGGCGATTCCCTCCGGATCGGTATTCTGCCATGGGTGGTGTCGATGTCGGTGATCCGCGAGGCCGAGCCGTGGACCGTGCTGTCGGTCGCGGCACTCCTGGTGATCGTCGCCGTCGCCGTGTACCTGTTCGTGGCGGCCCTCCGCCGCTGACGGGAATCCCGTCACCCCCGGCCGATACGATCCATCCCGTGTCGTTCCGCTGCGGCTCTTGTGCCTACCGGTCCCCCAAGTGGATGGGGTTCTGCCCGCAGTGCCGCTCGCCCGAGCCCCTCGAAGAGGTGTCTGGTGGGCCGGCCCGGGCGGCCACCGGCCCGTTGCCACCGGTGGCCCGGGTCGGGCCGACGGTCGACGACGCCGAGCACCGGATCCCGGTCGGGATGCCCGAGGTCGACAGGGTCCTGGGAGGCGGGCTCGTGGTCGGCTCGGTGCTGCTGCTCGGCGGTGAGCCGGGTGTGGGCAAGTCGACCCTCGTCCTTCAGGCGGCCGCCACCCTCGCCGCCGCCGGGCGGACGACCCTCATCGCCACGGCCGAGGAGTCGGCCCAACAGGTGGGCCTCCGGGCCAGGCGGCTCGAGGCCGCCCACGATCGGGTGCTGCTGATCGCCGACGACGACGTGGACCGCATCCTCGCGGTCGCCGATCGTGAGCGACCCGACCTCCTGGTGGTCGACTCGGTCCAGACCGTGGGCGTCGCCGAGATCGAGTCGGCACCCGGCGGCGTCGCCCAGGTCAGGGAGTCGGCGGCCCGGATCATCCGTCACGCCAAACGGGGAGGCCCCGCCACCATCCTCGTGGGCCACGTCACCAAGGACGGGGCGCTGGCCGGGCCCAAGCTGCTCGAGCATGTCGTCGACGTGGTGCTGTCGCTCGACGGGGACCCCGATCGCGGGTTCCGGGTGCTGCGGGGCCTCAAGAACCGGTTCGGGCCCACCCACGTCGCCGGGATCTTCGACATGCGCGGCTCGGGGCTGGTCGAGGTCGCCGACCCCTCCGAGGCGTTCCTGGCCGCGTGGGAGCACGACGTCGCCGGCACGGTGGCCTTCCCGGCCGTCGACGGTCGCCGGTCGATCCTCGTCGAGATCCAGGCGCTCGTGTCGCCCTCGCCGCTCGCCCAGCCGCGTCGCTCGGTCCGGGGGCTCGATCCGGGGCGCGTGCACCAGGTACTGGCCGTGCTCCAGCGCCACGCCGGCCTGTCGCTGGCCGATCGGGAGGTCTACGTGAACGTCGTGGGAGGCTGGCGGGTGGACGAGCCGGCAGCCGATCTCGCCGTGGCCATGGCGGTGGCCTCGTCCGCCGTGGACCGCCCCCTCGGATCCACTGCCGCCTGGGGCGAGGTGGGGCTGGCCGGAGAGGTGCGGGCGGTCCCCCACGATGCCCGCCGTCGAGAGGAGGCCGAACGGGTCGGCCTGGCCCGCACGGCCGCCCCCGAGCCGGGGAGCAGGCTGCGTCTGGATGAGGTGTTGTCGCGGTGGGGCCTCTGACCGGCTCGCTTGCGGCCAGACCTGATAGCCTCGGCTCGTGGCAGGAGCCGCTCCATCCACCACCTCGACGCTTGAGCGACTCGCACCCGGCACCCTCCTTCGCCAGGGTCTGGAACGCATCCTCCAGCAGGACTCGGGCGCGCTCGTCGTGCTCGGGGTGGGGCCAGAGGTCGAGGAGGTCTCGACCGGCGGATTCTGGCTGAAGCGGACCTCGTTCACCCCGGCCCGTCTCGCCGAGCTCGCCAAGATGGACGGGGGGATCATCCTGGACGAGGACGGCGAGTCGATCGTGGCCGCCAACGTGCACTTCGTCCCCTCCCACGAGATCCACACCGACGAGACCGGGGCCCGGTACCGGACGGCCGAGCGCATGGCCATCCAGACGAGACGGCCGGTGGTGGCCGTCAGCGAGGGCCGCAAGGTGGCCACCCTCTTCTATGGCGGCCAGAAGATCGAGCTGGCCAGCCCCACCGCCCTTCGGGCGCGGGTGAATCAGGAGCTCCAGACCCTCGACCGGTTCCGGCGCCGTCTGGACGAGGCCGAAGCCCACCTGTCCCGCCAGGAGGTGGCCGACCTCGCCTCGTACCACGACGTCGTGCGGGTGATGCAGCGCGCCGAGGTCGTGCGCCGGATCGGGCTCTCCATCGAGCTGGAGGTGGTCGCCCAGGGTGACGAGGGACGGCTGGCGCGGGTGCAGCTCGCCGACCTGGTTCGCGGCGTCGAGCAACTCCGGGTGGCCACGCTCGACGACCACCTTCGTCCCCGGCGCCGCTCGAAGATCGACGGGGCCGTCGAGCGTCTCGAGGCGCTGTCCGATCCCGAGCTCGACGACCCCGACCGCGTCGGCGAGACCCTCGGGTTCCCCGGGCTCGACGAGGCCGCCCCGGCCAGGGGCTACCGGATCCTCGCCTCGGTGCCCCGGCTGCCGGAGTCCGTCCGGGAGGAGCTCGTTCGCCACTTCTCCTCGGTGCCAAGGCTGATGGCGGCATCGCCGGCCGAGCTCGAACGGGTGGAAGGCGTCGGCGCGGCCCGGGCCGGGCAGCTCCGCCACTTCTTCGATCGGTTGCGGTCGTCGGCGGAGGAGTGGGCGCCGGGTTCGGTCTGAACCGGCTCGGGTACACTGGCGCCCTCCTATGGCCACCAAGAAGCCCGATGCCGCCGTGCCCGCCAAGACCTCGAAGAAGGCCACCTCGAAGTACGGCGTGGGCGACAAGGTGGTGCACCCCCAGCACGGCGCGGCGACCATCGTGAAGAAGATGAAGCACGAGGTAGGTGGCGAGAAGAAGGATTACTTCGTCCTCGACATCGCCACCGAGCAGCTCACCGTGATGGTGCCGGTCGACCGCATCGACGAGGTGATCCGCCCGATCATCTCCAAGACCGCCGCCCGCAAGGTGCTGGCGGTGCTCAAGGATGAGCCACAGGAGGCAGGCGCCAACTGGAGCCGCTGGTACAAGGTCCTCAACGAGAAGATGACCTCCGGCGACATCTACCAGGTGGCCGAGGTGGTCCGCGATCTCAATTTTGCCCAGCAGACGAAGGGGATCTCGCCGGCCCTCAAGCGGATGCTGTCGAAGGCCAGGCTGACGCTCACGTCCGAGCTCAGCTTCTCCCTGGATGTCGACGACGACGAGGCGACCAAGCGGTTGGATCGAGCGCTCCCCACCTTCGAGCCGGCCGAGGCGTGAGCCTCGACGGCATCACCGCCCGGACGTGACCTTCCGCTCGGCCACCGGTTTCGACGCCCACCGACTGGGGGGTGATCCTCCCCTCGTCCTGGGCGGAGTGGTGGTGGACGAGCACCGGGGTGTCGTCGCCACCTCGGATGGCGACGTCGCAGCCCATGCCGTGATCGACGCCCTGCTCGGCGTCGCCGGGCTGGGCGACCTCGGCGAGCACTTCCCCTCGTCCGATCCGCTCTGGCACGGCGCATCATCGATCGGCATGTTGCGCACCGCCGGCGAGATGGCCGCCTCGTGGGTCCAGGTGGTCTTCGTCGATCTCACCATCGTGGCCGAGACGGTCCGGGTGGCCCCTCATCGGCGGGAGATCGCCGAGGGCATCGCCGCCGCCCTCGGCCTCGACCCGGCGCTCGTTTCGGTGAAGGCCACCTCCACCGACGGACTGGGGTTCACCGGTCGCGGCGAAGGGGTGGCGGCGCTGGCGATCGTCAGTGCCGAGGCCGCCCCGTACGATGCACGGCCATGAGCACGGGGCCGGCCGAGATCACGCTGTACAACACCCTCGGGCGGCGATTCGAGGTGCTCGAGCCCCGGCGGGAAGGAGAGATCTCGATCTACGTGTGCGGCCCGACCGTCCAGTCCGAGCCACACGTGGGCCACGGCCGGTCGGCGGTCGCTTTCGACGTGATCCGGCGATATCTGGCCTGGCGGGGGTTCGACGTCACCTTCGTCCGCAACGTGACCGACGTGGAGGACAAGATCATCGCCGCCGCGGCCGAGGAGGGGATCTCGGCGGAGGACCTGGCCCGTCGCACGGCGGTGTCGTTCGCCGAGGCGTTCCGGGGCCTCGGGGTGCTCGAACCCGACGTCGAGCCCAAGGCCACCGAGCACATCCCGGAGATGCTCGAGCTGATCGGACGCCTCGTCGACCGGGGCCTCGCCTACCCGGCCGGAGACGGAGACGTCTACTTCTCGGTGCGAACCTTCGAGCGCTACGGCAGGCTTTCGGGTCACCGGGTGGACGAGCTGCGGGCGGGTGCCAGGGTCGAGGTGTCGGATGTGAAGCACGGTCCCCTCGACTTCGCCCTCTGGAAGGCGGCCAAGCCCGGTGAGCCGACTTGGGACTCCCCGTGGGGCCCGGGACGGCCGGGCTGGCACATCGAGTGCTCGGCCATGGCCACGCGTTACCTTGGTGACGGATTCGACATCCACGGAGGCGGGACCGACCTCATCTTCCCCCACCACGAGAACGAGATTGCCCAATCCGAGGCGGCCTCGGGTGGGACGTTTGCCCGTTACTGGTTACACAACGGGATGGTCAACCTCGGTGGGGAGAAGATGTCGAAGTCGACCGGCCACCTCGTCGACCTCCACGAGGCGATCGCCCGGTTCGGCGGTATGGCCGTCCGGCTCTTCTACCTCCGAGCCCACTACCGCTCACCCCTCGAGTTCGGGGAGACCCTGCTGGTCGACGCCGCCGCCGCCCACGAGCGGATCGCCCGGTTTCTCGAGCGGTCGGGCCGCCCGTCGGGCGAGCCGGACCTCGAGGTCCTCGACCGTTTCCGCTCGCACATGGATCGTGACTTCGCGACGCCCGAGGCCGTTGGCGTGCTGTTCGACGCCCTCCGGGACGCCAACCGGGCACTCGACGAGGGCCGCGACGCCCCCGGGTTGGTGGCGGCCGTGCACGAACTGGTGTCGGTGCTGGGACTCGACTCCCAGGCGGCGCCACCCGTCTCGCTCGACGACCTCGCCGGACCGCTCGGTGCGCTCGCTGCCGACCTCGGGCTGGCGACCGACGGGGGACCGGAGCTGGTGATGGCACGGGTACTGGAGGCGCGCACGAATGCCCGGGCGGCTCGCGACTGGCCCACCGCCGATCTCGTCCGCGAACGCCTGGGGGCGGTGGGAATCGTCGTCGAGGACACGGCCGATGGCCCCCGCTGGCTTCGGCGATAGGGTCGAGGGGCTCCATGCCGTCGCCGCCGCCCTCGTGGCGGGGCGGGTGGCGAGGCTGACCGTCGAGGGGTCACGGGCGGGCCGCCCGCCGCTGTCGGAGATCCTCCAGGCTCATCCCGAGGTCCCCGTGGAGATCGTCGACGACGTGCGCCCTCTCGCCGATACCACGGCTCCCCAGGGTGTGGTGGCCACGTGTCATCCACTCCGGTTCGTCGAGCTCGAGGACCTCGCCGACCCGGCGCCTGCCGCGCTGCTGGCGGTCGACCACGTCGAGGACCCGCACAACGCCGGCGCCATCGCCCGCAGCGCGCTCGCCGCCGGTGTCACCGGCCTCATCCTGCCCGATCGTCGCAGCGCCGCCCTGCGGGGGGCGGCGTTCAAGGCCGCGGCCGGGGCCTTCGAGCGACTCCGCGTCGCCCAGGTCACGTCCATGCCGGCCGCGCTGGCCCGGCTCGGCGAGATGGGGGTGTGGAGCGTCGGGCTCGACGGTGGCGGCGATCGCAGCATCTTCGATCTCGACCTGTTGGCCGAGCCGGTGGTACTCGTGGTCGGTGCGGAGGCCGGGCTCCACCGCCTGGTTCGCGAGCGGGTCGACGTGCTGGCGGCGATCCCGATGGCCCCCGGGGCGGAGAGTCTCAACGCCTCGGTAGCGGCCGCCCTCGGATGTTTCGAGGTGATGCGGGTCCGGCACCGGGTCTAACGTCGGCACCGTCGCTGGCGTAGCTCAGATGGCCAGAGCAGCTGATTTGTAATCAGCAGGTCGTGGGTTCGAGTCCCACCGCCAGCTCTCCGATCGCCGTGTCCCAGGTGATCTGGCAGTCGGTGATCAGAACTGGATGGCGGCGGCCGCCCAGTGAAAGCCGGCACCGAAGGCGGTGAGCACTACCAGGTCGCCCGAGCTCACCAGTCCCGTCGATCGAGCCTCCACAGGGC
The DNA here is from genome assembly GCA_046484325.1 of Acidimicrobiia bacterium. Lineage (GTDB taxonomy): Bacteria > Actinomycetota > Acidimicrobiia > Spongiisociales > ZC4RG35 > JAWOJB01. The sequence continues at coordinate 59,693 of JAWOJB010000063.1, read as the reverse complement.
CAGCGGTGCAGGAACGCGGCGGGGTCGGGGGTCCAGAACTCGGGGGTGTCGGTGGCGAGGATGACTTCGTCGATGTCGTCGCGGCCCAACCCGGCATCCGCGATCATTGAGCAGCCAGATGGCCACAGCCCTCACCGTTGCTCAATGATGAGCCGCGCCCTCCCGAAAACCCCGGGTTGCCCGGGAACCCGGGATACCCTTCGCCGGTTGATGTTCTCGTTCCCGCAGTCGCGCTCGCACGTCGGGAGGCCGTGAGATGTCGGGCCGCCATGTCGATCCCGCCTCGTCGACCTTCTGGCGTGACCTGGTCTTCATGATCCTGGCGATCGCCGGGGTGGCGGTGCTCGTGTTCGGCGGTCTGTGGTTGTTCGATCGGATCGGCGACGACGGCACCCCCGCCACGACAACCGTTCCCACCACGGTGCCCACGACGACCACAGGCGAGACACCGACCACGACCACGACCGCGCCGAGGACCACCACGAGCACGCAGCCGGCGACCACCACCACTGCCGCGCCCGAGGCGCGGCCCCCCTCCGAGGTCACCGTCCAGGTCTTCAACGGCACAGGCGTCGAGGGTCTCGCCGCCCGGGTCACCGAACAGCTCTCGGACGCCGGGTACCGCACGCTGTCCGCGGTTAACAACCCCGATGGGTTGGTCGAGGTGTCTCGTATCTGGTACCAGGAGGGTTTCCTCCCCGAGGCGATCGAGCTCTCGGCAGCGTTTCCCGACGCCCTCGTCGAGGTCACGCCGGACCCGGCCGGGCCCGCCGATCTGGTCGTGGTGCTGGGCGCCTCCTTCGAAGAGTGAGCGGGCGGCACGGGGTACCGCGGCTCGCCGGGCCGTGGCCGTTGGCATCGTGGCTCATGGTCGTGGCGGCCGGCGTCGCGCTCGCCACCGGGATCCTCTCGGATGCCGTGTCACCGGTCCTCGTCCTCGATCTCGTCTCGTTCTGGCCCGCCGGGCTCCTCGCCGTGGTGGCGCTGGCCATCGCCCTTCCCTTGCGCAGAGCGCATCCCCGTCTGATCGCGGTGCCGGCCCTCATCCTGCTGACGTGGATGATCCTGGCCACGGGCGCCTATCTGGCCGGATGGCCGCTGCTCCCGAGCGGGCAGGCGACGGTGGTCGGGTTCCCGGTCTCGGCGACCGCCGGCCGCATGACGGTGGGGCTCGACCGTGGGCGGCTGGTCGTGGCAGAGGGGGGTGTCGCCAGCTACTCGGTGTCTCCGCTCCGAGAGGGAGGTCCGGTGGGCGCCCCCCAGGTCGTGGAGCGGCTCGCCTCGGGCGAGCTCCAGCTGGTGGTGGAAGAGCGGCCCCCCGATCGCTGGTATCGGTTCTCAGGATGGCGGGTGGGCCTCGCCCCCGGCATCACCTGGACGCTCGACCTGGAGGCGCCCATGGTCGAGGCCGATCTCCGGACGGTGCCGGTCTCGTCCACCCGGGTTGCCGGGTCGGGGTGGATCCGGCTCGGGGCCGGCACCGGCCGTGTCGGGCTGGCAGGCGACCTGGAGGTGGAGGTGCCTCCCGGTGTTCCCGTAGAGGTCACCGGAGAGGCGGGGGTCCCGCCCGACTGGGTCGCCGGTGACGGCGGATCCCGTGCCCCGGCGGAAGGCGAGGGGTGGACACTCGTCGTCGCGCCGGGCTCGACCGTGGTGGTCCGGTACCCGTAGCGAGCCGGGCTCCCCGCTCCGGGTGCCGCCGGTCGGTACACTCCCTCCGTGTCAGAGCTCTCCGGCCCAGACCGTCTCCGTCGGGTGACGCTTTGGGTCTGGGCGACCATCGGAGCCCTCATCCTCGCCGCCGGGCTGTTGTGGATGGCCGGCCAGGTTCACGTCATCTGGATGCCGCTGGTGCTCGCCGCCGGCACCGTGGTGATCCTCGACCCGCTCGTGGGGAGGATCCAGCGGTCGGGGCTCCCCCGGGTGATCGCGATTCTCATCGCCTACCTGCTGAGCCTGGGGCTGCTCACCGTGATCGGGTTCCTGCTCATCCCGCCGATCCGCCAGCAGTTCTCCGAATTCGTCGCCCAGTTCCCAACCATCTACGACCGCACGGTCGTATGGCTGCAGGATCTCGGCGAGCAGCTGGGAATCGACCTCGGGCCGGTGTGGACCTCTGCGACGATCCTCGAGTGGCTCAGGGACCCGGCCAACCAGGCGACGATCCAGGAGTACCTGGGTGGGTTCGGCACCGGGGCGGGCAGGGTGTTGCGCGGGTTCAGCGAGATCGTGTTCGTCGTCCTCCTCGTACCGGTGCTCGCCTTCTACCTGCTGCTCGACCTCCCCAGGCTTCGCCGTACGGCGCCGATGCTCGTGCCGCCGGGTGGCAGGGCCGAGGTGGCGTACGTGGGGGGGAACGTGTTCGGCGTCCTCACCGGCTTCGTCAGGGGGCAACTGGTGGTGGCGACCATCGTCGGCGTGATGTCGAGCCTTGCGCTCCGGCTGGTCGACGTCCCCTTCTGGCTTATCATCGGGGTGCTCTCGGGATTCCTGAACCTCATACCCTTCATCGGCCCGTTCGTGGGTGGGGCGCTGGCCGCGTTCGTGGCCTTGCTGGAGGGCTCCCCCGGCAAGGCGATCGCAGCCGTCCTCGCCCTCACGGCCGTCCAGCAGATCGACAACCACATCGTCACCCCGGTCGTGCTCCGGTCCCGGGTCCAGCTCTCACCGTTCGCCATCCTCGTCGCCCTCCTCGTCGGCGGCTCGGTGGCGGGCCTGCTCGGAGTGCTGGTGGCGGTGCCCGTGCTCTCGGTGATCCGGGTGATCGTCGGCCACATCTGGCGCACTCGAATGCTGGGGGAGTCGTGGGAAGAGGCCACCGATGCCATGATCGAGCGGTCACCGCCGCCCGCCAGGCTGGTGCCGCAGCGCCGCCGGTCTCCGGGGGCCCAGGCGAGGCTGTTCGACACCGCCGAGATCGAAACGACGGGAGGGGGTCCCGGCGAGAGCTCCGAGGAAGCCCGGCGGGGCTCACCGGCGTAGGAGGGCGACGCCTCTAGCCTGGTGGCAACCGGTCCGGAGGTCGCCGTGCCCGACATCGAGGAGATCGCCGCCGCCGACAGCTACTGCGCCGTCGCCGAGGGTTCGGTGATCGAGGTCGTGGAGGGGGGGTTGATCCTCGATCGCACGCCCTTCTACGCCCGGGGTGGCGGCCAGCCCGGCGACACGGGGGTCGTGCGCTGGGGTGACGGGGAGGCGCGAATCGTCGACACCGTGCGTAGCCAGGGCCGGATCGTCCACCTGGTCGACACCGACGAGCTCCCCGGTCCGGGCACGCCGGTCGAGGCGGTGATCGACTGGGACCGCCGGTACCTGCTGATGCGGACCCACACCGCCCTACATGCGCTCTCCGGCGTCGTCTACCGGGACTTCGGCGCCAAGGTGACGGGCGGCAACATGGAACCGGGGGTGGCCCGCATGGACTTCGAGCTGGAGGGCATCTCCCAGGAGTTCGGCCGGAGCGTCGAGGAGGTGCTCAACCGGGAGCTGGCCCGAGGCTATCCGGCCGAGATCCTCTACCTCGCCCGGGATCAGGCGCTCTCCGACCCCGACCTGATCCGGACGAAGGTGAACCTGATCCCCGAGTACGTGCGCGAGATCCGGGTAGTCGACATCGTGGGGCTCGACCGGCAGGCCGACGGTGGCACCCACGTTCGCTCCACCCTCGAGGTCGGCCGGGTCAGGGTCGTCAAGACCGAGTCGAAGGGCAAGGCCAACAAGCGGATGCGGATCGAGGTCCTCGACCTGCCGCTGCCAGGCGAGGGATGAGCCCGCTCCGGGACAGGTCATGATCGACTTCCTCCTCGGCATGTTCCTCGCCGCCCTGCTGGTGCGGGGTTGGATGCGAGGGTTCGTTCGCGAGGCCCTCGACCTGGCCGGCCCGGTTCTGGGTGTGCTCATCGCGTTTCGATTGGCCGCTCCGCTCGGCGACGAGCTCGCCGATCGATTCGGGATGACCCCCGAGTGGGCCCGGTTGGGGGCAGGAGTGGCCCTGTTCATCGCGGTCGGAGTCGCCATGACCGTGCTCGCCCACTATCTCGGCAGGATGATGCGGCTGCCGGGTCTCACGCTGGTCAACCGGTTCGGAGGATCGTTGGTGGCGACCGCCTGGGGCGTGGTGATCGTGCTCGTGGGCGTCACCGTCCTACGGGCCTTCGACCCCCCAGAGACCGTGGAGTCGACGCTCGAGGAGTCCTCGGTGATCGCCTGGATCGCGGCACCGGGAGCGATGCCCCAGCAGCTGTTCCAGCGGCTGGCGGGAGACGAGGTGCTCGACAGCCTGCTGGCGCTCCGAGAGGGCCTGGGCACACGTCGGGTGGTGCTCGAGGAGGGCGACACCATCGCCATCGAGCCCGCCTCACCCGGCGACTTGGAGTCCCGGCCGGACGATGCCGCCGACCTCTACGCCAGGCTCAACATGTCGCGGGCGGCAGCCGGGGCCGACCCGCTCGGCTGGTCCGACGGTCTGGCCGAGGTCGCGCGTGGCCATGCCATCGACATGTACGTCAACGGCTTCTTCTCCCACACCTCGCCCACAACGGGGACGGTCTCAGACCGGGTGCGCCAGGCCGACATCCGGCTGACCCGGGTGGGGGAGAACCTGGCCCTCGCCGCCTCGTCGCGCGCCGTGCACGACGGGCTCATGGAATCTCCCAGCCACCGCGAGAACATGCTGCGCAGGGAGTACGACGTGGTCGGAATCGCCGCCGTCCGCGGGCCGTCCGGCCTCATGGTGGTCCAGGTATTCGGTGATCGATGACCCGGGACGTGGGAGAGTCCGGTCGTGCATGAAGCCTCCGAGCGCCTGTCCGGTCTGCTGGTCGACGCCTACCGGCCATATGTCCATCACAGGCTCGAGGAGCTCGGCTTGCCCCGGCCCGAGGGTCTCGACGTGGCACTCGATGCAGGAGCGGCCTGGCTTGCCGCCGAGCTCGACGATCTCCTCGGACGACCGTTCCACATTCAACCTCGGGGTCCGCTCGAAGTGTTCCAGGAGGCCATGCGCTTCCCCACCCACGTCCTGTCCGAGGCCGCCGTGGACCCGATCCGGCGGGACGAGGTGACCGAGCGGGCCCTCCCCGGGGACGTCTACCACCTGGCACCGGCGTCGTCGGCGTCGCTGGGCGAGGAGGTGTGGCGCGCCCATCTGGACTGGGGAGCCGTCAAGGCGGCCTCGGTCGTCGAAGTCCTCTAGGGTCGCCCTGTGCTCGAGACGTCGGTACTCAGGGTGGGCGAGGCGAGTCTGGCCTGCCACGCGCTCGGCAACGGCCGGGTGGCGCTGTTCATCCACGGCTTCCCGCTCGACCATCGGATGTGGCTCGATCAGCTCATCGCGCTCTCTCGACACCGGCGCTGCGTCGCCGTGGATCTGCGGGGGCACGGTGCCTCCCCGTGGGTGGGAGACGCCGTGCACTCACCGGAGCTGCTGGCCGACGACCTGGCAGCGGTGATCGAGGCCATCACGCTGGAGGGGGCCGACGTCGTCGCCCTGTCGATGGGGGGCTACGTGGCCCTGGCCCTGGCCGAGCGGCGACCCGAGCTCGTGCGGACGTTGACGCTCATCGACACGCGATCCGGTTCCGATACCGACCAGACCCGGACCGGCCGCGACACCATGGCCGAGGTCGCCGCCACCGAGGGAACGGGCCGGGTCGCCGCCGACATGATCCCGCGTCTCGTCGCCGCCGGGGCCGGTGTTCTCGTACGGGCCCGCCTGCGAACGATGATCGAGGAGACGCCGGCCGAGACCATGGTGGCCGATCTCCGGGGCATGCGCGATCGACCGGATCGGACGCAGGTGCTGGCCACCCTCGAGGCGCCGCTGGCGGTGCTGGTCGGCGAACACGACGCCATCACCCCGCCCGAGGAGGCGGCGGCCATGGCGGAGTCTGGCGGCGTGACCGCTCGGGTGATCCCGGGCGCCGGGCACATGTCGCCGATGGAACACCCCGAGGCGGTCAACCGCTGGGTGCTGGAGCACTGGTTGCGGTCCTGACCAATCCGGTGCGAGCGCCACCCGTCACCGCCAGGGCGATTCCGGCGAGCACGAGAGCGACCCCGGCACCCTGCACCCAGGAGGGTCGCTCGCCGAAGATGATCCCGCCCCACAGCAGGGTGAGGCAGGGCTGGAGGACGATGGCGAACGAGGTCTGGGCGGCCGGGAGCCGCGGGAGGGCGTACCCGATCGCCAGCCAGCCGCCGACCTGGGCGCTGAGGGCGAGGAGCAGCAGCCACCCGTGGGCCGGCCAGGTGGGCAGCAGATCAGCACCTCCGACGAGCGCTGCGGCGGCCAGCGCGATGAGGGCCGCTCCGGCGGTGGCGTCGAGGAGGGGTCCCGAGGCATGGGCGAGCGCCCGGTTCGAGCGCCGGTAGGCGATGAGGAAGCCCGAGTAGAGGGCCGCCGCCGCCACCGCCAGCCCGACGCCGAGCACCGGTCGCGAGCCGAAGGCATCGGTCCGTCCGAGGCCCGTGATCAGGGCCAGTCCCAGCATCACGACGGGCATGGCCCAGAGAGCGGAGGGAGCCGGGCGCTCCCCGAAGATCGCCCAGGTGACGAGGGGCACGATCACCACCTGGCTGTTGGCGATGAGGGTGGCGAGCCCGGCGCCGATGTAGCCGATCGACGCATGCCAGGCGATCACGTCGAGGGCGAGCAGGCTCCCGGCGACGGCGGCGAGCAGGCGGTCACGGCCGGTGCGGCGGTCGACCCCACGATGACGGAGCCAGAGGAACCCGAGGACGGGCAGGGCGTAGGCCATCCGGTAGAAGGCACCGCTCAGCGGCGCCACCTCCGAGAGAGCGAAGAAGATCGCCGAGAACGAGATGGCCACGGCACCGGCCAGCGCCCCGGCCAGGGGTCGGCGACTCACGTTGGCCGAGAGGCTCGGCGGCGCTCGGCGTGGAGCTGGCGGACGGCGAGCACGGCGAGAGTCAGCAACAGCGGCGGCAAGGTGAACACCGCGAGAGCGGTGCCGAGGTCGCTCGCCACAGGGGATCCGATCCCCCGCAGGACCAGGTAGGTGGCATAGCCCAGGTATCCAGCCAGGAAGACCCACCCCTCCCACCGGCTCACCCGGTGTCCGGTGAAGAAGACGGGGAGGCAGGCCACCGCCACGACCGTCATGACCGGGAGGTCCACGGTACGGGCAGCGATCGAGGCCGGCACCGGCAGGATGGTCGCCGTCGTCCCGAGGACGATCAACAGGTTGAACAGGTTCGAGCCGATCACATTGCCGACGGCGATGTCGGCTTGGCCCCGACGGGCGGCGATGAGCGAGGTGGCGAGCTCGGGAAGCGAGGTCCCGGCTGCCACCACGGTCAGCCCCACCACCAGCTCCGACACACCGAGGTCGCCAGCGATGCCGGTGGCACCGGACACGAGCGCCTGGGCACCGGCGACCAGCGCCACCAGGCCCACCGCCACCAGGCCGAGCGCCGCCGGGGTCCGGTGGTGTCCGCTGCCGGGGACCTCCGGCTCGGGCTCGCGCGAACGCCTGGCCGCCACGATCAGCCAGACCGTGTAGCCGACACCCACCGCGATCATCGTCACCCCCTCCGCCCGACCCACCTCGCCGTCGGTGGCGACGAGCAAGGCTCCGGCCGAGACCGCAATCAGGAACGGGACCTCGATTCGGACCAGCCGGCGTTGGACGACTTGGGCCCGCACCACCGCGGCGGCGCCGAGGATGACGAGCACGTTGAAGATGTTGCTGCCAACTACGTTCCCGAGGGCGACGTCGGTGCTACCGCCGATGGCAGCGCCCACCGAGACTGCCAGCTCGGGAGCGCTGGTCCCGAACGCGACGACGGTGAGACCGATGACGAGGGGGGAAACCCCGAGCCGCTCGGCGAGGGACGAGGCACCCCGGACAAGCCAATCGGCGCCAAAGACGAGGCCAACCACCCCCACCGCGATCAGTAGGACGTCGACCGTCATCGTCAGCCGGCTGTCGTGGCCGCGTTCTGGAGTTGCCTGAACGCGTGGTGAAGCGACTCGACGAACGCCCCGGTGTCGGGGAGGGCGTCGTAGTCGGCGTGGATACCCCACTGCAGGCGCCCGTCGTAGCTGAAGAGGGCCAGGCCCACCCCGTGTTGAGCCCAGAGCGGGACGATCGGGTAGTTGGCGACCATCCGGGCCTCGAGCAGGTACATGGGGAACTGAGGGCCGGGCACGTTGGTGATCGTGAGGTTGAACGGCCGAAGGACGTTGCTCGCGAGTCGGGAGGCGAGGGACAGGAGCGGCACCGGGGTGCCGCTCGAGAGCTCGACGATGGTGGCCGCTCCGAGTGCCTGATCGGTCTCCTTGAGATGGCGGGTCTCGCCGGCGATCTGGTGCACCCACCCGGCCGGGTCGGCGGATCCCACCGGGAGCTCGACGAGCCACATCGCCACCTGGTTCCCGAGCCGTCCGCGCTGGTGCTCCATCCGCACGCTCACCGGGGCCATCGCCCGGAACTCGAGGCCATCCACTGGGTAGTTGCGGTGGACCTGGAGGAAGTGGCGGACTGCCCCGGTGGCGATCGCGAGCACGACGTCGTTCACGGTCCCCCCGAGGGCGTTCTTGACCGCCTTGATCTCGTCGAGGCCCATCTCGGTCCAGTCGAACCGCCGGTTGGGGCCGATCTCGGGGTTGAGCGGCGTCCGGCTGGCCGGGGTGAGCCAGCCCGAGGAGAGCGACTCCTTGGCCGCCGACATCCGGTGGCCGGCGGTCGACAGCGCCGAGCTCGATCGTTTCACGATGCCCCCGGCGTCGGCGATGAGATCGATCGTCCGCCGCGTGGCCTTGGCGATCTCGGCCACCGCCAGCTGGGTCCCGGTCGGTGCCGGGCGCGGCCGCCAGTGCGGGGCCTGCTCGATCGTCCCGTCGGGGACGACGTTGAGGAGGATCGTGGTGAGATCGACTCCGGCGATCCCGTCGATCATGCAGTGATGAAGCTTGGCGATGAGGGCGAAGCGGTCTCCCTCGAGGCCTTCCACCACCCAGAGCTCCCAGAGCGGCTTGTCCCGATCGAGTTGGTTCGAGAGGATCCGGCCGGTGAGCCGCTTGAGCTGGGCGTCGGAGCCGGGCCGCGGCAGACTCGTGTGACGGACGTGGTAGTCGAAGTTGAAGTGATCGTCGTCCACCCACACCGGCGACCGGTTGTACGGGACGTACCCGAGCCGCTGCCGGTACCGGGGGATGTACTGGAGCTTCGCCTCGATATGGGCGCGGATCCGATCGATGTCGATGCCGCCTCCCTCGAGTTGCAGCGCCCGGGCGTCGAAGATGGCGACGGCCGCCACGTGCATGTGAGTCGTCCGTGTCTCGAGGGCGAGGAACGACGCGTCGAGATACGACAGCGGCTCGTAGAAGGGGACGGTCACGTCTGCAGCGTATTGCGGTCGGGGGCGGGGTGCACCTCGGGCGCCCACGACAGGATTCGAACCTGTGACCTACTGCTTAGGAGGCAGTTGCTCTATCCCCTGAGCTACGTGGGCGGGATGGGTTGGAAACGCGGTTGGAAACCAGGCGCGGTTCCAGTCTCATGGGTCAGGATAGGTGGGGTGCGGGTGGTTCTCGGTGGTGTCAGGCTGGCGGGTCTGCCCGGAGACGCATCGAGGGCGCGTCTCTACGTCTTGATGTCCGGTCGGGGTTTTGGGGGATCGATCTAGCCGGTGTGTTGGAGCGGCGGCCCGGGGTCGGCGTTGTCGACGCGCTTGGGTGCGAAGACGGCTTCGGTTTGGGCGTTGCGGTTGGTCTGCCAGGCGAGCATGGACAGCTGGTTCTTGCCGACCTCGTCGACGACGGGGCTGCACCTGACGCCCACATCCTCATCGCCAAGAGCCGGGGACGAGGATGGGAACAGCATCGAAGCGATCCGCGAGCGTGTGAAGGATTTCTTCGACCGGACCACCCACGTCGAGAGCTCCCCCCGGCTGGGGGAGAAGCAAACTGTCCCTCGCTGCCGAGCGACGGGAGGTCGTGTTGGGGGGACCGGTCCAGCCCTTCAGGCTGGACCAGGGGGCGGTCAGCGGGGCAGATCCCCTATCTCTCACGCCCCAGTCGCGCCAGTTCCTCGGACAGCACCGACGCCGCGTCCCTGCCGGACATCTCGGCTCGGAGGCCGCCGACCCGCTCCCGCGGCAGCCGTTCCCGGACCCGGTCACGGCACCAGCGGTAGACAAGGAAGCTTGCCGGGGTGCGGGTGCTTCCGCCCACCGCCGCCAGCATCCGGGATGCCTCCTCGTACCGGCCCTGGGCCTCGGCGAGTATGGCGCAGCCGACCAGCACGTCGTGTTCGAAGAGCGAGCCCCTGAATCGGAGCGCTGTGGCTCCCGCTCTGGTCAACAGCGGGATCGCCTCATCGGCGTCGGCTGCTGCCGCGGCCACGAATGCGCGGGCGAGGGATGCCCGGTATCCGAACTGGGAGTCGAGCTGCTGTTTTGTCATGCCGGCGATCAGCGGTTCGGGGTCACGTCCGGTCAGCACACAGCACATCAGCAGCTCGAACGTCGCCCAAACGCTCCCTTCCGCGTGGAGTTCGTCGAGCAGCCGAATCCCGTCGTCGAGCCTGCGGCGGATGATGTCGTCACAGCGCCGTTCTCGTAGGAACTGCCGCAGTTCGACCGCTTCGGCCGGCAGCCGCTCCAATCCCAGGCTCACGAACTCCTCCACCCGGTCGTCGCCACGGATGGCGGCCATCTGGGCGGCGAGCCCGGCGGCGATGGCGGCAGTGTGGGGATGGGGTTCGAGCGCCAGAGCGGCTTCGGCGAAGTCCCGGATCTCGTCCCACCGTCCGACCATGTTCGCCTGCAGCGCCGAGGCAGCCAGGTACAGCGCACGCTCGTCTGCGTCGTCGAGCATGTCCGCCACCTCCGGGCGGCGGAGGATGCCTTCGACAGAATCCGGCCGGTACCACTTGACGAGCAGCAGCCGCGAGGCGAACCGTGCGGCGTCGACCAGCCGGTCGTGCGCGACGAGCCAACCCACCGCCTGCGGACGGTTCGGATCCTGGAATCCCCTGCCCGGATCCTGTTCGAGCACGTACGTCCACGGTTGTCGGTCGCCGGTCACGGGTGGTTGGGCGAGCGACTGGCGGAGGTAGTGCTCGGCGTGCTCTTGGGCGAGGGCCTCGGACTCGCCCAGTTCGGCGGCGCGTTCGTGGGCGAACGCCCGCACCGTCTCCAGCAGCCGATACCCGGTGGTCCCGGCGCCGTCGACCTCGGCGATGAGCAGCGACTTGGAGACGAGCGAACCAACGAGATCGATGGCGTCGTACTCGTCACCGCCCCAGACGGCGGCCGCCGCCGCCAGGTCGAAGCGGGACGTGAAGACGCCGGCCGTCCTCAACATCGCCTGCTCGTCGGGTTCGAGCAGTTGGTAGCTCCAGTCGATGGTGGCGAGCAGTGTGGCGTGGCGCGGGTCACCCCGCCGGGCCGACAGCAGGCGGAACCGTTCGTCGAGACGGGTGAGGATGTCGTCGACGGAAAGGTGGGGGAGGCGGGCGGCGGCCAGTTCGATGGCGAGCGGCAGACGATCGAGCCGAGAGCACAGTTCGGCGACCCGCCGATCATCGATCCTCCCTGCGCCGGCCGCCTCGGCTCGACGGCGGAGCAGTTCGACGGCGGCGTCGGATTCGAGGGGACTGACGGGAATCACTTGTTCGGCGGTGACTCCGAGCGGCGCCCGGCTGGTGGCGAGGACCGTGAGGCCTGGACAGGCAACGGTGAATTTTTCTACGAGTCGAGCCGCCCCGTCGAGGACATGTTCGCAGTTGTCGACGACGAGGAGGACCGACCGGTCGCCGATCCATTGGGCGACCCGATCGGCGGCTTGCGTAGCGTCGTCTGCGGGAAGCCCGACGGCGGCAGCCACGGTCGCTGCCACCCGCTCGGCTTCGGTGACGGGGACCAGGTCGCAGAACCACACCCCTTCGATCCCCTCCGGAGGCTCGGAGGCGACGGCGAGAGCGAGGGTGGTCTTGCCGACCCCTCCCACCCCGGTGAGCGTGACCACCGGACCAGCGCCGAGCCTGCTGCGGACGTGCGCGATCAGCGGGTCACGGCCGATGAGTTCGGTGAGGGAGTGGGGCAGGTGAACGACGGCAACCTCGGTGGTGAGGGCCGGAAACTCGGCCGACAACCCCGGCGCGCATAGTTGGTAGATCCGTTCGGATCGGTCCAGGCCGGACAGACGGTGCTCGCCGAGGTCGCGCAGTTCGAGACGGCGGTCGGCGACCAACTCGGCCGTGGCCCGGCTGAGAAGGGTCTGTCCACCGTGGCCGGCGGCCATGATGCGAGCGGTCCGGTTCACGGTCAGCCCGAACCAGTCGTCCCTGCGTGACTCGGCTTCGCCGGTGTGGACTCCGATCCGCACCCGGATCGGCCCGACGTCCGGGTTGGTTTCGGGAGCCAACCGCCGGTGTATGTCGGTGGCTGCGGTCAGCGCGGCAGGAGCCGACTCGAATACGGCGGCCACCCCGTCTCCGGTGTGCTTGAAGACGGTTCCCCCAGCGGCAGTCACAGCGTCGAACACGATCTCGTCGTGCCGGGCGAGGGCGGCGGGCATCGCCTGCGTGTGCGCCTGCCACAGACGGGTCGACCCTTCGATATCGCTGAAGAGGAAGGTGACCGTCGCCATGGCGCAAACGCTACCGGGACCGGTGTGCGGAAGAGGCCGTCGGTAGCTTCCTCGGCACCGATGCATTGTCAGGCCTGCGGTCAGGTGAGCCCTTCAGAAGGCGCGGTTCTGTTCGCAGTCCGGTGCCCTGCTCGCCTCCTCGACCCAGGCGGTTCCCGCCGACCTGCGCCGCGGCGTCATGTCGGACCGACGGGGCGAGGAGCGGCTGGTGACGGTGGTCTTCGCCGACATGACCGGGTCGGTCCGCCGGACATCGGGCCTGACGGCCGAGGAGGCAACCGCACTCGTCAATCCGTCATAGGTTGTCGGTTGCCGGATGGGAATGAGGGAGAGGAGAGGCGCGCCAAGAGCTCGCCGGCCGCATCTGCATTGTGAAGTCCTCGCACAGTTCCCAGAGGCGATCGATCACCGGCTCGCGACTTACGCTCTGGATGCGAATCCGTGTCGAGGGCTAGTTCCGCTTCAGGGTCTCCTTGCCCTTGTCGACCGCATCTTCGACTCCGCCCTTCACTTGGTCGACCTTGTCCTTCACGTCCCATTCGTCGATCTTGTCCTCGACGAGGTCGGCCATGTGAGCGGCGCCGGACTTGGCGCGCGTCGAGGCTTCCGAGGCGGCTCGGGCAGAGACGTCCTTCGCCTGCTCGAGCCCATGTTCGACTCCGCCCTTCACCTGGTCGACCTTGTCCTTCACGTCCCATTCGTCGATCTTCTCCTCGACGAACTCGGCGAGGTGTGTCGCCCCGGACCGGGCGCGGGTGGACACGCCGGTCGCTGCTCGTGCCGAGACCTCGGCCGCACGGCGTCCGGTACCCTCTACCACGTCCATGATCACTCCTACGAGGGCGCCGGCGAACGCTCCGACCGTCATTCCCTTCCATACGTTCTTCATCCCGAGTCCTTTCTTGCGGTGTCCCCACCGGTCACCTCTGACACGTTACGCTTCCTGCGACCGTTGTCCGGGGTGAACTCCTCCGGGAGCATCCCCACCCCGGCGGGCATCTAGCCCGTCGCCATCGGTCAGGGCCCTGGCCACCTCTGGAAGCCGATGGTGGAGATGGTGGGCAAGGGTCATGTCGCTTGACGCCGCCCGCCGGGTGAGACGAAGGGCAGCCCGAACCTCCGCCTCGGCCACCTCCCACGCGAACTCCTCCTCGGCGATGGCGAGTTCGTCCCGGTAGGCGTCGGTGATCGCCGACCTGGCCTGCAGGCACTCGGCCTGGTGGTGTGAGGCGAGCCGCTGGTGGGCCCGCAGGACCACCACGCGATCGTGACCCGTCAGCGCATCGACCTCGATCGACGAGAGGATCGCCGCCAGCACCGGCCCCGGTTCCCACATGTCGAGGCCGGGAGGGATCACGTGGCCTTCCACCGGGGGTGGGCAGCCGTGCAGGAGCTCCCAACCGACCTCCCACTCCGCCTCCCAGGGGTCGCTGCGGTTACGGACCGCGGGTACATGATCGAACATATGTTCGATCATGTCGTACCGCTCTGACAGATTCGCCATGCTCTCCCAACCCTTGGATGCGGCACCCATATCAGGCCTTTGAGCGTCCCTTTGACCGGAGGTCAGGAGGAACCATCCTCGGGACCGAACCGGCGAATGCCGAAGACGATCCAGAAGACGAGGAGCACCATGGTGCCCACCAGCACCGGCAACGCTCCGAGTTGGGCGATGAGGGGGATTGACGCGGCCGTGAACAGGCCACCGCCGACCACTGGTTCGAAGAGCAACTGCTTGTATCCGAATGCCTCGATCCCCCCCGAGCGGTTGGCTGGGTCGGCGATGCGCATGAGGAGCAGGCCCGTCACGGTCATGCCCATCGACTGACCGAAGTCCCCCAGCCCGCGCTCGTAGGCGTACTCGGGAACGATCCGGGGGGCGAGCAGCAGGAACGCACCCAGATTCCAGATGATCCCGGCCGCTGCCAGCACCAGGAACGGCCCGAGGTTGCCCCCGATCGCTTCCAGGGACAGGGTTCCGAGCGCCGCCACGATGATCAGGTCGAGGGCGGTCCCCGAGATCCGGTTCACCAGGTGACGGTCGACGTGTACCCCAGGTGCCCACCGATCGAGAACGAGCTGGAGGAGCACCCCGCCGAGCATCGCCATCGGGAAGAGTGGTAGGTGTACGAGCAGCTCCAGCCCGCCGTCGCCGCCCCACGTGAGCCTCTCGACCGCCGCCAGGGCCTGCAAGAGCAGCCAGCCGATGACTATGGCGATTGCGACGAGGCCGAGGTGGATCGAGAGCGGGTCGGTGGCTCCCCCGGCGTCGTGGGTCGGCTCGCGGTCGTCGAGATCGGCGAGGTCGTCCCCACCGGGTCTGGAGGGTTCACCGGCCCCGTCGAGGGTGATGCGGCCGGTGCGAACCCCCCAGTTGACGATGACCGTCCCGAGTAGGACCCCGGCCACCAGCCCGACCGTCGCGAGCCCGAGTGCCAGATCGGATCCTTCGGCGAAGCCGAAGTCCTCGAAGGTGCTCGAGAGCCCGGCGGCGGTCCCGTGCCCACCCTCGAATCCGATCTCGAGCAGGGCGCCCGCCGCCGGGTTCATCCCGAACACCGGGGTGAGCACCGTCAGGCCGATCACCAACCCGATGACGTACTGCCCCCAGGCGATCGACTGGCCGAGTGCCACCTGAGGCCCGGCGATGCGCCAGATTTCGCCGATTGCCGGGATGCGCTTGCCGATGAAGAGGGATGCGAACACGACACTGATCAAGAGGCCTGGCAGCTCGTCCCACACCAGCAGCACCGGCGAGGGGACCAGGCCCCCCTCGAGCACGCCCGGTCCGTTTGCGCGCCCCACGAGCCGGCCGAGCACCTGCGGGCCCGCCAGCAACGCGAGGGCTCCCCCGATGACGGATGCGGGCAGGTAGAGCGTGCGGAACAGCCGGATCCGAGAGCGCAGCCACTTCGCCGTCACGAGCAGCAGGCCGATGACCAGCAGACTCGTGAAGACGTCGGTGACGGACGGGCTCACGTCGGGACATCCCGGGTGGCGTGGCCCGGGACCCTACCAAGCCCTCCGAGCCACCCGGGTCGATATGTCAATCCGGGTCGGTACGTGTCCTCCTCGCTCCTGTCGTTAGCATCGGCTCATGGCCTCCGATGAAGAACGCATTGCCCTGTTCCTGGACTACGAGAACCTCGCCATCGGAGCCCGGCACGAGCTGAGAGTCCCGTTCGACTTCCGGCCGATCGCCGACGCCCTGGCCGAGCGGGGCCGGGTGGTGTCCCGGCGGGCCTACGCCGACTGGTCGATGTTCGACGAGGACCGGCGCATGCTCACCCGAAACCACGTGGAGCTGATCGAGATCCCCCAGCGCATGGGGGTGGTGCGCAAGAACGCCGCCGACATCAAGCTGGCGGTCGACGCCATCGAGCTGGCATTCGAGCGCGACTACGTCACGACCTTCGTGATCGGCACCGGTGACTCGGACTTCACCCCGCTCGTCCACAAGCTTCGTGAGCTCAACAAGAGCGTGATCGGCCTGGGTGTCCGAGCCTCCACCTCCGCGCTGTTGCCACCGGCCTGCGACGAGTTCCTCTTCTACGAGAACCTCGAGGGGATCGACTTCCGGGCGCCGGCCGGCGAGCCGAAGGACAAGGACGGCGGTGCGCCCCCCGACGAGCACGTCCGCCGGGTCGAGGATCTCGAGCAGCTGGTGACCACCACGCTGACCGGCCTGCAGCGGAGCGGCGGTGGTGAGGTGCTGGCTTCGTCGCTGAAGAGGGCCCTCCTTAGGAAGGATCCCACCTTCAGCGAGGCCGACTACGGGTTCCGGAGCTTCGGCGAGCTCATGCGCCACCTCGAGCAATCCCAGGTGATCGAGCTCACCGAGGGACCGGCCAAGGGCGACCCGGTCGTCGGGCTGCAGACCAGCCCCGACGAGGACGATGCCTTCGCCCTGCTCTCCGAGATCGTCCGGTCGTCCCGGGACGCCGGTGGGGGGCCGCTCCTCTCCGGGCTCAAGAACCAGTTGCGCAAACGCGCTCCGGACTTCTCCGAGAAGCGGTTCGGGTACGGCGGCTTTCTCCAGTTCGTCAAGGCCGCCGCCACCCGCGGTCTGATCGACCTCTCCTGGGACGAACAGGCAAGCGATTACCGCGTCTCGGCGGCGTGACGCCTGCCACCGACGTGGTGGTCGTCGGTGGGGGAATCGTCGGCGCCGCCATCGGCTACCAGCTCGCCCGGCGCAGCGTGCAGGTGGTGGTGCTCGACAAGGGGGCGGGCCCGGCCGAGGGCTCCACCGGCGCTTCGTCATCGATCTCCCGATGCCGGTACACCGATCCCAGGGTCGTCCGGCTGGCGCTCGACGGCCAGCGCGCCTACCGGAACTGGTCCGAGTTCACCGGCCTGCCGGATCCCGCCTCGACCTACATACGCACCGGGGTGGTGTGGATGTTCGACGAGTCCCGGTCCGAGGTCCAGGCCGAGGCCGAGCGTCTGGGTCGGGCAGGGGTGGCCGTCTCGGTGGTGGACGCCGAGGGGCTCCGCGACCGCCACCCATCGCTCTCGGCCTGCGTCGCCCCGTTCGACCTCTCGGGGGAGGTCGCTCACGAGTGCCGGGATGCCGAGGCGGCGCTTGTGGAGGACGACGGCGGATATGCGGATCCCGCCGGTGCCTGCGCCGACCTGCTCGACGGCACCCGCCGGGCCGGGGGTGTCGTGCGCTTTCGGGCCAGGGTGACCGGTCTGATCAGAACGAACGGCGGGGTGACCGGCGTCGAGGTGGACGGCGAGCGCATCCCGGCCGGGCTGGTCGTGAACGCATCCGGTCCATGGTGCAACGCCCTCAACGCCATGGCGGGGGTCGGGCATCGGTGGACCCTCGACCCCACCCGGATCCAGGTCGTGTACCGGGACCTCCCGGGCGATCTGGGGCCGATCCCGGTGCTCGCCGACGGTTCGACCGGCATCTACCTGCGGCCCGATGCAGGGGGCACCCGGATCCTGTTCGGCTCGGTGCTCCCCGAGGACGAGGAGGAGGTGGTCGCCGATCCCGACGACTTCCCCCGCCACGCCGATGCCGCCTTCCGGGACCGCAAGATCCACGCCCTCCATCACCGGATCCCCGCCCTCGAGCACCGGGGCGGGCTCTCCGGGATCGCCGGGCTCTACACGATCAACCGGCAGGATGTGCACCCGATCGTCGGGCCGAGCGGGGTGGACGGGTTCTGGCTCGCCAACGGGTTCAGCGGCCACGGGTTCAAGCTCGCCCCGATGATCGGCTCGATGGTGGCGCGGGCGGTGAGCGGCGTCGATGCCGATTTCGACACCGAGGTCCCGATGTCGGTGCTCGCCGTCGACCGCCAGCCGATCTCCGTGGCCACCCGGAACGTGCTGGCATGAACGGCGATGCCTGTGACGTGTGACGTGTGGCGCTCATGAGATACCTCGACGCCGCCGCCCTGCGAGCCGCCCTCCCCATGCCCGAGGCGATCGAGTCGATGGTCTCCGCGTTCGGGGACGATCGAGAGGTCCCCGTGCGGGTCCGGCTCGGGTCCTCGCTGTTCATGCCGGGCAGGGTGGGGGACCACACCGGTGTCAAGGTGGTGTCGGTGATCCCCGGCAGCCCGGCGGGCATCGTGGCGGTGTTCGGGCCCGATGGGGATCCGCTCGGGTTGGTCCACGGCTCCGAGCTCACCCGGATCCGAACCGGGGCCGCCTCGGGGCTGGCGACCCGGTTACTGGCGCGGCCCGACGCCCGGGTGCTGGCCATGCTCGGGGCGGGGGCGATGGCCTTCGACCAGATCGAGGCGGTCCGCTCCGTCCGCTCGATCGAGCGGGTGCTGGTGTGGAGTCGCACGACGGGGCGCGCCTCCGATCTGGCGGGGAGCGTGGGAGGCGAGGCCATGGCCGATGCCGACGCGGCCGTCGCCCTGGCGGATGTCGTCTGCTGCGCCACCCCCGCCACCGAGCCCCTGTTCGACGATCGTTCGGTCTTGCCCGGTACCCACATCAACGCGGTGGGCGCCTTCACGCCCGAGATGGCGGAGATCCCCCCGGGCACGCTCCGGCGGGCATTTGTGGTCGTCGATGACGAGGAGGCCGCCCTTTCCGAGGCGGGGGACCTCATCCGGGCCGGACGGTTCCCACCCGACGCCTCGATCGCCGACCTGCTGACCGGACGGCAAGAGCCCGGGGGTCGACCGGTCACGGTGTTCAAGTCGGTGGGGATCGCCTCCCAGGACGTGGCCGCCGCCGTTCGAGCACTGGAACACGCCGAGCAGGCCGATCTCGGCATCCCGATCTGAGCGGTCAGGCGGGGTCGGGGACGAGGGCGAGCGGCCGGCTCTCCCGGCGCAGGCCCCAGACCCCGATCGCCAGCGCAAGCAGCATGATCCCGGCCACGACCACGAACGTGTCGTGGATCCCGGCCACCTGGGCGGCGGGAGGGGCGGACGATGGATCCCCCCCCGCCACGGCCCCCCCGGCGTGGCCGGCCACCCTCGCCGCCCACACCGACCCGAGGACGGCGATGCCCCAGATCTGCCCGAGGAGCCGGGTCAGGGTGAGAAGGCCTCCGGCCACCCCCGAATACTCACGGGGTACCGCACCCATGATGGCGCTGTTGTTGGGCGATTGGAACACACCCACGCCCAGGCCCACCGGGATGGCGAGAACCAGGTATCCGAGCACACCGGTGTCGATGTCGAGGGTCAGGAAGCCGAAGAAGGTCACGGTCAGGATGGCGAGCCCGGCGACGGTCAGCGGCTTCACGCCGACCCGATCCGAGAGGTTGCCCGAGAGGGGAGCGGCGATGCCCACGACGAGAGGGGCGGCCCCGAGGAGCAGGCCGACCTCGCGGACGTCGAAGCCGAGCACCCCCTCGAGGTAGAAGGGCAGGAGGAGGAAGGTCGCCGACAGCGCCGAGAAGACCAGGAAGCCGGTGGTGACGCCGACGCTCAGCCTGGGGTCGCGGAAGAGGTCGAGCCGAACCATCGGCGAGGCGGCCCGGCGCTCGACGGCCACGAAGGCGACCGCCGACACCATGGCCACCGCGAAGCCGGTGAGGATCGGCGGCGACCGGAACCCCAGGTCCTGACCGAGGGTGAGCGCCAGCGACACCGAGAACAGCGAAGCGCTGAGCAACCCGGCTCCGAGGAAGTCGAAGGTCTGGCCGCCGACCGGTCGGGTGTTGGGAACGTGCCGCAGGGCGAGCAGGGTCCCGAGGATCCCGATCGGGAGGTTCACGAAGAAGATGGCCCGCCAGCCGAACGTCGAGATGAGCAAGCCCCCCACGACCGGCCCGGTGATGATGCCGATCGAGACCGCCGTGCCGATCAGACCCAGGGCCCGGCCACGCTCGGTGGGTGGGAAGGCCTCGGTGAGGATCGCCGCGCCGAGAGCCAGGATCATGACCGATCCGAGCCCCTGCACGACCCTGAACCCGATCAGCCAGCCCACGCCGGGAGCGAGCCCGCAGAGCATCGAGGCGATCGTGAACACCGAGAACCCTGCCGTGTAGATGCGCTTCTTGCCGACGATGTCGCCCAGCCGCCCGACTCCGAGGGTCAGGGTGGCGATGGTGAGGAGGTAGCCGAGCGCCACCCACTGGATGGCGTTGAAGGTCGTCCCCAGCTCGTCGACCAGCGTCGGGAAGGCGACGTTCACGATCGATCCGTCGATGGTGGCGAGGATCACGCCCACCGAAATGGTGATCATCACCAGCCACTTGCGGCCGTAGTCGACCTCGGGCGGGGGAGGGGGGAGCGGCGAGGTCACGGTCTGTGCAGGCTACCGGCGGGCCAGGGTCAGCCCAATCCGCCGCTCACGGCGTCGGGCTGATCGGCTCGTCCCATACGGCAGGGAGCTCCACCGGCGGTAGGGGTACGGCGCGGGTGGCGTCGAGCCGGGACGCCGTCCGCCAGACGGCCAGCGCCAGCACGGTCAATCCCAGCCCCGAGGCGGCCAGCGTGCGCTGGACTCCGAAGGCGACGGCCATGGCCGGTGCCGCCACCAGCGGGAGGAGCTTGGCGGCCTCGGCGTGGACGCCCACCGTTCCCGTGATCCGGCCATACAAGGCCTCGGGCGAGTTGAGGTGGATGAGGGTCCGGACGATCGGGGCGAACGTCCCGATGATGATCCCCCAGGTGAACCCGCCGAAGGCCACCACCGGGATGAGCGCGGTGCCCACGTAGAGGATCGCACCGAGCCCGTTCAGGGCGACCAGCGTCACCACCCCTCGTGCCCCTCGGGCGGCGGCTGGGAGCCTTGGGGCGACGAGCGTCCCCAGCACCAAGCCCATCCCGAAGACGCTGTTGACCCAGCCGATCGCCTCGGGGCCGGTACCGAGCACGTCGCGGAAGAAGAGAGGCTCCAGGGCCCCGAAGAGCCCGAACAGCAGCCACACCGAGGTGCCGATCAGCACGTAGAAGCGGAGCCGGGGGTGGGCATAGGCGAACCGGAAACCCTCACGGAGCTGATCGAGTCCGCCCCTACGGTCGGGCCCCCTTCGCACGCTCCGGATCGTGATGCCGGCCACCAGGGCGACGGCGATGATGGAGGTGACTGCGTCGAACACGAAGATCGCGTCGAGCGACACGAAGGACGCCAGGGCGGCGCCGGCGGCGGTGCCGGAGATGAGGGCGGCCATCCCGGCGGTCTCCACCCAGCCGTTCACCCGGGAGAGCTCCTCGGGGTCGGTCGTGAGGAACGGCGGGAGCGAGGCGATGGAGGTGTAGAGCGGCCCGCTCACGAGCCCGATGAGGAATGCCACCGCCGTGAGCTGCCCGAGGCTCTCGACGAGGAGCATCGACAGGGCCACCGGGACGAACACGATCTCCCCGGTGAGCAGCACGCGCTTCGGCCCGAACCGGTCGATGAGCATGCCGGCGATGGCCGAGCCGATCAGCCCCGAGATCCCGGTGGCGGCGATCACCCAGGCCAGCGCCACGGCATCGGCTCCGAGCTCGAACGCCGCCTTGCCCCAGATCCCCACGAAGAACGCCGCCTCGCCGCCCGAGCGGGAGATGAACCGGGCGAGCACCACCCTGCGGACGTTGGGGTCGCGGAGCACGGCGGGAACCTACAGCGGTTTCCGATAGGTGGTCGACGTGTGTACCACCTCGTAGCCCAGGCCCAGGTACAGGTCGAAGGCGCCATTCGGGTTCTCGGTGTGCACCCCGAGCGCCACCTCGCTCATACCCCGGTCGGCGAGGGCCCGGATGCTCTCCACGATGAGCGCCCTCGCGACCCCCCGCCGCCGCCACTGCCGTGCCGTGGAGATGAACTCGGTCCATCCCCTGAGTCGGTGGTACTCCGCGTTCTCGTTGGGATCGATGAAGCTGCGGACCTGGCCGACGACCCGATCCCCGGCCCAGGCGATCCGCCAGAGCGACGGGTCGTGGTGGGGGAAGGCGAGGAACTGCTCGAATCCCTTCTCGGTCGGTGCCACATAGCCCCAGTGGTCACGGAACGCCTCGGAATCGGCCTCCCAGATGGCCCGGAGGTGCTCCGGCGCGACGGGTTGGATCTCGACTCCCTCGGGAAGCGGGCAGTCGGGGAGGTCGGCGATGCTCGATCGCACCATCTCGGCGCCGAAGGTGACCGGCTCGTAGCCGCATGCCTCGAAGAGCGCCCTGACCCCGGCCGCCTGATCCTCGACCCACACCTGCAGCACCTTCTCCCCGTCCGGTTGGCCGGCGGCGATCTCCCTGAGCCGCCGCTCGTTCCACTCGAGCATGAGACGCCCGAGGCCGCTGCCGCGCCAGGCCGGATCCAGGAAACAGAGGTGGGAGTACACGAGAGGCCCGTCGACCTCCTGGTCCCACCAGACCCGCGTGTAGCCCACGGTGGTGCCGTCGATCTCCACGAAGAGCATGTCGCTGCGGGGGTCGCATCGCTCGAGGTGCTCGTAGTTGGCGGCGATCTGCTCGACCGTGTCGCTGCGCTCCACGCCATCGGCGGTCTTCGATGACTCGATCACGCGGAGCATCACCGGGTAGTCCTGAGGACCCCGGAACGAGCGCATGGCGAGCCCCGGCACCGGCGGAGCCTCGACGGTCGACATGGTCGCCAGTGTGGCGGTCCGATCGAGCGGCTGCGCACCAATTACCGTCGATCCGGCATGGATCTCGTCACCACCGCCACCCACCGATCCGGCCGCCGCTTCGAGGTGTCGACCGCATCCGGCCACACGTTCCCCGTCGAGGGCAAGCCCGACGAGCCCGCCCCGACCGCTGGCCCGGGACCGATGGAGCTCATGCTCGTGAGCCTGGCGACCTGCTCGGGTGTGACCCTGGCCGATCTGCTGCCCCGGATGCGGCAACCGGTCGACGCGCTCGAGGTACGAGTAGCGGGGGATCGCGCCCCGACGCCACCCCGGGTCTGGACCGAAATCCACGTGACCTACCGGGTTCGGGGGGCGTGTGACGACGCCCGGATCCGCCGGGCGGTCGAGATGGCGGAGGGGAAGTACTGCTCGGCGTCGGTGATGCTCTCACGGGTCGCCAAGCTCACCGGCTCGATCGAGGTGATACGGCCGGTGGAGGCGGCGGAGACGCGTGAGCTGCGCCGCCAGATCCTGCGGCCCCACCAGACAACGGATGAACTCGTCGTACCCGGCGAGGACCATCCCGACGCCGGCTGGTTCGGCGTCGTGAAGGACGGGGAGCTGGTCGGCTCGGCCGGGGTCTTTCCCGAGCCCTCGCCTGACGCACCGGAGGCTCCGGCCTGGCGCCTGCGGGCGATGGCGGTGGACGAGTCGGTGCGCGGGTCGGGCTTGGGGGCGTGGCTGCTGGCGGCGTGCCAGGACCACGTGGACGCCCATGGAGGAGGCCGGGTGTGGGCCTCGGTGCGGGTACCGGCCGCCGGCTTCTACGAGCGTCACGGGTTCGTGGCCGTCTCGGAGGTGTGGGAGGAGCCCGAGATCGGTCCTCACGTCCGCATGGTGCGCGCACCGAGGTGAGGTGGGGAGAGGCGGTCCCCCTACCCCACCGCCTCCGGCGGTGGGGGCCCTTTCCCCCACCTCGTGGGGGACAAAGCGCACAGGGCATTGCGCACGGCGCCGCGCACTCTCTGGTTTGTTCCCCAGCCGGAGGCTGGGGGAAGGTCCCGCCCGCGAGCGCCGGCGAGCCGGGAGGTAGGGGGACCGAGGCCTGCGGGCGCCGGGGTCGTCACGTCTCCGAGCGCCGCACCCTTGCTCCCAGCCCGGTCGAGGTCAGCGCCAGCCATCCCCCGGCGGTGGCGCCCAGCGCCGGACCTCCGCCGACCACGCCGGCCAGCACCAATGCCCCCAGCACCGTCCATCGCGCCCACTGCAGACGCTCGTCCGACATGATGGCGGGGGTGGCATCGCACCGGCTCCGGGGGGTCTCCCGGGGCAGGGTGATGCCGGCGATCAGGCCGAGTGCAGCGATCGTCGCCTCGTAGGCATCCGGTGCCTGCCAGGGTCCGCCCAGGGCGTCGGTGAGGGTAGCCACCGCCGTCACGAGCACGGCGGCCGCAGCGGCGAACCCGAGTTGGGTGCGTTCGGCCGGTGGGGGCAGGGTGGTGTCACGTGCCAGGGCGAAGGCCAGCGCCATGCCCGCCGACCATCCGGCAGGGCTGCGGGCAAAGAAGCCGGCTACCACGGTGAGCCCCACCAGGTCGAGGACGGTGGGCGGCAGTCCGGTCGGGCGCAGCGTCACCCGGGCAGCCACCAACAGCACGGCGAGCGTCCCCGCCTCGGCGGGGATGGCGAGAGAGACGGCGCCGGTGGCAACGGCCGCCGCCCCGGCGGTCCAGGGGCGGTCCGGGTCGAGCTCCCGGCCGAGGGCCCATGCGAGGAAGGTTGCCAGCCCCGCGGAGATCCCCGCCCCGAGGCTCCCCCCGAGCACCAGGCCGGCTGCGCCGGCTGCCCCGGACACGGCCAGCGCGAAGAGGTTGGAGGGGTTTCGGGGATCGATGAGCCGGCCCACATGGGTGAATCGCTCCACCTCTGGCACGCTACAAGGTGGTCCGGCCAATTCGGGAGCCGGCCGCTCGTACACTCGCCTTCCGATGAGCGGCGTCCTGCACCGCACTCTCAACCCGATCGTTGCGGTCCGCGGTGAGGGGTGCTGGATCGAGGACGCAGCGGGGAAGCGGTACCTGGACGCGGCCGGGGGTGCGGTGGCCGTCTCGATCGGCCACGGCGACGCCGAGGTGGCGGCAGCGATGGCCGAGCAGGCCCGTCGGCTGGCCTATGTCCACGCCGGCACGTTCACCACCGAGGTGCTGGAGCGGTATGCCGACGAGGTGGTGGCGGTGGGGCCACTTCCGGGTGGGAGGGTCTTCCCGGTGTCGGGTGGGTCCGAGGCGATCGAGTCGGCCCTCAAGCTGGTGCGGGCGTATCACCTCGCCCGGGGAGAGCCCGGGCGCACGGTCGTGCTGGCCCGGCACGGCTCATATCACGGCAACACCCTGGGGGCGTTGGATCTCTCGGGCCGGCCCTCGCTGCGGGCCCCCTACGAGCCCTGGCTAGGGCGCTTCGAGCACCTCCCCGAGGTGTGGGAGATGCGATGCCCGAACCCCCGACACCCCTCGGACTGCGGCCGGTGGCACGCCGACCGCCTGGACGAGGCAATCGGGCGTGCCGGGCCGGGGAGGGTGGCGGCGCTGGTCGTCGAACCGGTGGGCGGGGCGACCCTGGGGGCGTCGATCCCCCCTGACGGCTACTGGCCGGCGCTGACCGAGGTGTGCCGGAGGCACGGGATCCTGCTCGTCGCCGACGAGGTCATGACGGGATTCGGGCGGACCGGCCGCTGGTTCGCCGTCGACCACTGGCAGGTGGTCCCGGACGTGCTCGTGTCGGCGAAGGGCGCCTCGGGGGGCTACTGGCCGCTCGGGTTGGTGGTGGCCTCCCGGGAGGTGGCCGACGCGGTTGCCGGGTCGTTCGTTCACGGCTTCACGTGGTCCCACCATGCCGTCGGCGCCGCCGTCGGCCGGGCGGTGCTCCGACGCATTCGCGACGACGGCCTGGTCGACCGGGCCATCGCGGCCGGTGCCCGTCTGCTCGCGGGTCTCCGGGCCACGCTCGGGCCCGGCGAGATGGTTGGCGACGTGCGCGGGCTCGGCCTGCTGGTGGCCGTCGAGCTGGTGGCGGATCCGGTCACCCTCCGGCCATACCCGCGGTCACGGCGGGTGACCGAGCGAGTCACTGCTGCCGCCCGCGACCACGGCCTGCTCGTCTACCCGTCGACCGGCTCGGCCCGAGAACTCGACGGCGACCGCGTGCTCCTCGGTCCACCCCTCACGATCGACGACCGCGAGATCGACCTGGCGGTGGAGCGCCTGGGCCAGGCCGTGCGCGTGGCCATGGCATCGATCGGGCCGTGAGCGCGCCGCCTCACCCCGTTCGTCGGAGTTCTGCGTCGAGGTGGAGCTGGTGGGGTTGGCCGACGGCGGCCATGTCGAGCTCGTAGCGAAGGACGCCGCCCTTCACCCATACCACCCGCTCCACCGAGTCGACCCGCTTGGCGGTTCGGGTCAGCCCGACGAGGTCGCTCCGCAGGTGGAGGCGCCTGCCGGTCACGGTGCCATGGTGAACCTCGACGATGCCGCTCGGCTGGGCGATCACCAGCTCGACCAGGCCCGGACCCGCCGGGCGCAGGTACCCGGCCTCGGCGTGGAGCGGGGCGCCCTCGGGTGACCGAGTGCGCTGGGTGTAGGCGAGGAAGGGCTTGCCCGGGGGTGCCACGAACGTCACCTCCTCCTCGTAGTCGAAGGGATGGATGGTCGGGTAGGTGCCCCGGCCACTGCCGGCCCAGGTGCCGACCAGGAAGGAGATCTCGGCCAGCTCCGGGTGCATGGTCACATCATCCCATCCCGGCGCACGGTGTACCCCGCCCTACGCTTCGGTTCATGGACAGGAGCACCCCACAGGGTCGCGCCCGCCGGGGCACGGATCTGCTCCGTGATCGCGACGCCAGGCTGCTCGGCATCTCGACGCTGGTCGGTCTCGCCGTGGGCCTCGGGGCGTTCTCGCTGGTCTGGGCGCTGCACGGGGTCGAGCTCGCCTTCGAGTGGGCGGCCCACGAGGTGGGAGACCCGCGCTGGTTCCCCGTGATCACGGTGCCCCTCGGGATCCTCGGAGCCTGGTGGGTGGCACGCCGGTTCGCCCCCGAGGTGTCTGGTGACGGGGTGCCGGAGACGATTGCCGGTTTGACGGTCGGTGGGGGCTATCTGTCCACCCGGTCGATTCCGATGAAGATCGTTGCCACCGCCCTGACACTCGGCGGAGGTGGATCGGCCGGCCGGGAGGGCCCGATCGTCCAGATCGGGGGGGCGATCGGCTCCTCGATCTCCCGACGCTTCCGGCTGGGCGAGGACCAGATCCGCAGCCTGGTCGCCGCGGGAGCGGGGGCCGCCATCGGCGCCTCCTTCAACGCCCCGATCGCCGGGATGCTCTTCGCCATGGAGGTCATTCTCCGGACCTTCTCGGTTCGGCACCTGTCGTCGGTGGTGATCGCATCGGTCACCGCCGCCGTCACCTTCCGCAGCCTGCCGCTCCCCGACGAGGCCCTGCTCGCGGCGGCGAGCTACGGGCTGGGCGACGCCCGCGAGCTGCTGCTCTATGCCGGGCTGGCGCTGCTGGCGGTGCTCGTGGCCGTGCTCTTCCTGAAGCTCGTGGACCGGGTCGAGCGGAGTGCCACCCGGGTCGAGCGACCCGCCTGGCTGCGTCCGGTTCTGTTCGGCCTCCTGGTCGGTGTCATCGGGGTGGTCGAGCCCGCGGTCCTCGGCACCGGCCAGGAGTTCGTGTCCGAGCTGCTCCGCAACCAGTTCTTCGAGGGCATCAGCGGAGTTCCCCAGATCGCCTGGTACGTGCTCCTCGCCCTCGTTGCCGGCAAGGTCGTGGCCACCGCCTTCACGATCTCGAGCGGGGGCTCGGGCGGGGCGTTCATGCCGAGCCTCTTCATCGGTGCCGCTCTCGGGGCGGGCTATGCCGAGCTGGCCCAGCAGGTATGGACCTTCTCGGAGATCCGGCCGGGTGCGTTTGCGGTCGTGGGAATGGCCACCGTCTTCGCGGCGGTGGCCCGGGCACCGCTCACGGCCATCCTGATCGTGTTCGAGGTCACCGGTGCACGCGACTACGGGCTGGTCCTCCCCCTCATGCTGTCGGCCACCTTCGCCACCTTCGTTGCCGACCGCTTCCATCCGGAGAGCATCTACACCCTCCCGCTCACCAGGCGGGGGATCCAGGTGGTCCGGGCTGGAGACTTCGATCTCCTCGACACGATCGCCGTCGAGGAGGTCATGTCACCGGTCCTGGTCACGGTGTCGCCGAGCGACCCCCTCGCAGAGGCCCGACAACGGATGGACCGGCACCGCAGCCATGGCCTGGCGGTGGTCGAGGACGGCCGGCTCGTCGGCATCGTCGCGGTGTCCGATCTCCAGCGCGGGAGTGGGCCTTCGCCGGCGTCCACGGTCGGTCAGGTGATGACCTCCAAGCCGGCCACCGTCGGTCCCTCGACCCCGGTTTCCGTCGCCCTCCAGCGGATGGCGGTCTTGGGCGTGGGGCGGTTACCGGTCGTCTCCGACGAGGACGCCTCCCGGCTCGTGGGGATGTTCCGTCGCGAGGATGCCGTCCGCGCCTACCACGTGGCGCTGGGTGCGTCCACCGATCGCGAACTGGCCCGCCAGCGCTTCCGTCAGCGGACGGACCCGGGTACCGACTACTTCGACTTCCGTGTTCCCCCCGGCTCGGTGGCCGACGGCAGGGCGGTGCGAGAGGTGGCCTGGCCGGAGGGGTGCACGCTCGTCTCGGTCCGTCGGGGCACCGACGTCATTGTCCCCACCGGCGCCAGCCTCCTCGAACCCGGGGACGTCGTGACCGCCTTCGGGACTCCGGCCTCGCATCGTCAGGTGATCGAGCGCTTGAATGCCGGCGCCGACGAGCCCACCGCCGAGATCGTCCTCAACCTTCCCGACGACCCACGGTCGGGGCCGGGTCAGAGGTAGAGGCCCGAGCTCTCGTCGCTCCGCGGTCCGAGTTGCTGGCGTCGCTGCATCTCTGCGAGTTGCGCCTGTGCCGCCATCTGCTGGCTGAACAGGCTGGCCTGGATGCCGTGGAAGAGCCCCTCGAGCCAGCCGATGAGCTGGGCCTGGGCGATGCGGAGCTCGGACTCGCTCGGCGTCCCATCGCCCCGGATCGGCTGGAAGATGTCGTCGAATTCCTGGAGGAGCTCGGCCGACAGCACCCCGCGCAGCTCCTGGAGGCTCCGCTGGTGGACCTCCATGAGCCGGATGCGGCCCGCCTCGTCGAGTGGCGCCTGACGGACCTCGTCGAGCATGGCCCTGGTCATCGAGGCGATCCTGATCAGCTTGGTGGGCTGGCGGATGGCCGGCTCGTCGTCGGTCGAGAGGTCGGCCTGGTCGACGGGCTCGATGGCATCGGGGCGGAGCGCTTCGTCGGTCATCTGTCCGAGGCTAGCGAGGCCCGGGAGCGAGGCCGACGGTCACACCCTTCCGTACACGGGGATGGTGGCTCCGTTCATGACGCCGGCCTGCTCGGAGACGAGGAATGCGGCCACACCGGCGATCTCATCGGGTGTGGGCCATCCCACATAGTCGGCGAAGGGAAGGGTCTGCCGGGTGGCAGGCGTATCGATGACCGACGGCATGAGGACGCTCGCCGTCACACCAGTCCCGTCGAGCTCCTGGGCGAGGGTCTTCCCGAGGGCCACCACGCCGGCCTTGGCGATGTTGAAGGCGGCCTGACCCGGGGGGTTCTCGACGACGGCGCGGCTGCCGACCAGCACGATACGGCCCCAGCCGGCGCGCTTGAGGTGGGGGATCGCCGCCCGCACCGTGTAGAAGGCAGAGCGCAGGTTGAGGTCGAGCATTCGCTCGAGGCGCACGTCGTCGGTGTCCTCGACGTCCCGGCCCCCTGCCCAACCCCCGACGAGCGAGCACACCGCGTGGATCTCCCCGAACGACCCGGCGACCTCGTCCATGAACTCGCCGACGGCTTCCGGGTTCGTCGCATCGACTCTCCGCAGCATGAAGCGGTCCTCATCGAGGTCGAGCTCCTGCTCGAACCTGCGGGCCTCGTCGGGCAGCAGGTAGGTGGCCGCGAGCCGGTGCCCCGACTCGTGCAGGCGGGCGGCGAGGGCCGTACCCAAACCCCCGGTACCCCCGGTGATGACGGCGACCCTGTCCACGTTGTTCTCCATGCCGGATCCGATCTCGGTGGAGTCAGGGTAGGGGCTCATGCTATGTTCGGACCAGTCGGACGGCGGAACCTGGAGGATGTGACGTGTCGTCGATCACGTTCGATTCGGTAGGCAAGGTGTACCCAGGCGGGACGCGGGCGATCTATGACGTGAACATCCATGTCGATGACGGCGAGTTCGTCGTGCTCGTGGGCCCGTCCGGGTGTGGGAAGTCGACGCTGCTGCGCATGGTGGCGGGCCTCGAGGAGGTCACCGAAGGCGACCTCAAGATCGGCGACCGGGTGGTCAACGACGTCACCCCAAAGGACCGGGACATCGCCATGGTGTTCCAGAACTACGCGCTGTACCCGCACATGTCGGTCTTCGACAACATGGCGTTCGGCCTGAAGCTCCGCAAGATGCCGAAGGACGAGATCCGTCGCCGGGTGGAGGAGGCGGCCAAGGTCCTCGAGATCACCGAGTACCTCGAGCGCAAGCCCAAGGCCCTGTCGGGCGGTCAGCGCCAGCGCGTGGCGATGGGCCGGGCGATCGTGCGCGAGCCTTCAGCCTTCCTCATGGACGAGCCGCTCTCGAATCTCGACGCCAAGCTCCGCGTCCAGATGCGGTCCGAGCTCGGGCTCCTGCACGCCCGGCTGGGGACTACGACGCTCTACGTGACCCACGACCAGGTCGAGGCGATGACGATGGGCGACCGGGTGGCCGTTCTCCGCAGGATCTCGGACGAGGTCTCCAACCTCCAGCAGGTGGACACCCCCAGGGTGTTGTACGACGAGCCCGCCAACCTGTTCGTGGCCGGCTTCATCGGGTCGCCGTCCATGAACTTCATCTACGGCACGATCGAGGGAGAGGGTGAGGACGTCTTCGCCCGGTTCCCGGCCGGCCGGGTGAAGATCGACCGCCAGCGCGTCGCCCACATGCCCGGACTCGCCAACTACAAGGGCAAGCGGGTCGTCGTCGGGATCCGCCCGGAGGCGTTCGAGATCCTCCAGGCCGTCCCCTCCGAGCTCGACACGACCGACCGTACCTACGACATCAAGGTCGAAATCACCGAGCAGCTCGGCTCCGAGGCATACGTCCACTTCGAAACCCAGTCGCCCCCGGTGATTACGCCAGAGCTCCGTGAGCTCATGGAGGATCAGGGCACCGACGTCGAGTCGCTCGGCGAGGTCTCGAAGTTCACGGCCCGGGTCCATCCCGAGCACGCCCCCAAGGGCGGTGACCAGGCCACGCTGTATGTCGACACGGCGAAGGTCCATTTCTTCGACTGCGACAGCGGGGACGCGATCCACTGAGACCGAGCAGTGAGTACTGAGTACTCGGTACTGTCTGCCTCATGATCTCCATGGACCCGGTCGAGGCGGTCGATCCCGCCATCGCGGATCTCATTCGTCGTGACCTTGCACGCCAGAACCGTCACATCCATCTGATCGCCTCGGAGAACTTCGCCTCGCCGGCGGTGATGGCCGCCAGCGGCTCGGTGTTCACCAACAAGTACGCCGAGGGCTACCCGGGCCGGCGGTACTACGAGGGCTGCGCGGTCGTCGACGAGATGGAGGACCTCGCCCGAGACCGGGCCAAGGCCCTGTTCGGCGCCGAGCACGCCAACGTCCAGGCCCACTCGGGGGCGCAAGCGAACATGGGCGTCTACTTCTCGCTCCTCCAGCCGGGGGACACCGTGCTCGGGATGCGGCTCGATCAGGGGGGCCACCTCACCCACGGGTCGCCGGTGAACTTCTCCGGCATGTACTACCGGTTCGTCGCCTACGGCGTCGACCCCGCCACCGAGCGCATCGACATGGACGAGGTCCGCAAGCTGGCGCTCGAACACCGGCCCAAGATCCTGCTCGCCGGGTACTCGGCCTACTCACGCGAGCTCGACTACGAGGCGTTCCGGTCGATCGCCGACGAGGTCGAGGCCGTGTTCATGGTCGACGCCGCCCACTTCATCGGACTGGTGGCGGGCGGCTCCTACCCCAATCCGGTGCCTCACGCCGACATCGTCACAGCCACCACCCACAAGGCGCTGCGGGGGCCGCGCGGCGGCATGGTGCTGTGCAAGGAGGAGTTCGCCGCCGCAGTCGACAAGGCGGTCTTCCCCAACGCCCAGGGTGGCCCGATCATGAGTCAGATCGCCGCCAAGGCGGTGTGCTTCCACGAGGCCGCCCAGCCGGCGTTCCGCGACTACACCGAGCGGATCGTCGCCAACGCCCGGGCGATGGCCGGCCGGATGGGTGACGAGGGGGTTCGGGTGGTGTCGGGGGGCACCGACAACCATCTGTTCCTGGTCGATCTCCGCTCGGTCGACGAGGAGCTGACCGGTCGTGACGCAGCTCGCCTGCTCGACCAACTGGGGATCACGCTCAACTTCAACACCATCCCCTTCGACCCCCGGCCTCCCTATCGGGCCAGCGGCCTGCGGATGGGGACCCCGGCGATGACCACCCAGGGGTTCGAGCCGGTCGAGGCGGCGGAGGTGGCGCATCTGGTCGCCCGGGCGCTGCAGGCTCGTCACGACCGGGCGGCGCTGGCCGGTGTCGAGTCGCGGGTGCGCGAGCTGGCCACCGCCCATCCCCCCTACCCGGAGGGCTACCCCGGCCACGTGTGAGCTCGAGCCGTGCGAGTGCCAGGTCAGCGGTGTGCATCGCACAGCTCGAATGCCAGGGCGATGGCGTCGTCCCAGGAGAGCGAGCGGCCCTGCTCCATCAGCTCGTCGAGGCGCTGCGCCCCGAGCCCTTCCCTGAGTCGGGCGTGATCCTGTTCGTACCACTCGTCGTCCCACACGGGACGTGCCATCGACCGCTCGACCCGACGCTGGTCGGCGGCAGCCACCAGCCGGGCAGCCGGCTCGAAGGCCCCGAGCTGCGAGGCGAGGCCGGCGATCGACTCGACCATCCACACCATCGAACCGCCGGCGTCGATCGACGTGGCCTGTCGAAGACAGGTTCCATACTCACGGACTGCCGTGGCGAGGTCACCAGTTCGTCGGGCGACCGTGCCCCACGTTCCGTGGGCGACCATCGCCCCCCACCGGTTGTTCACCTCCTCGAACAGAGCGACTGCGACGGAGAACCGGTCGACGGCCTCGACGGGCCGTCCCTGGGCGGCGACCGCCTCCCCCAGGTGGAACGATGCCCACGCACCCATCGGGCGTGCCCCGAGCCGTTCGGAGATCTCCAGCGCCTGTGCGAAGAGGCTCCCGGCCCGGGCCATGTCGCCGAGCTGGGATGCGGCCTGGCCCTCGGCCTGAAGCGACCAGCCCATGCCGGCGATGTGGCCGACCTGCGTGTACAGAGCCCGGGCCCCCCGGGCCAGCTCGGCGGCCTCGGCGAAGGCCTCGCCCCACCAGCCGAGCCAGGCCAGCTCGAGCAGGCAGTCGGCCTCCCCGAGGGTGTCTCCGAGTTCTCGGAAGAGATCGAAAGCCTGCTCGAGCAGAGGGCCGCTGCCGTCCACATCGAGGCCGTACCGGTTGCGATGTCGGTGCGAGCCTTCGGCGAACAGGGCCAACGCGAGGGCACGCCCATCTCCGAGCGTCCGGGCCATGGCGAGCGCCTCGGTCAGATACTGCTCCGCCTGCGTCCGTTCCTCGGCCTGGCCGGCGAAGTTGGCCGCGAAGGAGAGTGCGCTGGCGAGGAGTGCCGAGGCTTCGCTGCGTCGCAGGGCGAGCAGGCGTGAGAGCCACTCGTTGGCTTCGCCGACACGGCCGCGAACCGACCAATACTCGACCATGGCCACGGCGAGCCTGAGCCCAGGTTCGACTTGACCCTGTGCGACGGCCCACTCGAGGGCGGCACGCACGTTGCCCTGCTCGGCGTCCAGGCGGCGGCTCGCCGAGACCTGTCCGGGCCCGACCAGCTCTCGTGCGAGCCGCTCGGCCAGCCTCGTCATGTAGTCGAGGTGGGCGACCCTCGTCCGGTCGATCTCGGCACGATCGGCGCTCGCCTCGCCGTACTCGCGCATCGTGTCCAGCATGCGGAACCGGCGACCTTCGGCGGTGGGCTCGGCGACGACCATCGACTTCTCCACGAGTGAGCCGAGCAGGCCGGCGATCACCGCGGGCGACAAGGGGTCGGCGGACGCCGCCTGCTCGGCTGCTTCGAGGTCGAATCCTCTGAACACCGAAAGCCTCCCGAAGAGCAGTCGTTCGGGCTCGGACAGGAGAGCGTGGCTCCAGTCGAGAGTGGCGCGGAGGCTCTCCTGGCGGCGTCGGGCGCTGCGGCTGCCGGCGAGGAACCCGAGCCGATCGTCCAATCTGGCTGCGATCTCGTCGAGGTCGAACACCCGCAACCGGGCGGCGGCCAGCTCGATCGCCAGAGGCATCCCCTCGAGCCTCCGACAGATTTCGGCAACCACCGGCTCGTTGGAGGGGTCGATCCGAAAGTCCGGGCGCACGGCCCGAGCCCTCTCTCCGAACAACCGGACGGCATCGCCGTGGCCCGCGTCTGCGGCGGAGGTGCCGAGTGTCGGCACCTCCCATACCACCTCTCCCATCAGGCCGAGCGGCTCGCGACTGGTGGCCAGAACCCACAGGCCCGGACAGGAGTTGAGCAGAGGCTCGAACATCCGGGCGACGGGTTCGACCAGATGGTCACAGGTGTCCAGCACGAGCAAGGCGTGCCTATCGGAGAGTGCCGTCTCGAGCCGGGTGAGCGTGGGTGCAGCGAGGAGGGGGGGCCGGCTCATCGAGGCGACCTGGTCGGGCGGCGCGTCCAGACCCAGTTCGGCGGCGACGGCATCCGCCACCAGTTCCGGATCGGAGACATCCTCCAGCTCGATCCACGCCACCCCGTCTTCGAAGTGCTCGGCCAACCGGCGGGTGGCTTCGAGTGCGAGCCGGGTCTTCCCGGAACCGCCCACTCCGGTGAGGGTCACGAGCCGGCTCTGACCGACCGCGGTCACGAGCTCATCGAGTTCGCCTCGACGTCCCACGAAGCTGGTCAGCGGGGCCGGAAGCGGCCGTCGGAACCGTGGGCCGGCTGGCGCGGGAGCGGGCACCGGAGCCGGCCCCGGCAGGTCGCCGTTCAACACCCGCTCCTCGAGCTCCTGGAGCTGGCGCGACGGCTCGATGCCAAGCTCGGTGGCGAGGGCGGTCCGCACCCGCCGGTGGGCATCGAGGGCATCGGCCCGTCTGCCGGCGGCGGCCAGCGCCGAGATCAGCCTCAGCCACAGACCCTCGCGGAAGGGATGCCGGTCCACCTCGGCCTCGAGCGAGCGGACCACCTCGTCGGCGTGCCCGACCTCCAGTTCGACGTCGGCCCAGCGCTCGAGGGCAGTCATCCGCAGCTCCTCGAGACGGACCCGCTCCGCCTGAATGCTCGGGGCATCGTCGACGTCCTCGAACGGGGTTCCGGTCCACAGGTCCAGTGCATGGCGCAGGCTCTCGGCGCGGGCCGCGGGCTCGGTCCGGTGGACCAGCTGCTCGAACTCGCGGGCGTCGATGTCCGGGAGCCGGAGTACGTACCCGGCCCTGGTTGAGTCGATGCTCCCCTCGCCCAACAGGGCGCGGAGGCGCGACACGTAGGACTGCGTGGTGTTGGCGGCAGAGACGGGCGCC
The DNA here is from genome assembly GCA_046484325.1 of Acidimicrobiia bacterium. Taxonomy (GTDB): domain Bacteria; phylum Actinomycetota; class Acidimicrobiia; order Spongiisociales; family ZC4RG35; genus JAWOJB01. Next base: position 24,385 of record JAWOJB010000063.1, on the reverse strand, counting down.
GAGTCGCCCCACAGTTCGTCGGCGAGGCGCTCGGTCGAGACCGGGCGGCCGGCGTGGGCGGCGAGCACCGCCAGCACCGTGCGCTGCCGTCTCCCGCCGAGGTCGACGGTCAGGTCGCCCTCCGTCGCCGTGACGGGCCCGAGCACGTGGATGCGCACGGGTCGACGGTACCTGCTGATTCACGACCGGTTCATTGAGCAACGGGGTCTCTCTGGCCCACGTGGTTGCTCAATGAAGGTCAGCGCGCACCGGTCGGGCCGTGTCGGCCGTCTGCACCAGGCCTGCACGGCCGTCGCACCGGTCCCCCACACGCCGTCCCGGACGGTGGGGCCATGTACCGGATCATCCTCCCTCTCGTCCTGGCCATGGGCCTCGGCCTCGGAGGGAACGCCGAAGGTCTCGCTCCGAGCGGCGAGCCGCCCGCTTCCCCGGTGATCCTCGAGGGTGCCGTCGACCCCGACCAGCAGCGGCTGGTCGACTGGGCGATCGGCCGGTACGTCGCCGCCGGCCTCGAACTGCCGCCGGTCATCATCGCCTTCTCACCGACCGACGGGCCGTGCGACGGCAACCCCGGGTTGTTTCGGGACCACCCTGCTGCTCACATCGACCTGTGCCCGTCGGGGCCTCTGGACGAGACCGCCGCCAGGAAGACCATCCTGCACGAGCTCGCCCATGCGTGGACCGATGCCTTCCTGTCCGCCGACGACCGCCGCGAGTTCATGGCACTCCGCGGGCTCGATGTGTGGTCCGGGCCGGCAGCTCCCTGGGAGCTCCGCGGCACCGAGCACGCCGCCGAGGCCCTGGCCTGGGCGCTCTTCGACGGGGAACTCCGCATGGTCACCATCGCCGACGCCGGGCCGGATGACCTGGCCGCCGCCTACCGCCGGCTCACCGGCGAGGACCCTCCCGCTCGGTGACCTGTCGGCGGGGTTCGTCGGCCGATGCGGGTTTGGCCGGTGCCGACCCGGGGCCTACAGTCGTGGGCCGGGTGCCCGACCCCCTTGTGATGCCTTCGACGCCCGATGCCGACCAGAGCCAGATCCCTGCCGAACGGCTGCCCGGTCGCGTTCGAGGCACGTACGCAGCCGGCGACGGCTGGACGGTGACCGGTTCCTTCCTCGAGTCGATCCTTGCCGGGTTCCTCATCGGGTTCCTCGTCGACCGGTGGCTCGACACCGGGCCCTGGCCGATCGTGGTGGGCATCGTCCTGGGCTCGTACGGCGGCTTCATGAAGTTGTGGCGCTACTCGAAGCGCCTCGAGGAGGGCCGGTGAGCGACCAGGTTCCCGGGGCCGCCGTCCCGGTCGAGGCGATCCTCGCCCGCCACACCGCCCGTCGAGCTCTCTACATCGGGCCGCTGCTGGTGGTCGTCTTCGGCCTGACCCGCGGTTGGGAGGGGGCGTGGGCATCCGCCCTCGGGGTGGCGGTGGTGGCCGGCAACTTCGTCCTCGCCGGGGTCATGCTCTCGGCCGCTGCCCGGGTCTCGCCCGGCATGTATCATGCTGCCGCCCTGTTCGGTTTCCTCGCCCGCCTGGCGCTGCTGGTGCTGACCATGCTGCTGGTGGTGCAACTGGTGGAGATCGATCGGGTGGCGTTCGGGGTCACCGTCGTAGTCGCCTACCTGGCGCTGCTCACCTGGGAGGCGGTGGCCGTGTCCCGACGACGAGAAAGGGAACTCGATTGGGTGAGCTGATGCTGGGCGGCGGGGGATCGGCGACGATGCCTCTCGCCATCGAATGCGACGTCGCCGAGTCGTCGGTGTGTGCCCCCGAGACGGTGAACGAGCTGTTCGAGTTCGCTCCGATCTTCGGGCAGATCAACCGGACGATCATCCTGATGTTCCTGGCCTCCCTGATCGTGGTGGCCGTCCTCTTCGTCGCCTACCGGGCGCCGAAGCTGGTGCCGACCAAGTTCCAGGCAGCCGTCGACGCCGTGGTCCGGTTCGTACGGGACGAGGTGGCCGTCGGGATCATCGGCCCGGAGGGGATCAAGTACGCCCCATACCTCCTGTCCCTCTTCCTGTTCATCCTGGTCTCCAACATCTTCGAGGTGACCCCCTTCATCAACTTCCCGATCACCTCGCGGATGGCGATCCCCCTGTTCCTGGCGCTCCTGACCTGGGTCATCTTCGTCGTCGCCGGAATCAGGAAGCAGGGCCTCGCCTACTTCGGCCACATCATCTGGCCGCCCGGCGTCCCCGTGGCGATCAAGCCGTTGCTCGGCATCATCGAGTTCGTCTCGATCTTTCTCATCCGCCCGTTCTCGCTCGCCGTACGGTTGTTCGCCAACATGGTGGCCGGCCACGTGATGCTGTCGATCCTGCTGGTGTCGGGGGTGCTCTTCATCGCGGCGATCCCCGAGGTGGGGGCCAAGGGGTTGTTCGGGATCGCCTGGTTCGCCCTGGCGCTGGCGATCTTCCTGTTCGAGATCCTGGTGTCGGTGCTCCAGGCCTACATCTTCACCCTGCTGTCGGCGGTGTACATCCAGACGTCGGTGCATCCCGAGCACTGAAAACAGAGTTTCGGAACGAGAGGAAGGAAACGAAGATGGACATGCTCTTGGCGGCCCAGGTACTGGCTCAGGAGGCCGGCCTCACGGGCGACATCAGCGGTGCTCTGGCCCTCGTCGGCTACGGCATCGCCACCATCGGCCCCGGTCTCGGCATCGGCATCCTGGCCGGCAACGCCGTGCAGGCCATGGCCCGTCAGCCGGAGGCCGCCGGCATGGTGCGGACCACCATGTTCCTCGGCATCGCCTTTGCCGAGGCGCTCGCCCTGATCGGTTTCGTGCTCTTCTTCCTGGCAGGCTGAGGGAGATCCGATGACGTCCACCGAGATCATGGTTCTGGCGGCCGACGAGGAGGCCAGCGGCATCGACCTGCTGCTCCCTGCCTGGCCGGAGCTCGTCGGCGGCATCATCGCCTTCGCGATCGTGTTCTTCTTCGTCCGGCTGTGGGCATGGCCGGCGATCAGCCGGGCGCTGGAGGCCCAGCAGCAGGCCGTGTCGGGACGGCTGGCCGAGGCGGAGAAGGCGAAGACCGAGGCCGAGTCGCTGCTCGAGGACTACCGAACGCAGATGGCAGAGGCGCAGGCCCGCCGGAACGAGATGCTCGAAGAGGCGCGGGCCGAGGCCGACGGGATGCGGGCCGATCTGCTGGCACGAGCTCAGGCCGATGCCGAGGAAATCGTGACGAAGGCGAGGTCGGAGGCCACCGCCGAGCGGGCGAGGGTGATGGCCGACGCCCGCCAGGAGGTCACCGATCTGTCGATCGACCTGGCCGAGAAGGTCGTCGCCGGGAGCCTCGATCGTGAGGCCCAGCTGGGCCTGGTCGAGCGCTATCTGGCCGAGCTGGAGCGAACCTAGGTGCCGGATCGCATCGACGGATACGCCGCCGCCATCCTCGAACTGGCCGCCGCCGAGGGCGAGGCCGAGGTCGTCGAGCGCGAGATGCACACGCTGGCGCGCACGATGGAGTCCTCCGCCGAGCTGCGTGACGCCATCTCGGACCCGCGATTGCCGGTCGAACGGCAGCGGGCGATCCTCGACGACCTCCTCGGAGGTCGCGCCTCGGACACGACCGTCAACCTGGTCGGCTTCATCGCGGCCCAGGGCCTTGCCTCCTCGATTCCCGCGATCGCCGACCGACTCGTCACCGTCGCGGCCGCCGGCCGCCAGAGCGAGGTGGCAGAGGTCCGGACGGCGGTGCCGCTCGACGACGCCACCATCGCCCGTCTCGCCGAAGTGCTGGGCCGGGCCACCGGCAAGCGGCTGGAGGTGAAGGTGGTCGTGGACCCGACCGTGGTCGGGGGCGTCGTCGCCCGGGTCGGCGACACCGTCATCGACGGGTCCGTCCGCCGCCGTCTCGATTCCCTCCGTTCCGCTCTCCAGACCCGCTGAGGTACCAGACCATGTCCGAGATGACGATCACCGCCCACGACATCACCGAGGCCCTCCGCCGCAACCTGGAGGGTTGGGAGCCAGGGATCTCCAAGGACACGGTCGGCTATGTGACCTCGATCGCCGACGGCGTGGCCCGGGTGAGGGGCCTCCCCAACGCGATGGCCTCCGAGCTGCTCGAGCTGCCCGGGGGGCTCCAGGGGGTCGCCCTCAACCTCGATGAGGACTCGATCGGCGTCGTCCTCATGGGCGAGTCCAACCACATCGAGGAGGGTTCGCCGGTACGGCAGACCGGCCGGGTGTTGGAGATCGGGGTGGGCGACGGTCTGCTCGGGCGCGTCATCGACCCGCTCGGCAACCCGATCGATGGCAAAGGGCCGATCGTCACCGACGAGCGTCGTCGCCTCGAGGTAGTCGCCCCGTCGGTGGTGGAGCGGAAACCCGTGCACCAGCCCCTCCAGACCGGCATCAAGGCCATCGACGCCATGACGCCGGTGGGTCGAGGGCAGCGGGAGCTCATCATCGGCGACCGCCAGACCGGCAAGACCGCCGTCGCCGTGGACGCCATCATCAACCAGAAGGGCCAGGGGGTGAAGTGCATCTACGTGGCCATCGGCCAGAAGGCGTCCACCGTGGCCGAGGTGGTGGCGGCGCTGGAGGAGCACGGCGCCATGGAGTACACCGTCGTGGTCAACGCCTCGGCCGCCTCGCCGGCCGCCCACCAGATGTATGCCCCCTACGCCGGGTCGGCCATCGGCCAGTACTGGATGTACGAGGGCGGGCACGCCCTCATCGTGTTCGACGACCTGTCCAAGCAGGCGGTGGCCTACCGGGAGATCTCGCTCCTGCTGCGCAGGCCCCCCGGCCGCGAGGCGTACCCCGGCGACGTCTTCTACCTGCACTCCCGGCTCCTCGAACGCTGCGCCAAGCTGTCCGACGAGCTCGGCGCAGGCTCGATGACCGGGCTCCCGATCGTCGAGACCAAGGCCGGCGACGTGTCGGCCTACATCCCGACGAACGTGATCTCGATCACCGACGGCCAGATCTTCCTCGAGACCGACCTCTTCTACTCGGGCATCCGGCCTGCCATCAACGCCGGCATCTCGGTGTCCCGGGTCGGTGGCGCCGCCCAGATCAAGGCGATGAAGAAGGTGGCCGGCCCGCTACGGATCAACCTGGCCCAGTTCCGCGAGCTCGAGGCCTTCGCCCAGTTCGGCTCGGAGCTCGACGCCACCTCGGCAGCCCAGCTCGAGCGGGGTGCCCGGGTCGTCGAGGTGCTGAAGCAGCCGCAGTATGCCCCGGTGCCGGTGGACGAGCAGGTGCTGGCGATCTACGCCGTGACCAACGGCTTCATGGACTCGATCCCGGTCGATGACATCCAGCGTTTCGAGCGGGAGCTCCGGGCATGGATGAGAGCCCGGCGGGGACACCTCCTCGACCACATCACGAACACCGGCGACCTGCCCGACACCAACGATTTCGACGCCGCCATCCGCGAGTTCGTCGAGTCGTTCTCCACGGACTGATCGCATGGCATCGGCCGAGCTCCGCCAGATCAGGCGCCGGATCACCTCCGTCCAGGCGACGAAGAAGATCACACGCGCCATGGAGCTCATCGCGGCCTCCCGGATCGCCAAGGCCCAGCTGCGGGTCCGCCAGTCGGTCCCCTACGTGCAGAAGATGACCGAGGTGATCCAGAACGTGGGTCAGGCGGCCGGCGGCGCCTCCCACCTGCTGCTCGAGCGGCGCGAGGTACGACGGGTCGGGGTGCTCGTGGTCACCTCCGATCGGGGACTGGCCGGCGCCTACAACTCGAACATCATCCGCAAGGCGGAGGCGGCGATGCTCGAGCACCGGGCCGCCGGCCGCGAGAACCGGCTCTACGTCGTGGGCAAGAAGGCCCAGACCTACTTCCGCTTCCGCGGCTATCGGATCGAGCGGGCCTTCCTCGGCGTCACCGACACCCCCGGGTATGGCGACGCCAGGGCCATCGCCGCGATCCTCATCGACGCCTACGCGTCGCAGGACATCGACGCGGTCGAGGCCTACTTCACGAGGTTCGAGTCGGCCCTCATCCAGACCCCCACGCTCTTCCCGCTGCTCCCGATCGAGCCGCCCACCGGAGCCGGCGAGTCCCGGCAGGTGTCCTACAGCTACGAGCCGTCGCCGGAGGGCATCCTCGACCGGATCCTCCCCAGGTACGTGGAGGCGGGGATCTTCGGGATGCTGCTCGAGAGTTCGGCGTCCGAGCACGCATCGAGGCAGCGGGCCATGAAGGCGGCCACCGACAACGCCACCGAGCTCACGAAGGTGCTCGCCCGGGTGGCCAACCAGGCCCGTCAGGCCGAGATCACGACGGAGATCTCGGAGATCGTCGGCGGGGCCGAGGCGCTCGCCGAGCAGGCGGCGGCAGGTCGCGAGACACGCAGGTCAACGAGTCGGCAGGAGTGGTGATGGCAGAGGTGAAGAGCAGCGGACGGGTCGTGAAGGTGACGGGCCCGGTGGTGGACGTGGAGTTCCCCCGGGGCGAGCTTCCCGAGCTGCTGCACGCGCTCGAGATCGACTTCGACCTCGAGGGCCGGAGGGAGACGGTCGTGTGCGAGACCGCCCAGCACCTGGGTGGGAACAAGGTCAGGGCGGTGGCGATGCGGTCCACCGACGGCCTCGTCCGTGGCACCGAGGTCCGCAACACCGGAGCCCCGATGAGCGTGCCCGTGGGACCGAAGACTCTCGGCCACATCTTCAACGTGTGGGGCCAGCCCCTCGACGTCCCCGCCGACTCGATCGACTTCGACGAGCGCTGGCCGATCCACCGCACGCCTCCTCGATTCGAGGACGTCGAGCCGCAGAAGCAGCTCTTCGAGACCGGCATCAAGGTCGTCGACCTGCTCGAACCGTACGTCCAGGGCGGCAAGATCGGCCTGTTCGGAGGTGCGGGAACCGGCAAGACCGTGATCATCCAGGAGATGATCAACCGGGTCGCCACCCAGCACGGTGGCGTTTCGGTGTTCGCCGGCGTGGGGGAGCGGACCCGCGAGGGCAACGACCTGTTCCTCGAGATGACCGAGTCCGGCGTCATCGAGAAGGCGGCCCTCGTGTTCGGCCAGATGGACGAACCGCCCGGGGTGCGGCTGCGAGTGGCGCTGGCCGCCCTGTCGATGGCCGAGTACTTCCGGGATGAGATGCGCCAGGACGTGCTCTTGTTCGTGGACAACATCTTCCGCTTCACCCAGGCCGGCGCCGAGGTTTCCACCCTGCTCGGCCGCATGCCGTCGGCGGTGGGTTACCAGCCGACGCTGGCAGATGAGATGGGCTTCCTCCAGGAGCGGATCACCTCGCTCAAGGGCAAGTCGATCACTTCGCTCCAGGCCATCTACGTCCCGGCCGACGACATCACCGACCCCGCCCCGCACACCACCTTCGCCCACCTCGATGCCACCACCGTGCTCACCCGGCGTCTGGTCGAGCTCGGGATCTACCCGGCCATCGACCCGCTCGACTCGACGAGCCGGATCCTCGACCCCCAGTACGTGGGCGAGGAGCACTACACGGTGGCTCGCCAGGTCCAGCAGGTCCTCCAGCGATACAAGGACCTGCAGGACATCATCGCCATCCTCGGCATCGACGAGCTGTCGGAAGAGGACAAGCTCGTCGTCGCCCGGGCCCGGCGGATCACCCGGTTCCTGTCCCAGCCCTTCTTCGTGGCCGAGCAGTTCACCGGCATTCCCGGCAAGTGGGTGCCGATGGAGGAGTCGGTGCGCGATTTCAAGGCGATCGTGGGGGGCGAGGCCGACCACCTCCCCGAGCAGGCCTTCTACATGGTGGGCAACCTCGAGGAGGCCGAGGCGAAGGGTCGGGAGCTGGAGAAGGCCTGATGGCGAAGCTCTTCGCCGTCGACGTGGTCTCCCCCGAGGCTGTCGTTTGGAGCGGCGAGGCCGAGTTCCTCGTCGCCCGAACCACCGAGGGGGAGATCGGGATCCTGGCCGACCACGAGCCGGTCATGGCGGCGCTGACGACCGGCGCCGTCATCATCGAGCACGGGACGAGCCGGACCACGGTGGGGGTACACGGGGGCTTCCTCCAGGTGCTCGACAACCGGGTGACGCTCCTGACCGACCGGGCCCAGATCAGTGAGGGCGGCCGGGACGCCGCCACTCAGCTCGCCGAAGAGCTGCGTGCTCTCGAGGAGACCGAGGCCGAGTTCGGCCGCTGAGCCGGGCCGTCAGGCCGACAACCGGGCGGCGAAGCCCTCGACGCTCTCGGGGAGGCCGCTCCCGATCGCCCTTGCCACGACCCCGAAGAACATGCTCGACAGGATGCCCTTGGCGGAGGCGTCGACCGTCACCGTCACCGTGGTGTGCTCGCTCGCCTCGGTGAGTTCCACCGTGATCCGCCCGAGCATCTCGGACGAGTCGATGTCGACGGCCATGAGCCCCGGCTGAACCGCCTCGACGGCGGTCGCCTTGCCGCGGAATCGTCGGCCCGCCGCCCTCACGTGGAAGTGGTAGCCCATCAGGTGTCCGGCATCGTCGTGCTCGACGTCGAACACCTCGTCGACACCCCCGATCGACGCCCACGTCTCGGCCCGTTGCAGCGCCTCCCATGCGCGATGGATGGGGGCGGTGGCGACTGCCTGATGGGTGAATCGCTCGGAAGGCATGCGGGGGCGAGGCTACCGGCAGAAACGGATGCGGGGCGGTCACCGAGAGGTGCCGCCCCGCTCGTTCCCCGGGAGGAGGGATCGACGCCGGAGGTTCGACGCCGCACCCCCATGTCTATCGGACCGAGGTGGACGCTCGGTGGCCGCAGATGGTCGGCGGGATGAAAGGTGGGCGCACGTCTCACGTTCCAGTCGTACGTCGCTCTGTCCCCCACGAAGTGGGGGAACGGGACAAACCAGGACGGCAGCGGTGGGCCGTGGGCAATGCGCTGTGCGCTTTGTCCCCCACGGAGTGGGGGAAGGGGACAAACCAGGAAGGCAGCGGTGGGCCGTGGGCGATGCGGTGTGCGCTTTGTCCCCCACGGAGTGGGGGAAGGGGACAAACCAGGAAGGCAGCGGTGGGCCGTGGGCGATGCAATGTGCGCTTTGTCCCCCACGGAGTGGGGGAAGGGGCCCCCGCGGCGACAGCCGCGGGGTAGGGGGACCGCCTGTCCACGACCTCCTGCTTCTCGCCACTTGCCTCTCGCCTCTTGCCTCTCGCCTCTCGCTACCCTCGCCTCTCATGCCCGGTCTCATGGCGTTCCACGCCCATCCCGACGACGAGGTCATCTCCACCGGCGGCACGCTCTCGCGCTACGCAGAGGCGGGCGAGCAGGTGGTGGTCGTCACCGCCACCGACGGGGCCGAGGGCGAGATCCACAACTACGAGCAGCCCGAGGCGATCCGCCCACGACTCGCCGAGGTGCGGGCAGGGGAGGTGCGATCTGCCCTCGACATCCTCGGCGTCGACCACCACGAGTTCCTCGGGTACCGCGACTCGGGGATGATGGGGACGGATGCCAACCGCCACCCCGAGGCGTTCTGGCAGGCCGACTTCATGGACGCCACCGCTCGCCTGATCCGCCTCATCCGGCGTTACCGACCCGAGGTGATGTTGGTCTACGACCCGTTCGGAGGGTACGGGCACCCCGATCACATCAACGTCCACCGGATCGGTGTCGCCGCCTACATCGGTGTCTCCGACCTCTCCCGATTCCCACTCGGGGAGGACGAGGAGGCTTGGGAGCCCTCGAAGCTCTACTGGACGGCGTGGGCGCGGAGCCGGGTGGTGAGGTTCGCCGAGATGCGGCACGCGATGGGCATGATCGATGACGAGGAGCTCGAGCGGGCGCGTTCGGCCGGGGTGCCAGATCGTGACGTCACCGCCTGGATCGACGTCACCGACCGGGTCGATCGCAAGGAGCGGGCGCTCCGGGCCCACCGCAGCCAGATCCCCGAGGACTGGTTCCTCATCAGCGTCCCCGACGAGGTCAAGCCCGAGGTGCTGGGGAGGGAGGCGTTCGTCCGGGTCTTCAGCCGGGTCGAGGCGCCCGATCGGGAGGATGACCTGTTCGCAGGGCTGCGGTGAGCGAGGGACCGGCGGCCCGCCGTTGGCGCGACCAGCTCGAGGCGTGGGCGATCCCCGACCGACTGCTGGCGGCCGTCGAGGACTCCCCGTACGAATGGCCGGCCGGCCTGTGGCGGCGCCGCTTGCACCGGGCCGAGGTAGAGGGCGGGGAGACCGCCACCACCGTCGTCGCCCGCCATCTGCTCGGCGACGGCGGGGCGCTACTCGACGTCGGAGCGGGGACCGGCCGTGCTTCCCTCCCTCTAGCCGTCGAGGGACACCTCCTGACGGCGGTCGAACGGGACGCCGGGATGGCGGCGGCGTTGCGCGAGGAGGCGGCGTCCCGGAGGCTCGCCATCCGGGTGCTGGAGGGGCCCTGGCCCGACCTGGCCTCGGTGGCGGGGTCGGTCGACGTGGCGCTGTCCGCCCACGTCGTGTACGACGTTGCCGACTTGGGCCCATTCCTCCGAGCGATGGAGGACGTGGCCCGGCGCGGGGTGGTGGTCGAGCTGACCCGGTCCCATCCGTGGAGCGGCCTCGCCCCCTGGTTCCGAGAGTTGCACGGGCTCGACCGCCCCACCGGCCCCACGGACGGGGACTTCGTGGCGGTGGCCTCCGAGGTGTGCGAGGTGACGCCCGCCGTGGAGCGGTGGAAGCGGCCGGGTGGGCTGTGGTTCGAGAGCCGGGACGAGATCGTCGGGTTCTACGCCCGACGCCTGGTGCTCCCTCCGGAGCGGAGGCCCGAGCTCGAGGCTCTCATCGAGCCCGCGGTGAGGGAGCTGCCCGACGGGCGGCTGGTGGTGGGTGAGGACGTCCGGGAGCTGACCACGGTCTGGTGGGAGAAAGTCGCGTCGGGTCCCACGTCCCACGCCCTACGCTGAAACAACGAATCCGCAAGGCGCACTGCGCACAGCCCACCGCTCATGTCGCTCGTCGTCCATGACCTCCGCATCGACGTCGGCCCCCGGTTACTGATCGAGGGGGCCTCGTTCAGTCTGCAGCGAGGTGACAAGGTCGGCCTGGTCGGGCGCAACGGGGCGGGCAAGACCACCCTGCTCCGAACCCTGGTCGGCTACGTGCCGCCCGCCGCCGGCACCGTGATCCGCTCGGGCAACCTGGGTTACTTCTCGCAGGAGGCGGCGCTCCCCGATCTCGAGCGGCCGGACATGACCGCCGTCGAGCGGGTGCTGGCCGCCAGGGACATCGGGGCCCTGCTGCGTCGCATCGAGGAGACCAGACGCAAGATCGAGCGACTCGACGGCGACCCACGAGATCGGGCGATCGCCCGCTTCTCCCGCCTCCAGGAGGAGTTCGAGGCGAGGGGAGGGTTCATCGCCGAGGCCGAGGGGAAGCGGGTCGCTGCGTCGCTCGGCATCGGCAACGACGAGCTGGCCCAGCCGGTCGCCACGATGTCGGGTGGTCAGCGACGGCGGGTGGAGCTCGCTCGCATCCTCTTCGCCGAGACCGAGGTGATGCTGCTCGACGAGCCGACGAACCACCTCGACCTCGACGCCAAGGCGTGGCTGATGCAGTACCTGGCCGGCTACCGGGGCGCCCTCCTCGTGGTCTCCCACGACCTTCCCCTGCTCGACGAGGCGATCACGAGCGTGCTCGCCCTCGAGCACGAGGCCCTCGAGCCGTACCGGGGCAACTACACCCACTACTTGGTCGAGCGGGAGAAGCGGCGGGAGCAGCGCGAGAAGGAACGCCGCCACCAGGAGCAGCGGATCGCCCGGCTCGAGGAGAACGTGCGCCGGTTCAAGGGCTCCACCGAGAAGATGGCCCGCCGGGCATCGACCATGGAGACACGGGCCGAGCGCCTCAAGCGGGACCTCGTCGAGGTCCAGACCCGGGGGAAGAGAGTTGCCGTGCGCTTTCCGCAGCCGCGCCCGTCGGGCCGGACCCCGCTCCGGGGGTCGGGGCTCGCCAAGTCGTTCGGGGACAACCTGGTCTTCGTCGACGTCGACATCGACGTGGAACGGGGCGAGCGCCTGCTCATCATGGGGTTGAACGGGGCCGGCAAGACCACCCTCCTCCGGATCCTGGCCGGGGTCGAGACTCCCGATCTCGGCGACCTCACGATCGGGCACGAGGCCGCCCTCGGCTATTACGCCCAAGAGCACGAGCAGATCGTCGAGAGCCGGACCGTGCTCGACCACCTCCGCCACGTATCCGATCTGCCGGATGTCCAGCTCCGGACCCTGCTCGGCCACTTCTTGCTGGCCGACAAGGTCGAGCAGGACGCCGCGACCCTGTCCGGCGGGGAGAAGACCAAGCTGGCACTCGCCATGCTCATGACCGCCCGACCGAACGTGTTGCTGCTCGACGAGCCTACGAACAACCTCGATCCCCAGGCCAAGGACGCCCTGCTCGGAGCGCTGCGCCAGTACTCGGGGACCATCCTCCTCGTGTCCCACGACACCGACTTCGTGGCCGAGCTCGCTCCGGAGCGGGCGGTGATGATGCCCGAGGGCGAGACGGTGTTCTTCGACGAGTCGATGCTCGGCCTGGTGGCGATGGCCTGAGTGGCGGCAGTCAGAGGGCTGCCAGCACCTGGTGGGCCGCCCTGACCCCCGACTCCCAGGCGCCGTGAACGGTGGCGTACCAGCCCGGGTGCGTCGCCTCGCCGGCGAAGAACACGGTGTCGTCGAGGGGCTCGGCGAGGAGCCGTCGGTCGCCGGGACCGGACCCCACCCGGTGGTAGGAGTAGGCCCCGCGGCTCCAGGGGTCCGAGCTCCACGAGGTCCGGAACACGGTCTCCGGCTCGGGCAGGTCGGCCCCCAACACCGTCCGGGCCGCCGCCACCGCTGCCTGCCGGATCGCTGCCTCGTCGAGCCGGTCGAGCGCCCGGGCCCGCCGTCCCCCCTGATAGGCGACGAGGACCGGTGCACCGGGGAGGGCGGTGAAGTGAGGGAATGGCGACTCCGGATCGGGGTCCAGCCGGATGAGCGTCTGGAGCGCCTCTGGCCAGGAGCGTTCGGCGAAGCCGAGGACCACCTTCTCGGCCTGGCCCATGCCGAGGCGGCCGACGGCGTCGCGCTTGGCCGCGGGAAGCAGTGGGTCGAAGCGAAGGGAGCCGGCCTGCAACACTCCCAGGGGCACCGTGAGGATCGCCGCCCGCGGGTGGAGCACGCCGTCGGAGGTCTCCAGCACCACCCCACCGGCTGAACCCTTCACCGTCTCGACCGGGAGCGACGTCTCGACCGGCACGCCCTCGGCCAGATGGTCGACGACGGCGCCATACCCGCCGTGCACGAGCATCAGGTTGCCGCCCGGGAGCTCCAGGCCGTCGAAGGTGGACCAATCGAGGTGCTCGGGGTCGGCGGCCTCGAGGCTCTGCACGGCTACGGAGGCGGCATAGTCGAACCCCCGTCGCTGCTGGTCGTCGAGACGCTCGTGCCCCGGCAGCCCGCGTGCCACCGCCCCGGCCACCGAGCCGGGATCCTCGCCGAACAGCTCCGACCGGCGGGAGGCCGCCAGCCCGGCCCAGAAGGCCTGAACCCCGGTGGCGAAGGCGCCCGGATCGATCGCGCTGCCCGAAGCGTCGGCGACCCGGAGGACCTCGGGATCGTCCATCCAGGCGGTGAACCTGCCGGACACCCCGGCGGCCTCGATCACCGGGGTGAGCGGGTTGCCGAGCGGCCCATGGAGCCACGCCGCCCCGAGGTCGACGTCGACGCCGAGCGTGCGATCCGTGTGGGTGCGTCCGCCGATCCGGCCCCGGGCTTCGACGACCAGGACGTCGATGCCCGCCCGGGAGAGGGCGCTGCCAGCCGCGAGACCCGCCACACCGGCGCCCACCACGACCACATCCGGCACGGCTCAACCTCCGATGTAGCTCATCTCCACCCGCTCGAGCCCGCTCGTCTGCTCCGACCGGATCTCCGAATACCGATCGGTCCTGGCCGTCCACACCGCTCCGATCACCCGCTCGAGGTCCTCGTCGCTCGCCCCCTCTCGCAGCGGGGTGCGGAGGTCGGTGCCCCCGGAGGCGAACAGGCAGGTGTAGATCCGCCCCTCGGCCGACAGCCGGACGCGGGTGCAGTCGCCGCAGAAGGGCTGGCTCACCGAGGCGATCAGCCCGACTTCCCCGGCACCGTCCCGGTAGCGGTAGCGGCGGGCCACCTCTCCCCGGTAGTTGGGTTGGGCAGGCTCGAGCGGGAAGGCCCGGTGGATCGTCTCGACGATCTCGGCGGCGGGCACCACATCGTCGAGGCGCCAGCCATTGGTGGTGCCGACGTCCATGAACTCGATGAAGCGGAGGACGTGGCCTGTGTGGCGGAAGTGCTCGGCCATCTCGAGAATCGATCCGTCGTTGACCCCCCGCTTCACCACCATGTTGACCTTGACGGGGGACAGCCCGGCGACGGCCGCGGCCTCGATCCCGTCGAGGACCGCCCGCACCGGGAATCCGACGTCGTTCATGGCGGTGAAGACGGCGTCGTCGAGCGAGTCGAGGCTCACGGTGACCCGGCGGAGGCCGGCGGACCTGAGCCCGGAGGCCTTACGGGTGAGCAGCGCACCGTTGGTCGTGAGGGTGACGTCGTCGATCCCGGGGATGGCCGCCAGCATCGCCACCAGGTCCTCGATGCCCTTGCGCAGCAATGGCTCGCCTCCGGTGAGCCGGAGCTTGCGGACGCCGTGGGCGGCGAACGCCCGTGCTACCCGGGTGATCTCCTCGAAGCTGAGCAGCAGGTCGCGAGCCAGGAACTCGTAGTCCCGGTTGAAGATCTCCTTCGGCATGCAATAGGTGCAGCGGAAGTTGCACCGGTCGGTGACCGAGATCCGCAGATCGCGGACCGGTCGTCCCCGGGTGTCGCGAACCTCGACCGGCACGGTCGGCATGGGCGCCACGCTACCGCCCTCGCCGGGTTGGGCGCGCAGCAGGCCGTCAGCGAGTCGCGGCGAATCCGAGGAACGCGAGCCCGGCGATCAACGCGACCACCAGGCCGATGACGAAGACGATCGCCGCCGGGATGAGCACGATCGCGATCGCCGCCCCATCCGAGACGCTTTGGGTCTCCTTCACCGCCCGGATCGCCAGGATCAGCGACCAGATGCCCCCCACGAGCCCCCCGAGGAAGGGGATGATGCCCAGGGCGGACGGGGCGGCGGCGAAGCCGAGGCTGCGGAACAGCGACTCGAACGATCCGGTGGCGCCGAATAGACGGGACACGAGCCAGAGGATCCCGGCGCCGATGGCCAGGCCGACCGTGGCGGCGAGGGCGGCTCCGATGATCCAGCCGAGAAAGCTGAACCTGGCGCTCGTGAAGAGGGCGCTGAGCCCGCTGATGAGGGAGGCGACACCCACCACCGCGATGGCCTGGCCCGTGGCGGCGCCGTCGCCGCCGATCTCGGCATAGACCCCCGGCTCCAACTTGACGGCTCGCTGAATTCGCTGCCAGATCGCCTGGAAGTTCACGGTGCTCTCCCGCTCGGTGACGAGCGGATCATGGCAGTCGGCGGCCCACCGGGGCGGGATTTCCACAGGATCCTTCGAGCCGGCGCATCCAGGGCTCGGCCGCAATCCCGAACGGCTCCCGGTGCTCCTCCAGGGCCGAGACGAGCCTGGCGGCGGTGGCCCGGGCCCTTATGGCCATCCATGCCGGGTAGCCGAGGGCGATCCGGTGCTCGACGAACTCGTCCTCGTCGAGGAGCTCGACCGATCCGTCGACCCGCCGCACGACGTCGAGGTCGAGGTCGATCATCTCGGCGCGACCCGCCGACAGCCGGGACCCGGCCGTGACGTCGACGTACAGCTCGTAACGCGTCGGCGCGAGGTTGCGGATCATGGCGAACCAACCGGTGCGGGGTATGAGCTGTACGAATGGGTGCTGCCAGGCGATCGGGGGCTCGTCGCCCTTCTGGACGATCGTGCCGGCCGGTGCCCCCAGCCAGGTGCCGTGCTCGTCCTCGCCGAGATGGACCATGTCGTGGCGCCAGTGAAGCCGGTCCGGGTACTTGAGGAACTGGACGGTGAACGCCTCCACGACCGCCACACCGTACCGGGCGCGACCTGCGATAGCGTGGGGGCGATGAGCCAGGGCCTGGGCGTCGCGCTGTTGGGATCGAAGTTCATGGGCAGGGCCCACTCCAACGCCTGGAGCCAGGCTCCCCGCTTCTTCGACCTGCCGGCGCACCCGACCCTCGAGGTGGTGGCCGCCCGCGACACCGAGTACCTGGCCGGCTTCGGCCCGCGGTTCGGGTGGCGACGATGGACGGCCCGCTGGGAGGAGGCGGTGGCCGATCCCGCGGTCAGGCTCGTCGACGTCGCCACCCCCAACCATCTCCACCGCGACCAGGCCATGGCCGCCCTCCAGGCCGGGAAGCACGTGGCCTGCGAGAAGCCGCTCGCGGGCACCCTGGCCGATGCCCTCGAGATGGCCTCGGCGGCCGCCGGTTCGGACGCCCGCACCTTCGTGTGGTTCAACTACCGGCGGGTCCCGGCTCTCGCCTACGCCCACCGACTGGTGAGGGACGGCCTCGTCGGCCCCGTCCGCCACGTCCGCGCCGTCTACCTCCAGAGCTGGGGCGGGCCCGAGACCCCGCTCCTCTGGCGCTTCCGGGGAGAGGAGGCCGGATCGGGTGCCCACGGCGACCTCAACGCCCATATCATCGACCTGGCCCGATTCCTCACCGGTGAGGAGTTCGTCGAGGTGGCCGGGGCGATCGAGGCCAGGTTCGTGGCGGAGCGGCCCCTGCCCGAGGATCCTTCCAGGCGGGCGCCGAGCACGGTCGACGATGCCGTCCTGTTCCTCGGCCGGTTCGCCGGAGGGGCGGTGGCCAGCTTCGAGGCCACGAGGCTCGCCACGGGGTACAAGAACTCCCACCGGATCGAAATCCACGGCGAGCACGGGGCGATTCGATTCGACTTCGAGCGGATGAACGAGCTCGGGGTCTTCGACGCCCGGCTCGCCCCGGCCGAGCGTGGTTGGCGGAGCGTGCTTGTCACCGATCCCGAGCATCCCTACGCCTCCGCCTGGTGGCCCGATGGCCACTGGCTCGGCTACGAGCACACGTTCGTGAACCAGGCGGCCGACATCGTCGGCGCCCTGTCGGGGGTGGAGCCTCCGGTCCCGCTCCCCGACTTCGCCGACGCCTACGAGACCCAACGGGTGATGGAGGCGGCGATCCTTTCGGCCCGCGAGCGGTGCCCCATCGCCCTGACCGAGGTGAGGTGAACATGCCCGATCTCTCCCACGCCGACGCCCTCCGGCTGGTCGACGCCGTGCGGACGGAGCTCGAATCGCAGGGCGCGGGAGCCGCCGTGGCCGTCGTCGATGCCCACGGTGAGCTTCTCGCGTTCGTCCGGACCGACGGCTGCCGGTTGCCATCGATCACGATCGCGATCAACAAGGCGTTCACCGCCGCCCGGGAGCGGATCGCCACCTCCGAGCTGGGTGCCCGCTCGCGGGCCGAGGGGTTTCCGATGTCGAACTTCGGCGATGTGCGGTTCGTCTCCTGGGGTGGAGGCGTCCCGCTCGTGGTCGACGGCGAGGTGGTGGGGGCGATCGGGGTGAGCGGGCTTCCCGAGCACGAGGACGTCGAGCTGGCCGTGATGGCGGCCGGTCTCCTGTCCGGCTGAGGTCGAGATCCCGCCTACGGCGACGAGCCGGCCGGGTTCGCCATCGGACCCCGGTGCCCGGCTTCCGGGCCCGCGCCGCGCCGCTCCAGCGCCCGGATGCCGGCGATGAGACCGACGGCGACGACCAGGAGGACCGGCGTGATTGCCTCCAGGCCCGCCCATCCCACGGCGAGGCCGATGCCGCCTGGGACGACTGCCGCCCCGGCGCTGGCGGCGGCGATCTGGTAGCCGACCGCCCAGGGGGTGAAGGCCACGCCTACCCGGACCGGGGTGGCGAGCATGAGCAGCGGGAAAACCGGGCCGAGGGCGAGGCCGCCCGCCATCAGCGCGGCCGGGCCCGTCCAGGGTGCCGGGCTCCACCACATCACCCCCATCGCCACGGCTGCCGTCGTGCTGCCGATCGCCAACGCTCGCCCGGGGGGCAGCCGATCCCCCAGGACGCCGAGCACGATCCGCGACCCGGTAATCCCGGCCCAGAACCCGGCCACCGCCAACCCTGCCACCCCCGGGGAGATCGATCTCCCCTCGGTAAAGAGCGTGAACGACCACTGGGCCGCCCCGACCTCGAGCCCCGTGTAGAGGGCGAAGACGGCGAGCGAGAGGACGAGCAGGGGACCGTCCTCCAGCGCGGGCCGGGCTCCCCGCCCGATCCGGCTCGTCCCCTCGCCCCATCCCGACCGGGTGGCCAGGAACCCGGCGGCCGCCACCGACTGCACGGCGCCGAGGACCAGGAACCCGGCCCGCCAGGAGCCGCCCGAGGCGATCAGCGAGGCCATGAGCAGGGGCCCGAGGGTGGCACCCACCCCGAAGCCGGCGTGGAGGATGCCCATGCTGCGGGCGCCACCGGCCACCGCTATGCGGGCGTTGACCCCGACGTCGACGAGACCTCCCGCCGCCCCGGCCAGCACGGCGGCGGCGACGAGGATGGTCCAGGTCTGAGCCAGCGCGTACCCGACGAGCGCCACCGCCCCCACCCCGCCTGCGGTGGTGAGCACCGCTCCCGGGCCGAACCGGCCCATCAGGTCGCCGCCCACCATGGTCGCGGCCAGGTAGGCGACGAGGAAGGCGGCGAGCAGGACGCCCAACTCGGCGAGGTCCCGCCCGAGATCGGTTGCCATTGCCGGCCAAGCCACCCCCAGCGCGGCCTTGGACATGCCCACGGCCACGAGGGCGACCACCGCCACGACCAGGACGCGCCGGAACCGCACGGCCCGACGATATGCCCGTCCCGGCCGAGTAGATTCGCCGGGCATGCCCTCTGCGATGGCGACGCTGGAATCCGGCTCGGCCGAGCTGTCCATCGACCTGGAGGCCGGGGCCCGGATCGCCTCGCTCCGGGTGCACGGCCACGAGCTGCTCGTGACCTCCGGCCCCGGGCCCATCGAATGGGGGTGCTACCCGATGGCGCCTTTCGCCGGGCGGGTCCGGAGCGGCCGTTTCCGGTTCGGCGGGGTCGAGCACAGGCTCCCCCGCAACCTGGGCGACCACGCCATCCACGGGACCGTTTTCACCCGCCGCTGGGAGCCCGACGCCGGCGGGGGGTGGGTGTGCCCGCTCGGAGACGACTGGCCGTTCTCCGGCTACGCCCGCCAGATGGTGGAGCTGGGTGAGGATTCGGTCGATCTCCGTCTGGAGGTGCATGCCGACGAGCCGATGCCGGCCTCGGTGGGCTGGCATCCGTGGTTCCGCCGCCCGGTGGGCGGCGCCGCGGCCCGGGTCGAGCTCACCGCCGGGCACATGTACCGGCGCGACCCGGACGGTGTCGCCGGCCGGGAACGGGTCCCGGTCCCTGCCGGGCCGTGGGACGACTGCTTCGGCGACCTGACAGGCCCGCCGGCGGTGAGCTGGCAGGGGGTGCTCCGACTCGAGCTCGCTTCGACCTGCCCCTACGTGGTGGTCTTCGACGAGCGCGACCATGCCGTGTGCGTCGAGCCCCAGACGGCTCCACCCGACGCCTTCAACCACGACGACGGGGCGCTCGTCGAGCCCGGCCGCCCGCTCGTCGCCACCTCTCGATGGACCTGGGAGGGCCGGGGCTGATGGGAGGCCGGATGGACGGTGCCGTGGCGGTCGTGACCGGAGCCGGGCAGGGCATCGGCCGGGCGGCAGCCGGGGCCTTCGCTCGTGAGGGCGCCACGGTGTGGGCGGTGGATCGCCGCGAGGCCGGCTTGAGCGGGCTCGCCGCCGAGCATCCGGCGATCCGGCCCCATCGGCTCGACGTGACCGATCGATCGGGGGTGGAGGCCTTCGCCGGCGTGGCCGGGCGGGTCGACGCCCTCTTCAACTGCGCCGGTGTGGTGCCGGCCGGCTCGGTCCTCGAGTGCAGCGAGGAGGACTGGGAGATGGCCATCGCCGTGAACGTCACCTCGATGTACCGGGTGATCCGTGCCCTGCTCCCCGCCATGGTCGAGGCGGGCCGGGGGAGCATCGTCAACATGGCCTCGGTCGTCTCCAGCGTCGCCGGTGTCCCCGATCGATTCGCCTACGGCGCCTCGAAGGCGGCCGTGATCGGCCTCACCAAGTCGGTGGCCGCCGATTTCGTGACCCGGGGGATCCGGTGCAACGCCATCGCCCCCGGCACGGTGGACACCCCCTCGCTCCACGAGCGCCTCGCCGCCACCGGTGACGCCGACCGGGCGATGGGGGCGTTCGTCACCCGCCAACCGATGGGACGGCTCGGCACCCCCGACGAGATCGCCGCGCTCGCCGTCTACCTCGCATCCGACGAGTCCGCCTATGTCACCGGGTCGGTGTTCGTGATCGACGGGGGGATGTCGCTGTGAGGCTGGTCCGGCACGGAGTGCCCGGGTCCGAGCGCCCCGGCATCGTCGACACCGAGGGGGTCGTACGCGACCTCACGGGCGTCGTCGACGACGTCGCCGGCGAGGTGCTGATCTCCGAGGGCCTCGACCGGCTGCGTGCCCTCGACCCCGCCGGGCTTCCGCCGGTGGCCCGCGATGCCCGCCTGGGACCGTGCGTTGGCCGGGTGGGGAAGGTGGTGTGCATCGGGCTGAACTACGCGGAGCACGCCACCGAGTCGGGGATGGAGCTCCCCGTCGAGCCGGTGATCTTCACGAAGGCGACCTCGTCGATCTCCGGTCCCTTCGACGACGTGGTGCTCCCGCCCGGGGCCCTGAAGACCGACTGGGAGGTCGAGCTCGGCGTGGTGATCGGCACCCCGGCCAGGTACGTCGACCAGGCCGATGCGGGTCGCCATGTCGCCGGCTACTGCATCGTCAACGACGTGTCGGAACGGTCGTTCCAGCTCGAGGGCACCGGGCAGTGGGTGAAGGGCAAGAGCGCCGACACCTTCTGCCCGCTCGGGCCCTGGCTGGTCACGGCCGACGAGGTTCCCGATCCTCAGGGGCTCCGGTTGTGGCTCGACGTGAACGGGGTCCGCCGTCAGGACGGCACCACGGCGACGATGGTGTTCGGGGTCGACGCCCTGGTCGCCTACGTGAGCCGGTTCATGTCGCTTCATCCCGGCGACGTCATCGCCACCGGGACCCCACCGGGGGTTGCCCTCGGCATGAGCGATCCGCCGTGGCTGCGACCCGGTGACGTGATGACGCTGGGGATCGACGGGCTCGGCGAGCAACGGCTGCGGGTGGTGGGCGGCCCATGACCGAGCTGCGGACCGCCCGCTGGTACGCCGGGCTCGACCGCGACGCGTTCATCCACCGGTCGTGGATGAAGTCCGACGGCCATCCCGCCGACCTGTTCTCGGGCAGGCCGATGATCGGCATCGGCAACTCGTGGTCCGAGCTGACGCCCTGCAACAGCCACCTGGACGAGATCGCCGAGCACGTCAAGCGCGGGGTGTGGGAGGCGGGGGGCGTGCCACTCGAGTTCCCGACGATGTCGCTCGGCGAGACCCAGATGCTGCCCACCGCCATGCTCTTCCGGAACCTGATGAGCATGGATGTGGAAGAGTCGATCCGGGGAAACCCGATCGATGGCGTGGTGCTGTTGGGCGGATGCGACAAGAACACCCCGGCCCAGCTCATGGGGGCGGCATCGGTCGACCTGCCGACCATCGTGCTCTCGGGCGGCCCCAAGCTGAGCGGCGTGTTCGGGGGCCGGAAGATCGGGAGCGGCACCGACGTGTGGAGGCTCGGCGAGGCCGTCCGGGCCGGCGAGCTGGCGGTTGAGGAGTTCCTCGCCGCCGAGGCGTGCATGTCCCGGAGCAAGGGTTTCTGCAACACCATGGGCACCGCCTCGACCATGGCATCGCTGGTCGAGGCGATGGGGCTCACCCTGCCCGGCAATGCCGCCGTGCCCGCCCCCGACTCGCGCCGGCTCGTCCTCGCCCATCTCACCGGCCGGCGCATCGTGGAGATGGTGGGCGAGGATCTTCGACTCTCGAGGGTTCTCACCCGCTCGGCGTTCGAGAACGCCGTGAAGGTGTGTGCGGCCATCGGCGGCTCCACGAACGCCGTGGTCCACCTGCTGGCCATCGCCGGCCGGATCGGCGTGCCGTTCGACCTCGACGACTGGGACGGCCTCGGCCGGGACGTCCCGCTGCTGGTCGACCTCATGCCGGCCGGTCGACACCTCATGGAGGACTTCTTCGACGCCGGTGGGGTCCCGGCGGTGCTGCGGGAGCTGGCCGGGATGCTGGACCTGACGGCCGCGACGGTCTCGGGCAGGCCGCTCGCCGATCAGCTCGGCGACCGGGTCGGCGACGACGTCATCCGGCCGGCGTCGGATCCGATCCGCCCCGACGCCGGGATCGCCGTGCTGCGGGGCAACCTCGCCCCCGACGGAGCGGTGATCAAGCCCGCCGCCGCCTCCGCCCACCTGCTCCGCCACACCGGCCCGGCAGTCGTCTTCGAATCGGTCGAGGACCTCAGGACACGCCTCGACGACCCTGGACTGGATGTGTCGCCCGACTCGGTGCTCGTGCTGAAGGGCTGCGGGCCAAAGGGGTATCCCGGCATGCCGGAGGTGGGGAACCTGCCGCTGCCCCGCAAGCTGCTCGAGCGCGGCATCACCGACATGGTGCGTGTCTCCGATGCCCGGATGAGCGGCACCGCCTACGGGACGGTGGTGCTGCACGTCGCCCCCGAGTCGGCCGCCGGGGGCCCGCTGGCCCTGGTCCACGAGGGTGACCCCATCACCCTCGACGTCGAGCGGCGCTCGCTGACCCTCGACGTCCCCGACGCCGAGCTCGCCCGTCGCCGGGCCGGATGGTCGCCCCCGCCGCCTGTGGCGGCGAGGGGCTACGTCCGTCTCTACGTCGAGCACGTCCTCCAGGCCGACCGCGGCGCCGATCTCGACTTCCTCGTGGGGTCGAGCGGCGCCGACGTCCCCCGGGAGTCGCATTGACCGCCCTCGTGACCGGCGCCGCCGGTGCCCTGGGGGGTGCCATCGCCCTCCGGCTCGCCGCCGACGGCCATCCGGTGGCGATCGTGGACATCGACCTCGACGGGGCCGGCGGCACGGCGTCGGCCATCGCCGCCGGTGGGGGGATCGCGGCCGCCTACCGCTGCGATCTCCGGTCGGCCGCCGGGATCGAGGCGACCTTCCGCCGGGCAGAGGCAGAACTGGGATCGGTGTCGGTGCTCGTCAACAACGCCGCGGTGTTCCCCTCGAAGCCGTTCGTCGACGTCACCGTGGAGGAGCACGACGACACGATCGCCGTCAACCAGCGGGCCTACTTCCTCTGCACCCAGCAGGCGGCTCGCTCGATGATCGCAGGCGGGCGTCCGGGGGCGGTCGTCAACGTCGCCTCGATCACGTGGCACGGCTTCTGGGCCGGCATGTCGCCGTATGTGGCGGCCAAGGGGGCGATCGTGGCCATGACCCGGGCCCTGGCCCGCGAGCTGGGCCCCCACGAGATCCGGGTCAACGGGGTTGCGCCCGGCGCCTTCCCCACCCAGGCCGAACGCCTGCAACACGCCGATCTCGAGGCATATGAGCGCCGCATCCTCGATTCCCAGGCGCTCAAGCGCCGGGGGACGTTCGAGGAGCTGGCCGCCGCCGTTTCGTTCCTGGCCGGACCGGAGTCGTCCTTCGTCACCGGCCAGACGCTCAACGTCGACGGCGGGTGGGTGATGGTCTGAGCGCCCGCCGGGCGTCGTATGCTCGGGGGCAATCGAGAGGAGGCGGCGTGGCGCGGCTTCGGTGGGGTGTGCTGAGCACGGCGAGCATCGGGATCGAGAAGGTGATCCCGGCGATCCAGCGGGCCGGCAACGCCGAGGTGGTGGCCATCGCCTCGCGAGACCACGGCCGTGCCGCCGAAGCCGCCGGCTTGCGGGGGATCCCCATGGCGCACGGCTCCTACCAGGCCCTGCTCGACGACGATCGGGTGGAGGCCGTGTACGTCCCGCTCCCCAATCACCTGCACATGGAGTGGACCCTGGCCGCCGCCGCCGCCGGCAAGCACGTGCTCTGCGAGAAGCCGCTCGCCCTCACCGCCGCGGACGGCCAGGCCATGGTGGACGGCTGTGCCGCCGCCGGGGTGGTCTTCGCCGAGGCCTTCATGTATCGCCATCATCCGACCTGGGTGGCGGTGCGGGAGCTGGTGTCCTCCGGCAGGCTCGGCGATCTGCTCGCCATCCAGACCCGGTTCGGCTACTTCAACGACGACCCGACCGACATCCGCAACCTGGGCGAGTGCGGGGGCGGGGCGCTCATGGACATCGGGTGCTACCCCATCAACCTGTCCCGGATGCTCTTCGGCGGGGAGCCCACCGGGGTCCGCGCCGCGGTCCGCAGGGACCCGGTGGGCGGCACCGACATCGTGACGTCGGCCATCCTCGAGTTCGGGGCGGGCCAGTCGAGCTTCGTGGTGTCCACCCGGATGGAGCACGTCCAGAGGGTCGAGGTCCTCGGCACCGCTGGGAGGATCGAGG
>JAWOJB010000023.1:0-6920 GCA_046484325.1 Acidimicrobiia bacterium | reverse complement strand
GATACATCGAGCGCCTGCCCGACCGACCGGCCGACGATCGGCGGCTCCCCGAGATGGTGTGGCAGTTCGTGGGCTCCCTCGCCGCCCTCGACCGGTTCCGCCAGACGGTGGTCCTGGTGCGCAACGTGTTCGTGGACGGCGACCCGGGCGCCGGGTACGACGCTGCCGTGGCCGCCCTCGAGGCGGCGGCGGCCCGGCTGGGGGCGGCCGCCGGTCACCGGCCGTCGCCGGTCGACGAGCCCGAGCCTCCCCCCTTCACGTCGACCTTCACCCGTGAGGGCTTCGAGGAGGCGGTGCTCGCCGCCAAAGAGCACATCCTGGCCGGCGACGCCTTCCAGGTCGTGCTGTCCCAGCGCCTCGCCACCCCGTTCACCGGCGACCCGTTCGCCGTCTACCGGGCGCTCCGCCTCATCAACCCGTCCCCGTTCCTGTTCCTCGTCCGCCATCCGGAGGTGGCGGTGGTGGGCTCCTCACCCGAGCTCATGACCCGGGTGCGGGACGGGATTGTCTTCTCCCGACCCATCGCGGGCACCCGCCCTCGGGGCCGGAGCGACGAGGAGGACCGGGCACTCGAGGAGGAGCTTCTCGCCGACCCGAAGGAGCGCGCCGAGCATGTCATGCTCGTCGACCTCGCCCGCAACGACGTGGGCCGGGTGTGCGAGTACGGCAGCATCACCGTCGACGAGCTCATGGTGGTCGAGCGCTATTCCCACGTCATGCACATCGTGTCCGGGGTGTCGGGAAAGATCCGTCCCGGGGTGGGGCCGGTCGAGGTGATCCGGGCCGTCTTCCCCCATGGCACGGTCTCGGGGGCCCCGAAGGTGCGGGCCATGCAGATCATCGACGAGCTCGAGCCGGTGGCCCGGGGCCCCTATGCCGGCGCCGTCGGCTACCTCGACTTCTCCGGGAACGTCGACACCGCCATCTGCCTGCGGACGGTGGTGGCGGCGGCGGGCACCGCCTGGGTGCAGGCGGGGGCGGGGATCGTGGCCGATTCGGACCCCGCGGCGGAATACGACGAGACCATGGACAAGGCCGCCGCCGCGCTCGCCGCCGTTGCCCGGGCGGCCCGGCTGTGAGGGCCTCCTACGGCGATGTCACCGCCGAGTACCGGGCGCTGCGGACTGCCGCGGCGGTGGTCGGCATCACCCACGACCTCGTGTGGGTGGAGGGGCGCGACGCCGTGTCGTTCCTGCACGGCCTGCTGAGCCAGGACGTAGAGGCGATGCCTCCCGGCTCGGTGGCCCGCTCGTTCCTGCTCGGGCCGCAGGGCAAGCTGCGTGCCCTGCTCTGGCTGCTGCGAGGCGACGAGCGGGTCGGGATCCTGGCCGACGCCGGGCTCGGCGAGCGGGTGGCCGCCGACCTGGCCGGCTACCGGATCCGGGTGAAGGCCGAGATCCGATCCGACGATCGGGGGGTGTGGGGTCTGTGGGGTCCGGAGGCGCCCGCCGCCCTCGGGGTCGAGGACCGATGGGTGGAGCGCGACGGGGTGCTGCTGGCCCCGGCGCCGCCGGCCGGCCTGGCCAGGGTCCTCGTCGTCGGCGAGCCCCCGGTGGGCGGGTTGCCCCACGCCGGCGCACTCGCCGTGCGGGCGGTGCGGGTGGAGGCCGGGGAGCCGGTGATGGGCGTCGACGTCGACGAGTCGACCATCCCCCAGGAGACCGGGCTGGTCGCCGAGGCGGTCTCGTTCTCGAAGGGCTGCTACCTCGGCCAGGAGCTGGTCGCCCGCATCGACACCCGGGGCCATGTCAACCGGCGGCTGCGAGGCCTGTCGGTGACCCGCAACGTGCTCCCCCCCGACGGCTCGGCGGTGTGGGCAGGCGATCGGGAGGTGGGTGCGATCACCTCGGTCGCCGAGTCGCTGACGGTCGGGGCTCCGGTCGGCCTGGCGCTGGTCCGCCGGGAGGTCGAGGCGGGTGACGAGGTGGCGCTCCGCTGGGAGGGCGGCGAGGCGCCCGCAGTCGTGCGCGAACTTCCGATGGTCGGCGGGCGATAGCCTGCCCGCCATGTCCGGTTCGGCCCGACCCTGGTGGCAGACCGGGGTCGTCTATCAGATCTACCCGCGCAGCTTCGCCGACGCCGACGGGGACGGCATCGGCGACCTCGACGGGATCACCGCCCGGCTCGACCACCTCTCCGAGACCCTGGGGGTGGATGCCATCTGGCTGTCGCCGTTCTACCCGTCGCCCCAGGCCGACTTCGGCTACGACGTGGCCGACTTCTGCGACGTGGACCCGATGTACGGCGACCTGGCCGCCTTCGACCGGCTGGTCGCCGCCGCCCACGAGCGGGGCCTCAGGGTGATCGTCGACTACGTCATCAACCACAGCTCCGACCGGCACCGGTGGTTCGAGGAGTCACGCGCGTCGCGAAACAGCCCGAAGCGCGACTGGTACATCTGGCGGGACCCCCGGCCCGATGGGTCGTTGCCGAACAACTGGGTGGCGCTCTTCGGAGGCAAGGCCTGGGCCTGGGACGAGCCCAGTGGCCAGTTCTACCTCCACTCGTTCCTCGCCGAGCAGCCCGACCTCAACTGGCGCAACCCCGAGCTGGCGGGGGGGATGTTCGACGTGCTCCGCTTCTGGCTCGACCGGGGGGTCGACGGGTTCCGCATCGACGTGGCCCACCGGGCGATGAAGGACCCGCTGCTCCGCGACCTGCCCGCAGCGGCCGAGGTGCCGCTGGAGGCCTACAAGCTCAACCCGGAGTACGCGGTCCTCGACCACGTCCACGACGCCGCCCACCCCGACATCCACCGTCTTTTTCGGGAGATGCGAACGCTGGTCGACTCCTATCCGGGGGAGCGGATGCTGGTCGGCGAGATCCACGAGTACGACTGGCCGGTGTGGGCCTCCTATTACGGGGAGGCGCTCGACGAGCTCCACATGCCGTTCAACTTCGTGCTGATGCCGACCGGGCCCGATTCGGTGGGTATCCGGGAGGCGATCGCCGGGCTCGAAGGCGCCCTGCCCGAGGGGGCATGGCCCAACTGGGTGGTGGGCAACCACGACGAGCCGCGGGTCGCCACCCGCTGGGGCCCGGAGGCGGCGAGGGCGGCGGCGGTGCTGCTGCTGACGCTGCGGGGGACGCCCACCATCTATCAGGGCGACGAGTGCGGTACTCCCGACCTCTTCATCCCCGCCGAGCTCCAGCAGGATCCGTGGGGGAGGCGGATGCCGGGGTTCGGGCGCGACGGCTGCCGGACTCCGATGCAGTGGACCATCGGTGAGCATGCCGGGTTCTCGCCACCGGAGGCGCCCGCCACCTGGCTGCCCGTCCACGGTCAGGAGCGGATCTCGGTCGAGGCCCAGCTCGGCCAACCCGGCTCGTACCTCGAGCTCTACCGCTCGCTGCTCGGGCTCCGCCGTTCCCGGCCCAGCCTGCACGCCGGCGACATCCGCCTCGTGGGCGAGGGCAACCCGTTGACCTACGAGCGCAGCCTCGACGGCGAGGGTCCTGTCTATGTCGCCCTCAACCTGTCTGCCGCTGACGCTCGACTGGAGGTGCCCTCCTGGCGGGGGGCCACCGTGCTTGCCGCCACCGACCCCGCCCGCCTCGGCACGACCATCACAGGCGCGACCACCCTCGCCCCCTGGGAGGCCCTCGTCGTGGAATGGCGAACCCTGGGTTGGTGAACACACAGATCGTGTTCCCCAGCCCACGGTTCGGAGCCGATCCGGCGTTGGCCCGGCCCGCCCGTACGATGCCGGGATGCTGGAGCGGATCGTCGCCCACACCCTTCAACGGATCGAGCCGGTCATCGCCGGCGAGGCCGAGTGGCGGGCTCGCGCCCGGAAAGCGGCCCCTGCTCGGGACTTCGCAGGCGCCCTGAGCTCTGGCGTCCCGGCCGTGATCGCCGAGGTGAAGCGGCGTTCGCCTTCGCGAGGCCCCCTCGCCCCCGATCTCGACCCGTCGAACCTGGCACGGGCTTACGCCCGGGGAGGGGCGGCGGCGATCTCGGTGCTCACCGAACCCGAGTTCTTCGATGGGTCGGATGACGACATGGTCGCCATCCGCAGGGTTGTGTCCCTCCCCGTGCTGCGTAAGGACTTCACCCTTCACCCCGCCCAGGTGTGGGAGGCGCGGGCGATCGGCGCCGATGCCGTGCTCCTCATCGCCGCCGTCCTCGGCGACGGTGAGCTCGGCCATCTGGTCGAGACGGCCGAAGAGGCGGGCGTGGCGGCACTCGTCGAGATCCACGATGAGCCCGAGGCCGAGCGGGCGCTGGCCGCGGGTGCTCGGGTGGTCGGTGTCAACAACCGGGACCTCGCCACGTTCGCCGTCGACCTGGCCACCGCCGAGCGGCTGGCGCCGATCCTCGGCGGAGTCGATGTGCGGGTGGCCGAGTCCGGCATCTTCACCCAGGCCGACGCGCAACGGATGGTCGACGCCGGCTATCACGCCGTGCTGGTAGGCGAGAGCCTGGTCCGGGCGGCCGACCCGGCCGGCGCCGTTGCGGCGTTGCGAGGACGCCGATGACCGGCGCACCGCTATGGGTCAAGGTTTGCGGCGTGCGGCGCCGGGCCGATGTCGCCGCCGCAGAGGACGCCGGGGCCGACGCCATCGGGCTGGTGCTGGCCGATTCGTCCCGTCGAGTCACGCCCGAGGAGGCTGCCCGACTCGCCGCCTCCACCCCTCTCGAGACGTTCATCGTGACCGTCGACGCACATCCGGCCGAGCTACTCGACCTCGCCGCGTTCACCGGGGTCGGTGGCGTCCAGCCACACGGCGCCTCGGCCGACGGGGCCGCCGTCGCCGCCATCCGGGCAGGCCTGACCGTGCTCCGCCCGGTGCGGGTCGACGGTCCCGTCGACTTCGCCCGGATCCCATCCGACCAGATCCCGTTGCTCGACAGTCCCCACCCCTCGCTGCACGGCGGCACCGGCGCCCCCATCGATCCCGATCTGGTCCCGGCGGTGGCGCGCCCTTGGGTGCTGGCCGGGGGCATGGGGCCAGGCACGGTGGGCGAGGCCGTGGCACGGCTCCGCCCGTGGGGAGTAGATGCCTCCAGCGGCCTAGAGTCCCGCCCCGGCGTGAAAGACCCCGGCCTGATCAAGGCCTATGTGGAGGAGGCGAGACGGGCATGACATCGGTCGACCGTCGCGACCGACCACTCGACCGGCCGGACGAGCGCGGCCGGTTCGGCGACTTCGGAGGCCGGTACGCGCCCGAAACGCTCATGCCCGCCCTCGACCAGCTCGAGCGGGCATTCGTCGAGGCATGGGCCGACCCGGTCTTCGTCGAGAGCTACCGCTCGCTGCTGACGGACTTCGTGGGACGCCCGACACCACTGCACCTGGCTCCCCGTCTGTCCGAGCGCCTCGGGGTCACCATCCTCCTCAAGCGGGAGGACCTCGCCCACACCGGAGCGCACAAGATCAACAACGCGATCGGGCAGGGCCTGCTCGCCCGCCGGATGGGCAAGCCGCGGGTGATCGCCGAGACCGGCGCCGGGCAGCACGGTGTCGCCACGGCCACCGCCGCCGCTCGCCTCGGCCTCGAATGCGTCGTGTACATGGGTGAGGTCGACATCCGCCGCCAGGCCCTCAACGTCCAGCGGATGGAGATCCTCGGGACCGAGGTGCGGCCGGTGTCGGCCGGGGCAGGAACCCTGAAGGACGCGGTCAGCGAGGCCATGCGCGACTGGGTTCGGACCGTCGAGTCCACCCACTACATCATCGGATCGGTGGTCGGGCCGCATCCGTTCCCGTGGATGGTGCGCGAGTTCCAGAAGGTGATCGGCGAGGAGGTACTGGACCAGCTCGCCGGCGACCTCCCGGACGTGGTCGTTGCCTGCGTCGGCGGGGGGTCGAACGCCATCGGGATCTTCCACCCGTTGGCCGGGCAGGGCATCGACCTGGTCGGGGTGGAGGCGGCCGGGGAGGGGATCGCCACCGGGCGTCACGGCGCTTCGATCGGGGCGGGAAGCGCCGGGATCATCCACGGCACCCGGACCTTCATGCTGCAGGACGACCTCGGCCAGGTGCTCGAGGCCCATTCGATCTCTGCGGGCCTCGACTACCCGGGCGTGGGCCCCGAGCACGCCTACTTCCACGAGTCCGGCCTGGCCCGCTATGTGTCGGTGACCGATGCCGAGTCGTTGGATGGGGTCGAGTTGCTGGCCCGCACCGAGGGGATCATCCCGGCGCTCGAGACCGCCCACGCCGTCGCCTGGGTGGCGCGGGAGCGGGCGGCCCTCGCCGGGAAGACGGTGCTCATCAACGTCTCGGGCCGGGGTGACAAGGACGTCGAGCAGATCGCCGCCCACCGCTGATGGGCCTGGAGCGGATCCGCGATCTCTTCGCCCGCACCCGATCCGAGAACCGGGCGGCCTTCCTCCCGTTCCTCACCGCCGGTCTCCCGGATCCGGCGTCGTCGCCCGCGCTGTTCCGGGCGCTGGCCGAGGGTGGGGCGGATGGCTTCGAGGTGGGGATCCCGTACTCGGACCCGTTGATGGACGGGCCGGTCATCCAGGCGGGCAGCGAGGCGGCCCTCGCCGCCGGAGCCGACCTCGACACGTGCCTGGGCGTGTTGGGAGAGATCACGGTCACCACCGGCCTCCCCAGCCTCGCCATGACCTACGCCAACCCGGTGTTCCGGCGGGGTGTCGACCGCTTTCTGGCGTCGATCGCCGAACGAGGGGTGGACGGGGTGATCGTCCCGGATCTGCCCCTGGAGGAGTCCGAACCCGTTCGGGAGGCCGCCCGCCGCCACGGTCTGGGTGTCGTACTGTTCGTGGCACCCACCTCGGGCCGGGCGAGGGTGGAGGCGGTGGCGGCCGCCGAACCTGCCTTCATCTACGGGGTCGCGGATCTCGGGGTCACCGGCGAGCGCTCGACGATCAGCGAGCACGCGGAGAGCCTGGCATCGCTCGTCCGGTCGGTCACCGACGTGCCGCTGGTGCTGGGTGTCGGGATCTC
>JAWOJB010000021.1:0-32138 GCA_046484325.1 Acidimicrobiia bacterium | reverse complement strand
GCCTGCGGCCCGAGGACGAGCTCTTGGTGTGCCCCGGGGAGCTCGTGCCCGTGCAGGCGCGTTTGCTCGACGAGGGCGCCCAGTGCGCGCTCGATTGGACAGCCGCGGGGTCACGAGCCGTTCGATGGTCGGGTCGTCGGCCAGGTTGAGGAACAGCACCGTACGGTTGAGTTGGCCGCTCTCCTCGAGCTCACGGCGGAAGAAGGAGGCTTCTCGGTGGGTGATGCCCATCGCCGCGAACACGACCACGAATCGCTCCTCGGATCCGGTCACCCTCGCCCTGCCGGCGATGTCGGCGGCCAGCTGCCCGGCGGGCAGCCCGAAGCCCGAGAAGATCGGGAGCTTCTGGCCCCGGACGAGCGTGTTGAGGCCGTCGATCGTCGAGATCCCCGTCTCGATGAACTCGGTGGGGAAGCTCCGCATCGCCGGGTTGATCGGCAGCCCGTTGATGTCCCAGAACGCCTCCGGCATCACCGGCGGTCCTCCGTCGATGGGCCGGCCCGACCCGTCGAGCATTCGCCCGAGCAGATCGACTCCCACCCCCAGGCGGGCGGCGTCGCCGCCGAGCCGCACCCTGGTCGTCGCCAGGTCGAGGCCGCGGGTCCCCGCGAACACCTCGATGACGGCCCGCTGCCGATCGATCTCGAGCACCTGACCGGTCCGCACCCCGCCGTCGGGGGCGACCACGTCGACGACCTCGGCGGCATGGACGCCGGTGGCATGGTCGATGAAGAGCAACGGGCCGGACACGTAGTAGACGGTCTGGAACTCGGTGGTGTGGAGGCCGCGTCGCAGCTTCACAAGGCCCCCACCTCCTCCTCGATGCGGTCGATCAGGGCCCGGGCCCGCTCCTCGACCTCGGCGTCGGGCCACGCGCGCATCCGTCCCACCTGCTCGATCGCCGGCACCTCGACGGCGGTGGCGGCCTCGACGTCGCGGAGCACCGCCTCCCGCAGGGCCTGGTGGAGCCGGTGGATCACTCGCAGCATCCAGAACTGCTTGGGGAGCGGACAGTAGGCGTCGATCTCGTCGAACGCCGATTGCTGGAGGAAGTCCTCCCTGAGGATGCGGCCGGTGTGGAACGTGACCCGCTCGGCCGGGGCGAGCACGTCGACGCCGAGCAGTTGGACGATGTTGCGGAGGTCCTCCTCCTCGGCGAGCAGCCCGAGAGCCCAGCGCCGCTGCTCGCTCCACTCGGTGGCGACCTGCTCGTCGAACCACCGCTCCAGGTCGTAGAGGCTGTACGAGCGGGTCCAGTGGATCGCCGGGAAGTGACGGCGCCGCGCCAGGTCGGCGTCGAGCGCCCAGAAGGTGCCGGCGAGCCGCAGGCTGTACTGGGTGACGGGCTCGGAGAAGTCGCCTCCCGGCGGGGACACCGCGCCCACGACCGTGACCGACCCCTCCCGCGGTTCCCGCCCCAGCGAGCGGGTGGCACCCGCCCGCTCGTAGAACTCGGCCAGCCGGGAAGGCAGGTAGGCGGGGAATCCCTCCTCCCCCGGCATCTCCTCGAGCCGGCTCGACACCTCGCGAAGGGCCTCGCCCCACCGGCTGGTCGAGTCGGCCATGAGGGCGACGTCGTAGCCCTGGTCCCGGTAGTACTCGGCGATCGTGATCGCCGTGTAGATCGAGGCCTCGCGAGCGGCGACCGGCATGTTCGAGGTGTTGGCGATGAGGATGGTCCGGTCCATGAGCGATGCGCCGGACCGGGGGTCGACGAGCCGGGGGAACTCCTCGAGGACCTCGGCGAGCTCGTTTCCCCGCTCGCCGCAGCCCACGTACACGATGAGGTCGGCATCCGACCACTTGGCGAGGGTGTGCTCGTGCACGGTCTTGCCGGTGCCGAACCCGCCCGGGATGGTGGCGCTGCCGCCGCGGGCCACCGGGAAGAGGGTGTCGACCACCCGCATGCCGGTCACGAGGGGGCGGACCGGGTCGAGGCGGGCTGCATAGGGACGCCGCCGCCGGACCGGCCAGCGGCTCAGCATCGGCAGGGGTGTGCCGTCGACCCACACCAGGGGGTCGGTGACCCGCACGGGGCTCGTCTCGATGCCGGTCACCTCTCCGCCCAGCCCCGGGGGGACCATGATCCGGTGGACGATCGAGGGTGTCTCGGGCACCTGGGCCACGACGTCGCCAGGCTCCACCACGTCTCCCACCGTCACCCGGATCTCGGGCTCCCAGCGACGCTCCCGGTCGAGCGGCGGGGCTTCGACGCCCCTCCGGAGGAAGGGCCGGCCGCGTGGATCGGCATCGTCGTGGGCGAGCAGCGGCAGCGCCCGCTGGACGCCGTCGAGGACGTTGCCGACGAGGCCCGGCCCCAGCTCGACCGCCATGGGCTCGCCGGTGTCCACAACGGTCGAGCCCACCTGGAG
This sequence comes from Acidimicrobiia bacterium, assembly GCA_046484325.1. GTDB lineage: Bacteria > Actinomycetota > Acidimicrobiia > Spongiisociales > ZC4RG35 > JAWOJB01. The sequence continues at coordinate 29,766 of JAWOJB010000021.1, read as the reverse complement.
CCCGCCGGTGTCCTCATAGACCTGGATCACCGTCTCGCCGGCCTCCAGGCGGATCACCTCGCCGATCAGCCTGCGGCGGCCGACCCGCACGACGTTGTAGAGCCGGGCCCGGTCGAGTCCCTCGGCCACCACCACCGGACCGGCGACCCGGATGACACGGCCCGGGCGGCTCATCGCTCCTCCTCCCCGAAGGTGACGTGGTAGCCGACCGCCCGCTGCAGCCGGGCGGCGAGTCGGGCACGCCGGCCACTGTCGGCCTCGACGCCGATCCCGGAGGGCAGGGGGACCACGACGGGCGCCACCGACAGCTCCAGGCGTTCCCGGTAGCCGCGCTCGAAGCCGGCGAAGAACGGCTCGTACACGGCTACCACCCCGCGCTCCCCCTCGTGTAGGAGCTCCTCGACCCGGGAACGAGCCGAATCTGCGTCCTCGGCGATGCGTGTCTCGGCTCCGGCCAGCCGGAACCAGGTGTCCAGCTCGGGCGGAGTCACGATCACGAGGTGGGACTCGGAGCTCATGGGACGAGGAGCAGGGGTTCGAGGTCGTCGAGCGGTGTCCCGTGGATCACGGCCCGTCCGACCAGCCTGACGTTGCGGGCCTCGGCGGAGGCGGCGGCGATGAAGGCCACGGGCACCGCGATTCCAAGGGGGTCGCCCCGCTCGAATCCGGCCATGGCCCGGAGGATCGCGGCATCCTCCAGCTCGCGCACGAGGCGCTGGTCGCGGCCGTGCCCCGCCCAGGCGGCGATCGAGGCAGGCCACCCGGCGGGCAGCGTCACGGCGTCGAGACGCCGGACGACCTCCTCGTCGTCGCCGAGCTCGGAGGACACCGAGACCCAGACCGAGCCGGCGATCGTGCCCCCGGGGAGAAATGCCGGCTCGCCCTCGGGCAGGGGCTCTCCCCCCAGCAGGCTGCGACGGGCGCGCAGGGCGACATCGAGGTTGCGGACGTCGATCTCGGTTCTGACGAGCTCGGCGGCCTCGTCGTCGGTCCGGCCGATGTCGGCTTCGAGCTGGGCGGCGAAGGAGGCGTCGAGGGCGTGCTCCAGCACGGTGAGGTCGCCGCCGGTCTCGTAGCGGGGCCAGGCCCGCAGCAGGGCCCGGGCCGTGGCGGGACCTGGCAGGCCCCAGGCCACCATCTGGTCGATCATCGGTTTGAGCCCGGGTGCCTCGGCCAGCGCCCTCAGCTCTGCCTCGCCGATGACCCCGGCCGGCACGAGCAGTGGGCCGACGTCGGCGACCGGAGGTGACGACGCCTGCGCCCGGAGCAGCGTGCGGAGATTGTGGAGGTCCCACCGCCGCGTGACGAGATCGATCCGCCGGCGGATGGCGCCTTCGTAGAACGAGCTGGCGGTGCGGACGAGCCGGGCCAGGTGGCCTCGCACCGCCTCGTCGAGGCGGCGGGATCCCCCGAAGCGGGTGACGGCGGCCTCGACGTCGGGTCGGAAGTCCGTCGAACCGAGAGCCCCGAGGAGATGGTCGAGGTCGGTGGCCCGCATGAGGTCGAGGTAGTCGTGGGGGCGGAGCAACCGGGATCGCATCGCCCGCAGCCGGGTGTTCCCGTACTCGAACCCGGTCATGGCCGCCGCTCGCGCAGCTCGGGTACGAGGTCTCCGGCAAGCAGCCGGAGGGCGGGGTCCGCCTTCTCCAGGCGATCCTCGAAGGTGTTTCGCACCAGCCGGCCGTCTCCCGTCGCCAGCTCGAGGCCCCCCCACGAATCGAGGACCGGTTCGACCTCGACGTCGGCCATCCCCGATTCGATCGCGACCGACAGTGCGCGGCCTTCGTCGGACGCCCGCACCCGCACCGTTCGCGCCTCGGGGAGCACGCGCCTGCACTCGTCGAAGAGCACCGGCCAGATCCTCGGATAGTCGGGCCCGTCGGCAACCCGGGCGAGCCGTTCCCGGACGATGGCGAGGAGCTCCTGGTAGACCGTCTCCCGGGTCTCGCGCACGCTCCGGTCGGCGTCGAGCCGGGCGCCGTTGAGAATGCCCTCGCGATGCTCGACGCGGGCGGTTGCGGCGCGCTCGGATTCCTCTCGCAATATCGATTCGGCCTCGGCGGCGGCGCGCTCGAGCATCTCGGTGCGACGCCGCTCCGTATCGGCGCTCACCCGCCGGACCTCGCCGTCGGCCTCCTGGTCGATGGCTCCGAGGATGTCCTCCAGCGCCATCAGCCGCCCAGCAGGATGATGATCATCGCCGCCACGGCGAACCCGAGGATGACGAGGGTCTCGGGGATGGCGACGAGCAGGATCACCCTGCCCGCCAGCTCGGGCTTCTCGGCCATCGCCCCCATCCCGGCGGCGCCGATCCGTGCCTGTGCATACCCGGTGGCGATGGCGCTCAGCCCCACCGCCAGCCCCGCTCCGATGGCGAGCCATCCGATGTCCATGTCTGCTCCTTTCACGCAGGGGTGGTGCGGACGGGAACGGCGGGCTCCGGCGACCCGAAGGGCCGGTAGGGCTCGCCGCCCCCGTCATAGAACTTCCCGAAGAACTCCACATAGTGGAGTCGCAGCGACTGGATGCTGGGACTGAACGCCCCGAGCGCCAGGTTGAGGGCGTGGAGGAGCGAGGCGATCGCCACCCCCAGCCAGATCGGGCCGATCGCCCCCAGCTCGTTGGCGACCCGGGCGAGGTAGACCGAGGCGAGGCCGATTGCGGCGATCCTCAGGTAGGAGAGGATGTTGCCGATCAGCCCTGTCAGCTCGAGCGGCCCGAGCAGGAGACCCATCGGCCCGCCGACCGCCATGAGGATCACCAGCCCCACCAGGATCCCGGCCACCCCCGGCGTGCCGAGCGACTCGGGGAGCCGGCCGGCTGCGGTGGCGGCGACGAGAAAGAGGCCTGCCAGGGCCACGAGCAGGCCCACCCGTTGGGTGGCGCTGCGGGGATCCCGGGAGCGGGCGGCCTGCCAGATGCCGAGGACGAGGCCGAGCGCGACGTGGGCGGCGCCGACCGCCATGGCGAAGAGCAACAGCGGGGCCAGGGCCTCCTCACGGTGGATCCACAACGGCTCCCAGCTCCAGAGGCGGTAGCCGAGGTCGCCGAAGAACTCGGCATAGACCACGCCCCACACCACGGCCCAGGCCGCCGAGAGGGTCAGCACCTTCGTGAGCTCGCCCACCCGGGGAGCCCGGCGGGCGAACCTCCGGCGGATGAGCCAAGCGATCCCCATCAGCGCGAGGCCGTAGCCCACATCGCCAAGCATCATCCCGAAGAAGAGCGGGAGGAAGAGGGCCATGAGCGCCGTGGGGTCGAGGGTGCCGTACCGCGGCAGATCGAGCAGCTCGACGAGCACCTGGAAGGGGCGGGCCGGCCGCGAGTTGGCCATCAGCACCGGTGGGTGGTCGTCGGGGTCGGGTGACGAGGACTCGACGAGCACATCCGACCCGGCTTCGACCTCCAGCACCCGGCGAAGCCGCTCCACTTCCTTGACCGGCGCCCAGCCCGACACGACGAAGGTGTGGGGGGTGGCGCCGAACCGGCGGATGGCCGCCAGCTGGTCGATCCGGGCGGAGATCGCCTCGATGGCGGGGATCCAGTGGGCGTGGGCGGCGACGATCCCGGCAAGGGTGTCGCGCTCGGCAGCGATGAGCCCTGGCAGCTCGGTGAGGCGGTGTTCCATCGCCGAGATGGCGTCGCGGAACGTCATCGACTCGTACCGGCCGGGCAGCCGCACCCTGCTCACCTGCTCCCGTCCCATGAGGCCGCGGACCTCCTCCTCGGCCCGGCGGGGGAAGACGATGACTGCGCCCATCGTGTCGGGGTCCAGGCGGTCGGAGATGATCTCGTAGTTGCCGTGGAGGAGACGGGTGAGCTCGGCGTCGAGCTCCCCGAGCACCTCGGCGTGGCGGGCCTCGAGGATGACGGCCGCGATCTCGTAGCCCTCGAGGTTGGCGTGCTCGGGGAGGAGCGGGAGGAGCCGGCGGAGCGAGGCGAGATGCCGTGGCAGCGTCTCCTGCTCGGCGGTGAGCTCGTCGAGCCTTCCCACCCGCCGTTCGATCTCGGGCTGCAGTTCGTCCACCTCGCGCCGGAGCGTCGGGAGGTCGAGGGTGGGGGGACCAGGGGCCGTCGAGGGGACGTCGGGGACGAGTCGGATCACCGCCTGGAGACGGGTTCGCAGGTACCGGGCCTCCTCGATCTCACCGAGGATGCCCTCGCCCGGCGCCAGCGGGGGGAGCCGCACGGTCGAGTCGCCCGTGACGTCGACGAGGTGGACCGTTTGCAGCGAGTACAGCGCTCGCAGGACGGTGTCGAGGCGTCGCCGGTGTGCGATCACGTGGACCCTGGCCATCGGCACGATCACGTCACACCCCCCACTCCTCGGGAGGGGAGAGGACGAGCTCGACCAGCCGGCCGGAGGCCTCGTCGAGGCGCAGGATCGTCGCCCGGCGGAGGGCGGCGGCTGCTTCACGGCCCGCGGCCCGGATGGCCGCGGCCTGCTCCTCGGCCGCCTCGACCGCCTCGGCCAGATCCTGCTCGCCTCGCCGCCTCGCCTCGGACCTGGCGTCGTCGACGATCCGGTGGGCCTCGGCCCGGGTCTCCGCCAGAAGGCGCACTTCCCGGCTGTGCGCCTCCTCGATCCGGCGGGCGGCCTCCAGCTCGGCGGTGCGGATGGCGGCGAAGTGGGGCCCGTCGCTCATCTGGCCTGTTCCAGCCTGCGCCCACGACGCGCCTTGATCCGCTTCAGCCGGAACCGGTCCTGGCGCTCCCGTTCATCGAGGATCCTCTGGATGGCCGCCGTCTCGAGCTCGAGCCGGGGCACGACGACGTACTCGAGGGCATTGACTCGCCGGGTGGTGGCGGCGATCTCGTCCACCAGCCGGCGGAGCCGCCGCTCGCTGACCGCCAGCTCCAGCAGCAGCTCCAGCTCTGCCTCCAGACGCTCGACGGCGACGTCGAGGTGGCCGTCGGAGCCTGCCAGGGTGTACCCGCGTGCCGCCCGACCACGGCCCACCGGCGGGTACTCGATGTCGGCGATCTTCACGCCCATGATCGTGGCCGGTCGCGAAGTCAGGCGGATGCCCCCGGTGGAGGCGAGGGCCGCCGAGCCCACCTCTTCGGGGCCCCGGACCCCTTCTGCCACGGCGAGCTCGCGGCGCCCGGCGGCAGCCGCCGCCTCCAGTGCCCCGGTTCCGGCCAGGACCCGGTCGGCCAGGGCCTGGAAGGCCTCCATCAGCTGCTCGCGCTTCTCGTGGAGGAGGTCGCGGCCCTGGCGCGCCAACTCGAGCTGCTCCCTGCGGGCGAGCAGCTCGGATCGCGTGGCGATCACCGCCTGCACGTCGGCCTTGTCGTCATCCGACCATCACTCTGGCGGGGTACCCTCATGCTGGCTAGCGGAATCAGTCCCTACTGGCCGGTTTCGTCGTCGTCCGGCCGCCTCCCTACTATCCGCTCTCGATGTCGACCACCCTGCCGGACCCGGTCGCCAGGACCGGATCGCACGTCAGCCGCTGGCCGGAGGCCACTCAGGAACGGGCTCGCGAGATCATCGCCCGCTATCCCCGGCGACGCTCGGCCGTGATGCCCCTGTTGTACCTGGCGATGGCCGAGGACGGCCACCTCACCGAGCCCGGCATGGCGGAGGTGGCCGGATGGGTGGGCATCACGCCCGCCCAGGTGCAGGCCGTGGCGTCGTTCTACACCATGTACAAGAGGGAGCCGACCGGCGCCTACCTGGTGTCCTGCTGTACGTCGATCTCCTGCATGCTCCTGGGAGGCGACGAGGTCCTGGATGCGATCGAGGACGAGTCGGGGGTGCCGCACGGGGAGACCGACGACGAGGGGCTGCTCTCGGTCGAGCACGTCGAATGCATCGGCGCCTGCGGCGGGGCGCCGGCGGTCCAGGTCAACTACGAGCTGATCGAGGGAGTGACCCCCGAGCGGGCTCGTGAACTGGTCCGGTGGCTTCGTTCGGCCCGCCCGGGCGTGATCCACGGTGACGAGATGCAGGAGCTGTTCGGGGGGCGGCGGAGCTTCGACTGGGCCATCGCCGAGGAGGCCGGGGCGGTGGGTCCCTACCCCGCCTTCGAGCCCTACGGGACGACGGGGAGCGGTCGATGAGCCCCCCGGTGCCTCTGATCACGAGGCGGATGACCTCGCACCCGGCCGATTCGCACACGCTGGCCCGGTATGAGGCGACCGGTGGATACGCCCAGGCCCGGCGGGCGATGGCGATGACCCGCGACGAGCTCGTGGATGTGGTCAAGGCATCCGGCCTGCTCGGCCGGGGAGGTGCAGCCTTCTCGGCGGGCCTCAAGTGGAGCTTCCTCGCCCAACAACGGCCCGCCTACCTGGTCGTCAACGCCGACGAGTCCGAGCCTGGCACCTTCAAGGACCGTCAGCTCCTCGAGCGCGACCCCCACCAGATGGTCGAGGGGATCGTCATCGCCGCCGTCGCCAACGAGGTCCATCACGCCTTCGTCTACGTGCGGGGCGAATACCCGAAGCCGGCCCGGAGGTTGCAGCGCGCCGTCGACGAGGCCTACGCAGCCGGGTACCTCGGATCCGGGATCTTCGGGACCGACTATGACCTCGAGGTCATAGTCCACCTCGGGGGAGGGGCCTACATCTGCGGCGAGGAGACCGCCCTCATCAACTCGCTCGAGGGACTGCGCGGCGAGCCTCGTCTCAAGCCTCCCTACTTCCCGGCCGCCAAGGGCCTCTACATGCAGCCGACGATCGTCAACAACGTCGAGACTGTCTCCAACCTGCCGCACATCCTCGAGCTGGGCGCCGACGGCTACAAGGCCCTCGGGCACGAGGTTGACACCGGCACCTTCCTGTTCTCGGTGTCCGGTCACGTCGAACGGCCCGGGAACTACGAGCTCCCCCATGGCATCACCTGGCGTGAGTTGATCTTCGACGTCGCCGGCGGCATCCCCGCCGGCCGGAGCCTGAAGTGCTGGATCCCGGGGGGAGCCTCGGCACCCTGGTTCGTTCCCGACGAGCACCTCGATCTCGAGATCACCAAGGACGCCACGGGCGCCGCCATGTCGATGCTCGGCTCGGGGGCCGTGGTGGTGATGGACGACTCCACCTGTGTGGTGAGGGCCGCCGAGCGGCTGGTGCGCTTCTTCTCCCACGAGTCCTGCGGCCAGTGCACGCCGTGCCGGGAGGGGACGACCTGGCTCGAGATGATCCTCCACCGGATCGAGATCGGAGCGGGCCGGGAAGTCGACTTCGACCTCCTCCTCGACGTCTCCGACAACATCTCGGTGGGCCTCGGCTGGCCCCCCAAGATGACGACGATCTGCCCGCTGGGGCCCTCGGCGGTCTCGCCGATCATCTCGATCACCACCTACTTCAAGGACGAGGTGATGGCCCACGTCCACGGTGAGGGGTGTCCGCTCCCATGAGCGACGCGGTCAGGATCACGGTCGACGGGCGAGAGTTCGAGGTGCCTGCCGGGGAACTGGTGATCAAGGCGGCCCAGGATCACGGCACCTACATCCCGCGGTTCTGCTGGCACCCCCGGATGAACCCGGTGGGCATGTGCCGGATGTGCCTGGTCGAGGTGGAGGGACCGCGGGGCCCGATGCTCGTGACCGCCTGCACGAACCCGGTGGCCGACGGCATGGTCGTCGACACCCAGAGCGCCACCGTGAAGAAGGCCCAGGAGGGGGTGCTCGAGTTCCTGCTCATCAACCACCCCCTCGACTGCCCGGTCTGCGACCGGGGTGGCGAGTGCCCGCTTCAGGACCAGACCATGGCCTACGGCCCCGGCGAGTCGCGGTTCGTCGAGGAGAAGCGGCACTACGAGAAGCCGATCCCGATCTCCGACCTCGTGCTGCTCGACCGGGAGCGGTGCATCCTCTGCGCGCGCTGCACCCGGTTCTCCGACGAGATATCCGGTGATCCGCTCATCGAGTTCAAGGCCCGAGGCAACGCCACCGAGGTCAACACCTTTCCGGACCTGCCCTTTTCTTCGTACTTCTCGGGGAACACGGTGCAGATCTGCCCGGTGGGAGCGCTCACCGCCACCGCCTACCGGTTCCGGGCGCGCCCGTGGGATCTGCAGTCGGTGGAGAGCTCCTCGCCCCACGACAGCGCCCAGCCCCGGATCAGCATCCAGGCCAGCCAGAACGAGGTGCTCAGGTTCCTCGGCGTCGACAGCGAGGCTGTCAACCACGGCTGGCTGTCGGACAAGGACCGGTTCGGCTTCGAGTACATCAACTCCGAGGACCGGGTCGAGACCCCGCTTCTCCGCGAGCCCGACGGCTCCTTCCGGCCGGCCACCTGGGGTGAGGCGCTCGAGCACACGGCCGCCCGTCTGCGGGAGGTGATCGACGAGCACGGGGGCTCGGCGGTGGCCGGCCTCGGGGGAGCACGGTCCACCAACGAGAGCGCCTACGCCTTCTCGAAGTTCCTCCGGGTGGCGATCGGGACCAACCACGTCGACTGCCAGATGGACGACGGGCTGGATCCCCAGTTCCTGGCCGCCACCGTCGACCGTGCGCGCATCGCCGACCTCGAACGGGCGGCCACCATCTTCGTGTGGGGGCCCGACCTCAAGGAGGAGCACCCGACCCTGTATCTGCGGGTACGGCGGGCCGCCCAGGAGCTCGGCGCCACCCTCGTCGTCATCCACCCACGCCGGACCGGGCTCGACGATCGCGCCGCCCACAAGCACACCTACCGGCCGGGTTCGGGGGCCGAGGTCCTCACCGCCCTGCGCGCCGGCACCGCCGAGTACGCGGCCACCCGAGAGGCTCTGGCGAACGGGCCGGTGGTGGCCCTGCTCGGCCGGAGCGGCTACGGGGACGACGCCCGGCTGCCCGAGGCGGTGGCGGCCTTCGTGCGCACGCTCCCGGGGGCCCGCATCCTCCCGCTGGCCAGGCGGTCCAACGTCTACGGCGCCCTCGACATGGGGCTGGCCCCGACCCTGCTGCCGGGGAGGGTGTCGGCCTCGGCCGAGCCGCCCGCCTCGATCACCGGTGCCTGGGGTGAGATGCCCGCCACCGCCGGCCGGGACTGCCGCGGCATCCTCGAGGGCCTTCGCGACGGTGCTGTGCACGCCCTCGTCATGGTCGGCGCCGATCCGGTCAGGGACGTGCCCGACGGTGGGCTGGCCCGGGAGGCGCTGACCTCGGCTGGGTTCGTCGTCGCCGTCGACCAGTTCCTCACCGATTCGTCGCGACTGGCCGACGTCGTGCTCCCGGCAGAGGGTTTCGCTGAGGTGGACGGCACGGTCACCAACGTCGAGGGCCGGGTGCAGAAGGTCAACCGCGTCGTCCCCGGGGCGGGCCAGTCCCGCCCCGACTGGTCGGTCTTCGACGACCTCGCCCGCCGTCTCGGCCGCCCGCTCGGGCTGCCGTCCGCCGCAGCCATCGCCAAGGAGATCGAGAGCGTGGCGCCTGCCTATGCGGGTGTCGACTGGGACCTGCTCGAGTGGGACGAGCGCGACGGAGCGGTGGTGCCCTACGGGGGAGCGATCCAACCACTCGAGTACGTCCCCGCCGACACGCCTGGTGCGGTGCGCAAGGGCAATCTCGTGCTCCACTCGGCCCGGACGATGTACGACGACGGCGTTCTGATGCGGCACGGCCTCTCGCTCCACCGTCTTGCCCCGGGGGCGGTCGTGCACCTCCACCCCGACGATGCCGCCCGGCTCGGGGTGGCCGAGGGATCGACGGCCACCGTCGAAGGTGAGGGAGGGTCGGCCGAGCTCCCCGTCGCCTACGACCCCACGCTCGCCCGAGGGGTGGTCTACGTCCCGTTCAACCAGCCGGGTGCGCCTCCGCTGGGGAGCGACCCGCTGGTGACGGTGACGCCGACGTAGATCCGCAGTCCGCGGTCGGCACCCCGCAGTCCGCCTGCCCCTCTTGCCTCTTGCTCCTCACACCCTCGCCAGAACGATCGCGACCGGGTAGGCGGCCAGCAATAGGGCGCCCTCCCAGCGCTGCAGCCGGTTCTGGGTCGAGCTGAGCAGGCCGGCAACGGCCGAGATGACGAGCATCGCCAGCAAGCTCCCCCGGAAGTCCGCTTCGAGCTGCCCGTTGCCGATCATCGCCGACACCCCTCCGACCGCCAGGGCGTTGAACAGGTTCGATCCCAGCACGTTGCCGAGCACCAGGTCGTTCTCGTGGCGGCGGGCTGCGGCGATTCCTGTGGCGAGCTCGGGCAGCGAGGTCCCGACGGCCACGAGGGTCAGACCGATGAGACCGCCGCTGACACCCAGGCCGCCGGCGACGCCCTTGGCCCCGTCGACCAGGAGCCGGGCCCCCAGCAGGGTGAGGGCGAGCGCCCCGATCCCCAGCAGCACCTCCCGGTTCGGACGGATCACCTGCCCATCCGTCGGATCCTCGAAGCCGGCATCGAGCTCACCGTCGGCGGCGTCGATCAGCGACCACCGGTACAGGAGGCCGAGCGCCACGACCATGCCCGCCGCCAGGATCGCCCCCTCGAGGAAGAGCAAGTCGCCGTTCCAGGCGAGGCCGGTCAGCGCCGCCGATCCGACCAGCATCGCCATCCCCTCCCGGCGGATGATGCGCCGCTGGCCTGCCATCGGGCTGATGAGCGTGCTGATCCCCAGCACCAGGGTGAGGTTGGCGATGTTGGAGCCGACCACGTTGCCGAGGGCCAGGTCCAACCCGCCCGGGTCGGCGGCCGCGAGGCCACTCACGAGCATTTCGGGGAGGGACGTCCCCAGTCCCACGACGACCGCGCCGATGAGGATGGGGGACAGGCCCCAGAGCCGGGACAGCCGCGCCGCCGACACGACGAACCGATCGGCGGAGAGCGTCAAGAGGGCCAGCCCCGCCACGACGAGGCCTAGATCGGCGAGCATTTCCCGGGAGGGTACCGCTCCGTTGCAGATGCCCGATCGGCGGGCGAGAGCGGGTTTGTTGCCCCTGCGGCCCGCTTCCTAAGCTCGCCTTCGACGTGACACCGGCCCGCTCCGCACCGAGAGATCCTTGATGGACGGCGTCGACATCCTCATCGCCATCGGTCGGGCACTGGCCGTGTTCGTGCTGCTGCTGGTCGTGACCGTCCTCAACGTGTGGGCGGAGCGCAAGATCGTGGCCGACATGCAGAACCGGATCGGGCCCAACCGGGCCGGTCCCTGGGGCATCCTCCAGACCGTCGCCGACGGGCTCAAGCTCTTCTTCAAGGAGCAGATCACACCCCGCAAGGCCGAGTACGGGATGTACCTCCTGGCCCCGTTCCTGGCGGTGATCCCCGCTTTCCTCATCTTCATGGTGGTTCCCTGGGGGGCGCCGATCACGATCGGCGATCGAGTGATCCCGCTCCAGGGGACCGACCTCAACATCGGCCTGCTCTTCATCCTGGCGATGTCCTCGATGTCGGTGTACGCCGTGGTCCTGGCCGGGTGGTCGTCGGGCTCCAAGTACCCGTTGCTCGGCGGCGTGCGCGCCACCGCCCAGGCCATCTCGTACGAAGCTGCGATGGGGCTGGCGCTCGTGGCGGTGGTGGTGTTCTCGGCGACCTACGCCGGCGCCGAGGGAGGGACCCTGTCGCTGGCCGCCATCGTGGAGCGCCAGTCGGGGACCTGGGCGGATGTCGTACCGGCCCTGCAGCCGGTCCTCCAGTTCATCCCGCGCTGGAACGTGTTTCCCCAGTTCGTGGCGTTCGTGATCTTCATGATCTCCGCCGTCGCCGAGACGAACCGGGCCCCCTTCGACCTGGTCGAGGCCGAGCAGGAGCTGGTGGGCGGGTTCCACACCGAGTACTCCGGGATGCGCTTCGCCATGTTCTTCCTCGCGGAGTACGTGGCCATCTTCTCGATGGCCGCCATCGGGGCCACCGTCTTCCTCGGGGGCTGGAACGGCCCCACCGGAGCGGGGTTCCTGCCCGGGTTCGTGTCGGCGGCGCTGCCCACCGTCTGGCTGCTCCTGAAGACCTACCTGCTCGTGTTCCTCTTCTTCTGGATTCGTGCCACCCTGCCCCGACTTCGCTACGACCAGCTCATGCAACTCGGCTGGAAGCGGCTGATCCCCGGGGCGCTGGCGTGGCTGGTGCTCTCCACCGTCGTCATCGGGGTCCGGCAGTTCGGGTGGCCATGGGCGTGAGAGGGGTGGGCCGTGGGCCTCGTCGGTGAGCTCTGGAAGGGACTGAGGGTGACCGGCCGGATCGGGCTCAACAGCCTGTTCGGTCGGGGCGTCGTGACGACCGAGTACCCGAAGGAGATGCGGGAGAAGCCTCAGCGGTTCCACGGCCGTCACGTGCTCAACCGCTACCCGGACGGCATGGAGAAGTGCATCGGTTGCGAGTTGTGCGCCGGCGCCTGCCCGGCCCGCTGCATCTACGTTCGCGGTGCGGACAACCCTGCCGATGCCCCGGTGAGCCCCGGCGAGCGGTTCGGGTTCGTCTACGAGATCAACATGCTCCGCTGCATCTTCTGCGGGTTGTGCGTCGAGGCCTGCCCCACCGAGGCAATCACGATGACCTACCTCTTCGAGATGTCGACCACCAACCGGGCCGACGCCATCTACACCAAGTCCGAGCTGCTCATGCATCCCGACGGTCGGGTGCCGCACATGTTCCCCGACGACCCGCTCGCCGACCAGGCCGAGCTGCTCACCGCCGACGGCTGGTTGCGGGCCACGGCGCCTGGCGGGGTGGCGGCGTACGAGGGCGTGCCGATGTGGCAGGGAACGCCGGGCCCAGCCGACTGGGAGCCCGAGCCCGATCAGGACACCCGGGACTCCTGATGGCCGTCGAGGTGTTCGTCTTCGTCCTCATGGCCGCGGCCGCTCTGGCCGGTGCCCTGGCGGTGGTGCTTGCCAAGAACCCGGTGTACGCGGCGATGGGGCTGCTCGGAACCATGCTGGCGCTGGCCGTCCTCTATGTCCTCAACCTCGCCCACATGGTCGCCGCCGTCCAGATCATCGTCTACGCCGGAGCGGTGATGACCCTGTTCCTGTTCGTGATCATGCTCGTGGGGGTCGATCGGGCCGAGGACACCGACGAGAGCCTGCCGATGCAGCGCCGGCTCGTGGTGACGCTCGCCGGGCTCTTCGTGCTGGCCGCCGGCGCCCTCGCCCTCGGCGGCAGGTTCGCCTGGACCCCCGCCGCCCCGCCCTCGGTGGCGATCCCCAACGGCACCGTCGAGGCGATCGGTGGCGAGCTCTTCACCAACTGGCTGCTGCCGTTCCAGGCGACCGCCCTCCTCCTGACGATCGCGGCGGTGGGCTCGATCGCCCTCGCCTTCTTCCGGCGGGGCCCGGACGAGGAGGAGCCGTCGTGATCGACCTCACGCCCGGCTGGTACATGTCGCTGGCGGCGGTGCTCTTCTCGATCGGCCTGTTCGGGATCATGGTGCGCCGCAACGCCCTCATCATGTTCATGTGCATCGAGCTGATGCTCAATGCCGTCAACCTCACCTTCGTGGCGGCCGGGCGGGCCCTGGGGTCGCTCGACGGGCAGGTCACCGTCTTCTTCGTGCTGGTGGTGGCCGCAGCCGAGGTCGTCGTCGGTCTCGCCATCATCGTGGCGGTCTTCCGCCAACGGGCCTCGGCCGACGTCGACGAGCTGGCGGAGCTGCGGGGATGAGTCACGTCGCGCGTCCCACGTCCCACGTGTCACGTCACCCGACCCGGGGGTGCCCGTGACCGAGTACCTGTGGCTGATGATCGCCCTCCCGCTGGCCGGCGCCGTGGTCCTGCACTTCGTTGGCCGCAGGCTCCCCGAGCCGCTGGCCGGGGTGGTGGCCTCGGGGGCGGTGGCTGCGTCTTTCGTGGTGGCGCTCGTCGCCACCCTCCCGTTCGTCCGGGGGGGCGCCCACGGCGTACGGCAGCTCCTGTGGGAGTGGATGCCGGAGATCGGTGCCTCGCTCGAGATCCTCTGGGACCCGCTCTCGGCCCTCATGACCCTCGTGGTGACCGGAGTCGGCGCCCTCATCCACGTGTTCGCCATCGGCTACATGCACGGCGATCCTCGGTTCGGGCGGTTCTTCACCTACCTCAACCTGTTCGTGGCGTCGATGCTGACCCTCGTCCTCGCCGGCAACTACGCCATGCTCTTCCTGGGATGGGAGCTGGTGGGGCTCTGCTCCTACCTGCTCATCGCGTTCTGGTTCACCAAGCCCTCGGCGGCGGCAGCCGGCAAGAAGGCATTCGTGGTCAACCGGATCGGCGACTTCGGGTTCATGGTCGGCCTCATGCTCGTGTTCGCCGCGTTCGGCACGCTCTCGTTCGCGGGTGTGTTCGAGCGGGCCGGGGAGGTGCTGACACCGGTCACCGCCAACGCCATCGGCCTGCTCTTCCTGGTGGGAGCCGCGGGCAAGTCCGCCCAGATCCCCCTCTACGTGTGGCTGCCCGACGCCATGGAAGGCCCCACCCCGGTGTCGGCCCTCATCCACGCCGCCACCATGGTCACCGCCGGCGTCTACGTCGTCGCCCGCTCGGGCGCCATCTTCCAGCTCGCCCCGGTCGCCTCCGCCACCGTGGCAGTGATCGGGACCCTCACCGCCATCTGGGCCGCCTCGATCGCCATCGCCCAGACCGACATCAAACGCGTGCTCGCCTACTCCACCATCAGCCAGCTCGGCTATATGTTCCTGGCGGTGGGGATCGGCGCCTACGTCGCCGGGATCTTCCATCTGATGACCCACGCCTTCTTCAAGGCACTGCTCTTCCTCGGGGCCGGATCGGTCATCCACGGGATGTCCGGGGAGCAGGACATGCGGAAGATGGGGGGGCTTCGTCACGCGATGCCGATCACGGCACTGACCATGGGGATCGCCACCCTGACCATCGCCGGGATACCGCCCCTCGCCGCGTTCTGGTCGAAGGACGAGATCCTGCTGACCGCCTACGAACTGGGTGGCTGGCAGGTGGCGCTCTGGTTCGTGGGGCTGGTGGCGTCGCTCATGACCGCGTTCTACATGACCCGCCAGTTCGTCCTCGTCTTCATGGGCGACCGCCGCTGGGACGAGGGGGTGCATCCCCACGAGTCACCGCGGGTGATGACGGTGCCCCTGCTGGTCCTGGCGGCGCTCTCGGTGGTGGGCGGGCTCGTCAACACCCCGATCCGGTTGACGCTCGAGCACTTCCTCGAGCCCGCCTTCGAGGGCATCACGGTCGCCCATCCCTCCGGCGACATCACCACGTTCGTGATCTTCGCCACCCTGGCGGTGCTGGCCGGGCTGGTCGGCGTGGCGATGGCCTACCTCGCCTATCACCGCCCGCGCGAGCTGTGGGAGCGATTCGAGGGGGGCTTCGGTGGGCTGTGGCAGGCCTGGGAGGAGGCCTACCGGATCGACGACCTCTATGGCGCCGCCCTCGTCGCCCCCGGAGAGAAGGCTGCCGAGGCGGCGGCCTTCTCGTTCGACCTCCCGGTCGTCGACGGGGCCGTCAACGGGGTTGGCCGCCTGGTACGCCGCGGCGGCGACCTGCTCCGGCCGGTGCAGACCGGATTCGTCCGCACCTATGCGGTTTTCTTCGGCTTCGGGATGGTCGGGGTGGTGGTGTGGATGCTCGTGAGGGGGATGTGATGCGAGCCGTGCGCCGTGCGCAGCGCGCGGTTTGGGATGCGCAGGGCGCATGGCGCATCGCGCATAGCGCTCGACCGGAGGTCGGGCCATGCTGACCTGGTTGATCCTCGTGCCGGCCCTGGCGGCGGCCGCCGTCATGGTGTTGCCGCGGCGCCGGGGCGAGCTGTTCCTGCCGGTCGGGTTCGCGCTCTCGCTGATCCCGGTGGCACTGGCCGGCGTGCTCTTCTTCGAGTTCCGGTCGGGCGTCGCCGAGTTCCAGTTCGTCCAGCGGGCCGCCTGGTACGAGCCGTGGGGGATCGGCTGGAACCTCGGGGTCGACGGGATCTCGCTCGGCCTCGTGGTGCTCACGACGGTGCTCGTCCCGGTCGCCCTCGCCGCCTCCACCACGATCACTCACCGGGTCAAGGAGTTCGTGGCGATGGTCCTCTTTCTCGAGGCGGGCCTCCTCGGGGTGTTCCTCAGCCTCGACCTCTTCATCTTCTTCGTGTTCTTCGAGGCGATCCTGATCCCGATGTACTTCATCATCGGGGTGTGGGGGAGCGAGCGCCGGATCTACGCCGCCGTCAAGTTCTTCCTCTACACGGCCCTCGGCTCGGCCTTCATGCTGGCGGCCATCATCGCCCTGGGATTCCAGGCCGCCGACCAGCTGGGGGCGCCTACCTTCGACTTCGTCCGGCTCCTCACGCTCGAGCTCGACCGCTCCACCCAGCTCTGGCTGTTCATCGCCTTTGGCCTCGCCTTCGGGATCAAGGTGCCGCTGTTTCCCTTCCATACCTGGCTCCCGGACGCCCACGTGGAGGCCCCGACCGCCGGCTCGGTGTTGCTGGCGGGCGTCCTGCTGAAGTTGGGAACCTACGGCTTCCTCCGGTTCAACCTCACCCTGTTCCCCCAGGCCACCGTCGATCTCGTCCCGGTGCTGGCCGTGCTGGCGGTGATCGGGATCATCTACGGGGCGGTGGTGGCGATCGTGCAGCCCGATCTGAAGAAGCTCGTGGCCTACTCCTCGGTCAGCCACCTCGGGTTCATCGTCCTCGGCACCTTTGCGCTCACCTATGCCGGCCTCCAGGGCGCCGTGATCCAGAACATCAACCACGGGCTCACCACCGGCGCCCTCTTCCTCCTCGTCGGGATGATCTACGACCGCCGTCACACCAAGAAGATCGCCGACTTCGGCGGCCTCGCCAAGGTGATGCCGGTCTACGCCGGGTTGTTCCTCTTCACGGCCTTCGCCTCGATCGGCCTCCCCGGGCTCAACGGGTTCGTGGGCGAGTTCCTCGTGCTCATCGGCTCCTACCCGTCGTTGCCGGTGGCCGCCGCCATCGCGGCCTTCGGGGTCGTGCTGGCCGCCGTCTATCTGCTGTGGGCCTACGAACGCGTCTTCACCGGCGAGCCCGACAAGGAGGAGAACCGGCTGCTGAGCGACCTCGGCGGTCGTGAGATCGGCATCATGATCCCGCTGGTGGTGTTGATCGTCGTGCTCGGCCTCTATCCCAAGATCCTGCTCGATCGGTCGGCAGCCAGCACCGAGGCGATCCTCGACCGGATCGAGGCCACCACCGAGTACCGGGTTCCCTACCCGGGCCGTCTCGCCGACGTCTACGTGGCGGGAGGCGACGAGTGACCGACATCTCCTGGCTCGCCATCGCCCCCGAGACTTTGCTTGCCGTCGGCGCGGCCGCCGTGCTGCTCGTCGACGTCCAGTGGAAGCCGCCGGTCCGGGTGCTCGGGGCGATCACCGGGATGACCCTCCTGCTGGCCGCGGCCGCCGCCGTCGTCCAGTGGCCGGTCGCCGCGAGCCCGGCGCTCTCGTTCTCGGGCATGATCGTGCTCGACCCGACGGCGGTGTTCGGCCGATTCGCCGTTCTCTCCGTGACCGCCCTTGGGATCGTGGCCGGGTGGGAGCTGTTCGAACGGCTCGGTCGCCGGGCCGCCGAGGGCCTGGCACTCGTACTGTTGGCTGCCACTGGGTTCGCGTTCATGGCCTCGTCGGTGCACCTGGTGATGATCTTCATGGGGCTGGAGATCGGCTCCATCTCCCTGTACGTGCTGGCCGGCATCACCCGGGAGAACCGCACCTCCGACGAGGCGGCGATGAAGTACTTCCTGCTGGGCTCCGCCGCATCGGCCGTGTTCGTGTACGGCGTGGCCCTCGTGTACGCGGGGACGGGGGGGCTCAACCTGCTGGCGATCCAGTCGTTCCTCGGCGGGGTTGTGCTCACCCGGCCGGCGGTGCTGCTCATCGGGATCGCCCTGCTCGTGGTCGGTCTCGGCTTCAAGATCACGGCGGCCCCGTTCCACTCCTGGGCCCCCGACGTGTACCAGGGGGCACCGGCGGGCGTCGTCGGGTTCATGGCGGCCGCCGCCAAGCTGGGAGGGTTCGCCGCCCTCACCCGGATCCTCTTCTCGGCGTTCCCGCTCTATCGGGAGGACTGGGCGCCGGTGGTGGCGGGCATCGCCGCCCTCTCCGTCGTCGTCGGGACCGTCCTGGCCATCGTGCAGACCGACGTCCGGCGGCTGCTGGCCTACTCGGGTGTCGCCCACGCCGGGTTCATCCTCACCGGGATCGTCGCCGGGGGCACGGGAGGGCCGGCGGTCTGGTTCTACCTGGCCGTCTACACGATCCAGCTGGTCGGGGCGTTCGGGGTGGTGGCAGCGGTGGGGGGCTCGACCAGGTCGGGATCGGATCTCGACGACTACGCCGGATTGGCCAAGCGATCTCCGTTCCTCGCCGCCGCCTTCGCCCTGCTCCTGCTCGGCATGGCCGGGCTGCCGTTGACGGCGGGGTTCATCGCGAAGTTCGGTGTGTTCCGGGACGCCTGGGAGGGCGGGTTCGAGTGGCTGGTCGTCGTCGCCCTGCTCGCCTCGGTCGCCGCCCTGTACGCCTACCTCCGGGTGGTCGTGGTCATGTACATGCGCGACCCCGAGACCACGGCGCCGGTCCCGGCCAGGGGGACGACCCGGTGGGCCGTGTCGATCGCCGTGGCCGTCACGATCGTCCTCGGCCTGATGCCCCGGCCCCTCCTGGACCTGGCCGGCGATGCCCTCCCGCTCTAGGAGGGCGCTCCCGTCGGCCGTCCTCGCCGCCGCCCTGGGTCTGGGGATGGTGATCCTGCCGGCGCTCCCCGCCCGGGCCGAGCGCCTCCAGTCGGACCTCGTCATCATCCGCAGCGGCGAGGTCGTGCGCGAGGACCTCTACGCCGCCGGTAACCGTGTGGTGGTCGAGGGCAGGGTCGAGGGGGACCTCGTCGCGGCCGCCTTCGAGGAGGTGCGGGTCTCGGGCGAGGTGACCGGCAACCTCCTCGTGCTCTCCGGCCGGGTGGTCGTGACCGGTGCGGTCGGCGGATCGGTCCGGGTGGTGGGCGGGAGCGTCGTGATCGAGGGAACCGTCGGGGGCGACGTGATCGGCCCGGCGGTGGGCGTGCGTCTCGAGCCGGGATCGTCGGTTGGGCGTGACGTGGTGCTGTGGTCGTGGTCGGCCGGGGTGGCGGGGGAGGTCGGGCGCAACGTGGAGGGAGCCCTGCGCCGGCTCGCGTTGTCCGGTTCGGTGGGCGGCAGCGTGGTCGTGACGGTGGGCCGTCTCGAGGTCGCGGACGGGGCGATGATCGACGGCGACCTTCGCTACCGCTCCGACCGCGAGGCCGAGATCGGCGAGGGCACGATCTCGGGCACGGTGATCCGCGAGCGACCCCTGCCGGTCAACGTCAGGGTTTCGGGCTTCCGGCTGATGGTCGTGACCCTGCTCACGGTGGGATCCCTGCTGCTCGGCCTGACCATCACGTGGAGCGTGCCCGATCACGCACTCCGGGCGGCCGAGGCGGTGCGACGCCGTCCGCTGGCATCCCTCGGACTCGGGGTGCTGCTCGTCTCGGTCCCACTGTTCCTGGCCGCGGTCGGCGGCGTCCTCGTTGCGCTATCCCCTCCCGAGGCGGGTGTCCCGCTCGCCCTCGTGCTCGCTCCGGCCGTGCTCGGATCCGTGTCGGTGCTCGTGCTGGCCCTTCTCGCCGCCCCTGTGCCCGTGGCGATCGCCGGTGGGCGGCTGGCGGTGCCCGGCAAGAGCATCTACGCGGCTTTCCTCGTGGGGGCGGGGGTGTGGATCGCCTTGCTCTTCCTTCCCTGGGTGGGATGGATCCTGACCATCCCGATCCTGGCGGCGGGGCTGGGTGCCTGGCTCGTGTCGCCCCGTGGCGGGGCGGTCACGAAGCGGTCGTAGCCGGTCGCCCACCGGCGGACACGAGCTGGCCGGTCAGAACGTCCTTCTTGACCAGACCCGAGGCCCGCCACCGCATCGTGACCGCAGCCGTTCCCTTCTCCTTGGCCCGGGGCGAGATGCCGAGGACCACGAACGTGGGCGTGGAGCGCACCTTGAAGCGCTCGGCCACGTCGGGGACATTCACCACGTTCGCCTTGACCACGTGGGCGCTGCCGTCGAAGTCCTCGGCCAGCTCGTTCACGATGCCGTCCATCACCCGGCACGGCGCGCATCCGTGCTGGAAGAAGTCGACGAGGACGGGGCGCCCGTCGGCGGCGAGCTCCTCGAGATGCCGCAGCGACTCGAGGGCGACGGGCTTGGGGCGCTTCTTGAAGATCGGCATGCTCCTGGGTCTCCGTGGAGTCGTGTCCCCGGTCTGAACGCCTTGGGATCCCGGTCTATGCCGCGGGCGAGCCGAAGCGGCCGAGACCTTCGGAGATCCGCTCGGGCCGGTCGACGCCGAACCACGACCGCCCGTCCTCGCCCCACGCTCGCCAGACGTCGTCGGTGATCGCCTCGAACGCCGTCCGGTCGAGCAGGCTCTGGAGCGATCCGGCGGCCTCGAGCTCCTCGGTGAGGAGGTCGCCGAGATCCGGCGGGTAGGCGGCACAGGTGGACTGGCGGACGCCGCCGTCGACGGGGACCACCGGCAGGTGGCCACCGGCCGAAAGGAGCCCCTCGAGGGTGGCGGCGCGGACCCACGGCTGGTCGACGGCGACGGCGAGCAGGATGGACTCGGGATGGGCGGCCGAGGCGGCCGCCACGCCGGCGAGCGGTCCGAGGTGGGGGCGGCCGGCGTCGGGCACGCCGACGAGCCCACCGAGGTCGCCGGTCTTCCCGGCCACGACCACCGTGCCGGCCACCGAGCCGAGCGCTCGCGCCACCCAGGCGAGCATCGTGCGTCCGGCCACCTCCACGAACGCCTTGTCCCGTCCCATCCGGCTCGAGGCTCCGCCGGCCAGTACGACGCCGACCACCGATTCCCTGTTCGGGAGGTGCATCCGTACGCTGTCGCTCATGAGGCTCGACCGTACCCGTCTCCGGATACTGGCCGGCGGCATCGCCGGCTGGACGGCCGTGACCTGGGGCGGGCGGGTCAATCTCCTCACCGGCGAGGAGGCGTCCGACCCGGCCACCTGGGTGAGGGTCGGCGGTTCGATTGCGATGGGAGCGGTCGGCGCGCTGGCCGCCTGGCGCGCGGCCGAACGTCCGAGTGCGTGGACGTCTGCCGGGCTGGCGGCGTTCGCCGCCTGGAACGTGATGATCTGGGGGTCGTCGCTGGTGACGACGTGGCAGGGCGACTACTCGACGCCATTCAAGGCGGTTCACACGGGGCTGGCCGCCGGTTCGCTGGCGCTGGCGGGGACGGCGGCGGGCGTGGTGGTCCGTTCGGTGAGGGCGGCCGACGTACGTTGAGCAACCGTGTGGCCAGAGGCCACACGGTTGCTCAATCAACGGAGGGCGGGGCCGAGCGGGCCCCCCGGGTGACGCGGTAGCCGGCCCAGATCAGCGTCGCCGCCAGGAGCAGTGAGAGCTCGAAGGTCTGGGTGGCGTTGAGGAAGCCGAGCTGGGTGCCCCCGGCGGCGGCGGCGAACACCCCGGCCACGATGAGGGCGTTTCCCCACACGATCCGCCGGTTCTTCCGCCAGAACCGGACTACGCTCGCCAGCCCCAGGCCGATGAGCAGGATGGTCCCGAGGCCGCTGCCGATGGCTGCGAGCATCCGCGGTCCGAACCCCTCGGTGATCGGGGGGAAGATCTGGGAGGGCACCCCGCTCGCCGGAAGCGGCTGGGCGAAGGGGACGGTCGTGACCAGGGTGATCGAGATGGCCGAAAAGGCCCCGAGGAGGACGGTCATCACGTGGCCGGAGCGTCGCCCGGCGACGAGGAACATCGAACCGAGCGCCAGCACCGGGATGTTGAGGACGGCCCCGAAGAGGAAGAACACCCGGTAGACGGGGCCGCAGTTCGGGTCGGTTCCGGTGCAGCCGGCGTCCCAGCCGAAGGTGAGACCCACCCACAATGCCCAGGTGGCGATGGCGAACATGGCGATGCCGGCGGCGTAGGCGGCGGTGTGCGGCCGGAACCTGCGGCGGAGGTCGACGAGCAGGTCGATGGTGAACCCGGTGGAGGCGAGGGCGGCGGCCAGGGCCAGGACGGTGTCGGCGCTCATCGGTCGCAAGAGGGTACGGGAGGCGCTCGCCGACGGCGAGTCGGGAGGTCAGGCGGGGAAGGCGATCGCCTCGTCGACCTTCACGGACACCCGGTCGTGTCGCTCGAGGTGGGGCCGGGGTCCCAGCCGGGCACGAAGGGTGCCGCCCCCCGCCATCGCGAGGGTGAGCATCTGGTCGTGGCCGAAGAACTCGCGATCCGCCACCCAGAGGTCGCCGTCGGGGTCGGGGAAGACCTCGACCGCCTCGGGTCTGACCATCACCCTGACCGGTCCGGTCCGGTCGCACGGGAAGGTCCCGATCGGCGTCTCCACCACGCCCGCCGCCGCGTAGCCGCTGAGGAAGTCGGCATCGCCGAGGAACCCGGCCACCCACGGGTCGAGCGGACGCAGGTAGAGCTGGTCGGGTGGGGCCGCCTGCACCACCCGCCCATCCCGCATCACGGCCACGATGTCGCTCATGGCGAGCGCCTCCTCCTGGTCGTGGGTGACGAACACCGCCGTCGTCCGGGCCTCGGTCAGGATGTCGCGTAGCTCCCTCCGTACCCGATCGCGGAGGGTGGCGTCGAGGTTGGAGAACGGCTCGTCGAGCAGGATGACGCCGGGCTCGGGGGCGAGCGCCCTCGCCAGGGCGACCCGCTGTTGCTGGCCCCCGGACAGCTCGTGGGGCATCCGGTCCTCGAGCCCGTGGAGGCCGACGAGCTCGAGCACCTCGCCCACCCGCCGCCGCCGATCGGGCCGCCGCTCGATGCCGTAGCCCACGTTGGCGCCCACGGTCATGTGGGGGAAGAGGGCGTAGTCCTGGAACACCATCCCCACCCGCCGCCGTTCGGGGGGCACGAAGGTGCCGGCGCCGTCGACCACCTGGGTGCCGTCGATGTCGACCGTCCCCGCGTCCGGACGTTCGAACCCGGCGATGATCCGGAGGGCCGTCGTCTTGCCGCACCCCGAGGGGCCCAGCAGGGTCAACACACCGCCGGGCCAGGCGTCGACGGAGAACCGGTCGAGGGCGACATTGCCGGCGAACGACTTCGTGAGATCCCGAGCTCGA
Source organism: Acidimicrobiia bacterium (assembly GCA_046484325.1). Taxonomy (GTDB): domain Bacteria; phylum Actinomycetota; class Acidimicrobiia; order Spongiisociales; family ZC4RG35; genus JAWOJB01. The sequence continues at coordinate 6,836 of JAWOJB010000021.1, read as the reverse complement.
ATGGCGGGTTCGGCGTGGAGGTTCATTCCGGCTCTCGGGAGACGAGGAGATAGAGGGGGACGGTCGACACCGCCAGCAGGACGAGCGAGGCGGCGCTCGCCCGAGTGTAGAGACCCTCGGAGGCTGCGCTCCAGATGCGCACGGCCAGGGTCTCGAACCCCGTTGGCCGGAGCAGCAGGGTGGCGGGCAGCTCCTTCATGACGGTGAGGAACACGAGGGTGGCTCCGGCGGCGAGGCCAGGGGCGATCAGCGGGAGCACGATTCGCCGGAGGGTGGTCGCACCCGAGTGCCCCAGGCTCCTGCTCGCCTCTTCGAGATGGGGCCCGACCTGGCGGAGGGCGGCCTGGGTCGCCCCGAGCGCCTGGGGGAGGAACATCGCCACGTAGGCGATGACGAGCAGCGTGATGGACTGGTAGAGGAGGGGGAGCGCCCGCAGGGCGAGCACGAGGAAGGCGAGGCCCACGGCCAGGTGGGGAAGCGAGTAGGTGGCCCAGGCCGTCGATTCGAGGGCACCGCTGAGACGGTTGCGATGCCGCACGGTCACGATCGCCAGCGGGATGGCGGCTAGGGCGATGACCGCGGCCGCCAGGCTCGACACGAACGCCGACCGGAACGTCTCGGTGAGCACCGAGCCGAGCTCGACCCCGAGCCGAAGTCCGCGCACCGTCCACCACGCCAGGACCGTGGCGGGGAGCACCAGCGCGAGCGCGGTGAGGGTGGCGAGGAAGGCGACGGCGACGACCCGGGTGCCGCCGAGCAGGCGCCAGCGGCGTGCCGGACGGGTGGGACGGTCGGCGTGGTACGCCATGCGGCCCCGGGTTCTCCGCTCGAACGCCACGAGCACGAGCGCGATGAGCACGAGCACCCCCGAGAGGTAGAGGGCCGGGCCGACGTCGAGGCGCCCCCGGAACTGGGTGTAGATGGCCCGGGTGAAGGTCTCGTAGCCGAGCAGGGACACCGCCCCGAAGTCGGAGAGCGTGTAGAGGGCGACGAGCAGCCCGGAGGCGGCGAGGGCCGGGCGCAGCTGGGGGAACACGACGGTGAGGAAGGTCCGTCGCCGGCTCGCCCCCAGCCCGCGGGCGGCCTCCTCGAGGGCAGGGTCCATCCGGCGCAGTGACGGGACGGCGAGCAGGTGGACGAACGGATAGTTCCACAGGCTGAGCGCCGCCCAGGCCGCCCAGAAGCCCCGGAAGGTGGGGACCGGGCCCAGCCCGATCGGGGCGAGCAGGGTGGTCAGCATCCCCCGGCTCCCCGAGGCGCCGAGCAGGGCGATGGCGCCCACGTAGGACGGGATCACGAGGGGCAGGGTGAGGACGATGGACCAGGCCCTCCGGCCGGACAGGTCGGTCCGGGTCGTCAGCCAGGCCGTGGCGACCCCGAGGATGCCGGCGGTGGCGGTGACGGCGCCCACGAGGAGGGCGGTCGACCACATCAGCTCCAGCAGCCTCCGGGTCGAGATCCCGGTGGTGATGCCGCCGTCGAGGACGGTCCACGCCAGCAGCCCGATCGGAACCAGGGCGGGCACCACCGCCAGCACCGCCAGCCCCCAGAGCAGGGCAGGCGCCCGCCGCCGGGTGGTACGGACGGCGGGCGCTGCCTCCGCGACGAGGTCGACCGGTGCCGGCGCGGTCATCAGGTCAAGCCGGCCTCGGAGATGAGCTCCGTCGCCCGATCCAAGACCGTGGCCAGCTCCGACAGCGAGATCTCGGGCGTGGGGAGGTCCGCGAGCGGCATCTGGCCGGGAGGCGTGCCGATCCCCTCCACCAGGGGGTACTCGAGTACCTCGTCGAGGAAGAAGGCCTGGGCCTCCTCCGACAGCAGGAACCGGATGAACTCCAATGCCTCGTCGGGGTTGGCGGCCGTGGCGAGCACGCCGGCGCCCGTAGGCAGCACGAGTGCCCCGGGGTCCCCTGTCTGGAAGAAGTGGTTGCTGGCGGTGGCCTCGCCCTGCTCCGCCTCGATCCGCAGCAGGTAGTAGTGGTTGACGAGCCCGGCGTCGATGTCTCCGGCGTCCACGGCAGCGACGATCGGCGAGTTGCCGTCGAAGATCACCGGAGCGTTGGCGGCGATGCCCCGCAGCCACTCGAGCGTCCGATCCTCGCCCTCGGCCAGCAGCATCCCTGCGACGAAGGCCACGAACGAGCCGTTGGTGGGAGCCACGCCGATCCGGCCGTTCCAGGTCGGGTCGGTGAGCGCCCAGATGTCGGCGGGGAGCTCATCCTCGCCGACCAGTCCGGGGTTGTAGACGAACACCCGGTTGCGGGCGGTGACCCCGACCCAGCGGCCCTCCTCGTCGGAGAAGCGGGCGGGCACCAGCGAGAGGATGTCGTCGGGGAGCTCCTGGAAGAGCCCGGCGAGGGCGACGGCCCCGGCGAATGCCGGGTCCTGGGAGTAGAAGACGTCGGCGGGGGACTGGGCGCCCTCCTGCAGCAAGGTTGTGGCCAGCTCGCCCGAGCCGGCGTACCGCACCTCGACGTCGATGCCGGTGGCCTCCTCGAACTGGGCGTAGATCGGTGCCATCAGCTCCTCGGACCTTCCCGAGTAGACGATGAGGCGCCGGTCGGTGGATGCCGCGGTGGTGGTGGTCTCGGCTGCGGTGGTGTGGGTGTCGGTGGAGGTGGTCGTGGTCGTCTCGCCTCCCGTGACCCCGCCGCAGGCGGCGACGACGAGGGCGAGGGCGGCGGCGAGAACCGGTCGGCGCATCGGTGCTACTCCCTGTTCGACGATGATGCGTCCGGGCACCCTAATTACCACCATGGCCGTAGTGCAAATGGCCTTACGCCGACTGTCAGGCGCGCCTGACAAGCTCAACTCGCGGAGCTCAATGGTGCATGCGACGAGTGCACGGACGCACTCCGGGTTGCGGGCCTCGCCTGGAGGGCCATCAGCCGGCAATGGGGACGCGCAGGCATGGCCGACTCCGCCGGGGATGCCGGATGCGGGGGCAGGCGAGTTGGTCGTGCCATCGTCTGAATGTGCGCCGGGAGATCACCCCGGCGGCGCCCGGCTCGGTTCCCTGAGAAACCGCCGGCGTTGCGGTGGCGACTCCGGATCGATCCGGCGACCGTGCCCGTGGACGACGACGTGATGGTGGAACCAGCAGAGGGTGGCGAGGTTGTCGGGATCCGTTGGCCCGCCTTCCGACCAGGGCACGATGTGATGGGGCTGCAGCCGGTACCGGGAGGTACAGCCGTCGACGACGCATCGCCCGCCGTCGCGATGGAGCATCGCCTGTCGCAGACGTCGTGAGATGACTCGCGTGGCGCGACCTCGCGACAGCGGACGCCCCGGATGGGAGACGTCGATCGTGGCGACGCTCCCGGTGCAGGCGACCTCGTCGACGACGGAGGATCTCACGGGGAGGAGGCCCCCGGCCGTAGGGCCGTCCGAGTCGAGGAACACGACCAGCTCGGGTTCCGATACCGGCCCGCCTACTCCCGAGCACAGATCGACCAGGGCATCGGCCCGGCGTTGGGAGAGGGAGGGTCGCTCGCCGGTGCCGTCGACGATCTGATCCGCCCGTCGATGGAGGGCTGCTTCCACCCTCGCTCCATCGGAACCGGTGAGCAGCCCATGGAGCCGCCACCTCGCCTCGTCGAGGGACGGCTGGATGACGAGGTAACGAGCCGCCGCCGCGCCGCATGGGGTGGCGGGGAGGCCCCGCCGACGTCGGGCGATGACCGATCGCAGGCCCGAGACGTCCCATTGCCGGTGATCGGGTACGTCGACGCCGGCCTGTTGGGCGCGGACGAGCTCGATCAACCGATCGAAGGAGACCAGCCCCGTGGCCAGATCCTGTTCGAGCCGGGGCATGTCGTGGGATCCCCGTGCCGCCGCCACAAGGGTCCTGGCGTGCTCCGGTGCCATGTCGAGGCGGGCCGCCAGCCATTCGCCCATCGTGCGGGAGCCGTCGACGGTCGCCGCCTGCATCCGATCGGCCTCGCGGATCAGCACGAGGATGCGGGCCTGATGCCGCCCGAGGGCCTCCAACTCACTTTGGAGCTCGCCTTCGACTGCATCGAGGGTGCGGCCCGGAGAGGTCATGACATCCATGAACGAAGCATGACAGGAGTCTGTGACAAAAAACGCTCGACGGTGGAGAGCCCGAGTCGACTCGACCCGACGGCGTGTCGCCTCCGCCCGGGAGCCGGTACGATCACCTCGTGGAAACCTCGGGCTACCGGGCCACCCACCGGGAATACGTCGCCGCCATCTACGAGCTGGCCGAGGAGGGGCTCCCGGTCATCCAGGCCCGGGTGGCCGACTGGCTGGGGGTGAGCCGGGCGTCGGTGTCCGAGATGGTCAGGAGGATGGCCGACGACGGGCTCGTGACGCTGGGCGACGAGCTCCTCCTCACCGAGGAGGGCCGCCATCTCGCCGAGGTCGTGGTCCGGCGCCACCGCCTGGCCGAGCGCTTCCTCACCGAGGTGCTCGGTCTCCCCTGGGTGAAGGTCCATGCCGAGGCCGAGGTGTGGGAGCACGCCATCTCGGACGACGTCGAGCGGGCGATGCTGGCCAAGCTCGACAACCCCACCACCTGCCCGCACGGCAACCCGATCCCCGGCCTCGGGTACCGGCAGCCCCAACTCGCTCCGCTGTCGTCGCTCGGTGACGATCCGATGGTGCTGGAGCGGATCAGCGAGGAGCTGGAGCTCGATCCCGAGATCATGGGGTTCCTCGACGACTCGGGGCTGCGCCCCGGGGCCAGGGTGGCGAGGGTGGCGGCGACGCCCGACGGCACCCTGACGGTGCGGGTGGACGGGGAGGAGCAGGTCGGGGTCGGGAAGTTCATCGCCGACCGGCTCTTCGTCACCGCCGCCTGATCGGCCCGGTCATCTTCCCACGAGGAGCGGGATCTCCACCTCGGCCGGGTCGAGGCCGCCGTGGTAGCCGACGAGCCGCTTGTCGAACCCCCTCGGCAGGACGAGCTTGCCGGGCGGGGCCAGCAGGACCGCGGTCGGGAGCCTGGCCTCGAGCTCGGGATGGTCGGGGCCGGGACCGTAGAGCGGGCGGAAGCGTTCGGGGCCCAGCAGCTCGGCGCCGGTGAGGCCCGCCATGTCCTCGATGAGTCCCGGATCTCCCCAGGCCATCACCGTCCGGGGGTCGCCGGCGAGCCGGAGCGAGTCGAACCGGTGGTCACGCACCAGGATCTTGTCGCCCTCGGTGTAGTCGACGTGCCCATGGTCGGAGGTACCGACCATCAGCGCGTGGTCCGGCAAGCGGGCCACCAACCGTTCCCAGGCCCGGGCGACCGAGGCGAGTGCCTCCGCGTACCGGGGTGAGGCCTGGCCCCAGACGTGGGCGGCGAAGTCGACCGGCGGGAGATATGTGAGGATCAGCCGGCCGGGCTCGGCGGCGAGCTCGACGGTGGCCGTGACGATCTCGTCATCGGACCAGCCCGGCTCGAAGCGGCATCCCCGGTAGAGCGCCCTGGTCAGCGGCGTGTCGAGGAAGTCCCCCGGCTGGACGGTGATCGGCTCCCGCCCGGCCGCCCGCAGCCGTTCCCACAGGTTGGGGGCCGGAAGAAGCCCGCCGGTGTCGTAGTCGACCTGCTCGCCCCAGGGGGTGACCCACTTGAGCGTGTTGACGACCTTGCCGATGTCGGGAAGCCACAGCAGGTGGCCGAGCACTCCATGACCGGCCGGCGCCAGGCCGGTGGCGATGGTGGCGAGGCTCACCGTGGTGGTCGTGGCGAACGGGGCCTCGAGGGTGTTCGCCAGCGACTCCCGAAGCGGCCCGGCGGCCGGATGGCTGAGCTGGTGGGTGCCGACGCCGTCGAAGAGCACGACCACGTAGGTGGCGGCCTCGGAGAGCGAGGCGGCGAGCTCGGGCGCCAGCCCGGGCAGCGGTGCCGATCCGGTGAGCCTCCGCTCGATCTCGGCGACGAGGTTGACGAGCCCGCGCCCGTCGTAGGAAGGAGCTCGGGGTGCCATCGAGACGAGGCTAACGGGGGCGTCGCACGTCGCAGGTCGCAGGTCGCACGTCGGCGGGAGGCCGGGGGTGGGGGGCCATGGGTCGGCGAAGCCCTGACTTCGACGCCGGAGAGGCCCTCCCTATACTCGCCGCCGGTCGTCACGAGGACCCCCGAGGGATGAGCGAGTACTTCCAGGACTACATCACGGTGGGCGTTTTCGCCGCCCTGGGCGCCGTCCTCGTGGCCGCCTTGCTGGGCCTGGCCGTGATCTTCCGGCCAACCAAGCCCACCCGGACCAAGGGCCTCACCTACGAGTGCGGGGTGGACCCGGTCGGCACCGGGTGGAGCCAGACCCACGTTCGCTACTACGTCTTCGGCCTGCTGGTCGTCGTCTTCGACGTCGAGGCGGCCTTCATCTTCCCCTGGGCGATCCGGGCCGAGGAACTGGGCGTGTTCGGTCTGGTCGCCATCGTGATCTTCATGCTCACCGTGGTGGAGGGCCTGGCGTACGCGGTGAAGAAAGGGGTCCTGCGGTGGGAGTAGCCCAGCGCTTCGGGATGCCCAAGCCGGTGTCGTGGCTCCTCAACTGGTCCCGTAAGTACAGCCTGTGGATGTTCCAGTTCGGGCTGGCCTGCTGTGCCATCGAGTTGATGGCCGCATCCGGGCCCCGGTACGACTTCATGCGCTTCGGGATCATCCCGCTGCCCGCCTCTCCCCGGCAGGCCGACCTCATGGTCGTGGCCGGCACCGTCACCGACAAGATGGCGCCTTCGGTGCGACGGCTCTACGACCAGATGCCCGAGCCCAAGTACGTGATCTCGATGGGATCCTGCTCGAACACGGGTGGCCCGTACTGGGACTCGTACTCCGTCACCAAGGGCGTCGACCAGATCATTCCCGTCGACGTCTACGTGCCGGGGTG
>JAWOJB010000073.1:0-28087 GCA_046484325.1 Acidimicrobiia bacterium | reverse complement strand
ACTGCGCGGCGAGCTGCTCGAGTTCATGGACGCCTTCGTCTACCCGGCCGAGCCGGTGTACGAGGAGCAGATGCGGGAGGCGGGTGACCCCCACGTCCACCCGCCGGTGATCGAGGACCTCAAGCGCGAGGCCCGGGCCCGGGGCCTGTGGAACCTGTTCCTGCCCGACCCCGAGCACGGGGCGGGCCTCTCGGTGCAGGAGTACGCCCCGCTGGCCGAGATCACCGGGCGCAGCCCCGAGATCGCCCCCGAGCAGCAGCCAGCGCTGCTGCTGCACCCGCTGCTCGAGGGCGAGATCCGGTCGTGCTTCTCGATGACTGAGCCCGACGTCGCCTCCTCCGACGCCCGCAACATCCGCACCCGGATCGAGCGGGAGGGTGACGAGTACGTGATCACCGGCCGCAAGTGGTTCTCGTCGGGGGCGGCGTCGGAGCGATGCAAGGTGGGGATCGTGATGGGGGTCACCAACCCAGAGGCCGACCCCTACCACCAGCAGTCGATGGTGCTCGTGCCCTTCGACGCCCCAGGGGTGGTGGTCGAGCGCCAGCCCAAGGTGTTCGGGTACCAGGACCGGGGCGGGCACCCGGTGGTCCACTACGACCACGTGCGGGTGCCGCTGTCCAACCTGCTGGGCGAGGAGGGGGGCGGGTTCGCCATCGCCCAGGCCCGGCTGGGCCCGGGACGGATCCACCACTGCATGCGGGCGATCGGGGCGGCCGAGCGCTGTTTCGACCTGATGGCCCAACGGGCCAAGGCGCGGGTGGCGTTCGGGCGGCCGATCGCCGACCAGGGGGTGGTGCAGGACTGGCTGGCCGAGTCCCGGATGATGATCGAGCAGGCTCGGCTGCTGGTGCTGAAGACCGCCTGGATGATCGACAGCGTCGGGGTGCGCAACGCCCGGGTCGAGATCGCCGCCATCAAGGTGGTGGCCCCCCGCGTGCTCACCTGGGTGGCCGACCGGGCCATCCAGGTGTTCGGCGGGGCCGGGTTCACCGAGGACTACCCGATCGCCGGCTTCTACTCGATGGGCCGGTGGCTCCAGATCGCCGACGGCCCCGACGAGGTCCACAAGCGCTCGGTGGCCCGGGCCGAGCTGGGCCGCTACGAGCCGGGGTCGGTGCCCGAGCCGTACTCCTACGACTGACGGGGCCTTCTCCCCTGGCCCGGGCGTGGGGCGGGGCGGTCAACTGGGCGCATGTCCTTCATCTACGCCCTCGTCGCCTCCCCGATCCACGACCCGGAGGTGGTGGACCGGCTCGTCGCCGGGCCCCGCGGGGTGCTCGACCGGCTCGGGGGGACGCCGGGGGAGCCTGCCGACCTGGTCCTCGTCGCCACCGGAGGCACCGAACGGAAGATCCTCGACGCCTGGGAGCCCCGGCCCGGCCGCCCGCTGGTTCTGGTCGCCCATCCCGATCACAACTCCCTGCCCGCCGCCCTCGAGGCGCTGGCCCGCATCCACCAGCAGGGAGGCCGGGGCCGCATCGTCTACCTGGCCGGCGACGACGGCTCGGCGGTGGGCGAGGCGCTGGCCGACCTGGCGGTGTGGGACCGCCTCCACGACCTGCGGATCGGGCTGCTGGGTGAGCCGTCCGATTGGCTGGTGGCGAGCAGCCCCGACCCCGGGGTGGTGCGCTCCACCTGGGGACCGGAGGTGGTCCCCATCGAGCTCGCCGAGGTGTACGAGCGGTTCCGGCCCGCCGAGGCCCCGGCGAGCGACGGCCTGGCCGCCGCCGAGCTGGGCAAGGCGGTGGGGCTGGGGGCGGCGATCCGCGAGATCGTCGCCCGGGACCGGCTGGACGCCGTCACCCTCCGCTGCTTCGACGTGATCGGCGACCTCGACACCACCGGATGCGTGGCCCTCTCCGACCTCAACGACGCCGGGGTGGTGGCCGGCTGCGAGGGGGACCTGGTGAGCACGGTGACGATGATCTGGGTGACCGAGCTGGTCGGCGAGGTCCCCTGGATGGCCAACCCGGCCCGGGTCGAGCCGGGCGGGGTGCTGTGGCTGGCCCACTGCACGGTCCCCACCGGCCTGGTCGACCGGGTCCGCCACGACACCCACTTCGAGTCGGGACGGGGGGTGGGCCTGTCGGGGGAGTTCGCGAACGGACCGGTCACCCTCGTGCGGGTGGGCGGGGCCGCCATGGACCGGCTGTGGCTGGCCGAAGGCGAGCTGGTCGGGCGGGGACACGACCCGGGCCTGTGCCGCACCCAGGCCGCCATCCGGGTGGGCGAGGCGGCCGTCTCCGAGCTGCTGGCGGCCCCGCTCGGCAACCACCTGGTGATGGTGCGGGGCCACCACGGAAACCGGCTGCGGGCCTGGTGGGAGCTGGCGGTGGCACCGACCGGCCGACCCCGGATCGAGGTGTCACGGGAAGGAATCCCCTTGACCTCGTGTTTATGAGGGCGTCACCATGATGGAGACAGCCATGCATGCCATGAACGAGCCCTGGTACGAGATCGATTACGACACCTGGCGGGACGGCGCTGCCTGCGCCGACCTGGGCGACGAGGTCGACTTCTTCCCCTCGCCCGAGGACTCCGCCTCGATCGCCCGCGCCACGGCGGTGTGCGCCTCCTGCCCCGTGGCCGAGGACTGCCTCGCCTATGCCTTCGAGACCAAGCAGGGCGACGGCATCTGGGGTGGGCTCACCCCCGCGGAGCGGGTCAAGCTCCGGCGCCGGTGGATGGAGGACGCCCGCAAGGCGAGCTGAGCCGTCACGTGCAGTTTCAGATCACCTTCGACTACCTGTGCCCGTTTGCCCGCAACGCCGCCGAGGCGGTGGTGCGGGGCCTCGAGGCGGGCCGGGACTGGGAGGTGACCCACCGGGCGTTCTCCCTCGCCCAGGTCCACCTCCCGGACGGCGAACCCGACGTGTGGGAGGCCCCCGACGGCCGGTCCGGCCTGCTGGCGTTGCAGTGGGGGATCGCCGTGCGCGACCACCTGCCCGAGCGCTTCCCGGCCGCCCACCTCGCCCTCTTCGCCGCCCGTCACGACCACGGCCGTGACTTGCGGGACGAATCGGTGGTGCGAGAGGCGGTCGCCTCGGCCGGGGTCGACTCCGAGACGGTGGCCCGGATCGTCGCCGGGGGCACCCCGCTCGAGGCGCTTGCCACCGAGCACCTCGAAGGGCTGGCCGATCATCAGGTGTTCGGGGTGCCCACCGTCATAGCCGGTGACCAGGCGGTGTTCGTCCGTCTCATGGAGCGGGGCCGGCCCGAGGACCTCGACCGGGTGCTCGACCTGATCGCCTGGACCGGCCTCAACGAGTTCAAGCGGACGACGATCCCCCGCTGAGCGTCGGCTAGCTTCGGTCCAGCACACGAGCCGAGGAGGCCCGAGCGTGGCGGACGGCGAGCAGAAGAACGGCGACCGGGAGCGGAGCGAGCGCACGGCCGAGGGCGACCGGCACGAGCGTGAGCGACTGGCCGAGCACGAGCGGCACGAGCGCGAGCGACTGACCGAACGCGACCGGTACGAGCAGGAGCGTCGGTCCGGAGAAGGATCGACCCGGTCGCCCGAAGGCGAGTCGGACCGGGAGCGGGAGGAACGCGAGCGCCGGGAGGATCGCGAGCGGCGGGAGCAGCTCCAGCGCCAGGAACGCGAGGCTCGCGAGGCTCAGCATCGCGCCGAACGGGAGGAGCGCGAGGAGCGGTATCGCCGGGAACGCGAGGAGCGCGAGCAGCCCCGGCCCGACTGAACGGCCCTCAGCCCGAGGCCAGCTCCACCGCCCGCTCGACCAGCCGCACCAGCGGGCCGGGCACCTCGTCGGGCTCGATCTCGCGGAACCGCTTCCAAGCCCGCGTCACCTTGTCTCGTTGCCCGGTGAGGTCCGCCACGCTCTCGAAGTCGGGGACGAGCACCACCGTGCGATCGGGGCCGGCGACCTCGGCGAGGAGGTCGTTGAGCTGCTGTTCGCTGGGGATCGGATCCTTCCCCTCGGAAGCGTCGCGGTCGTGGAGGACGATGAACGGGACCCCGGTGTCCCGGCAGATCCTGGCGAACAGCGGAAGCCTCGCCTTGCCGCCGCACTCCACGATCGAGATCCGCTCCCGGTCGGCGTCGCGGCCGAGGGCTTGGAACACGTAGGGCAGGATCAGCTTCTCGGTCCGCCCCTCCACCAGGATCACCGCCCTGGCGAGGAACAGCTCGCTGCGCTCGGCGTCGAACTCCGAAAAGGCCCGGAAGCTCTCCTCGGGGTCGAGTGGGCCGGGATGGACGAGCGAGGTCCCGTGTTCGGCGGTGCGCTCGGCGATGACGAGCTCTTCCAGGTGGCCGGGGTTGAGGAAGGCGGGGGAGTGGGTCGAGTAGACGACCTGGTTGCCGTGGGCGGCCAGGTCACGCAGCAGCCGGTAGAGGTAGCGGCCGGTCTGGGGCGGGAGGAACAGCTCGGGCTCCTCGATGAGGAACACATGCCCCTCGATCGAGGCCTCCCGGCAGGCCTCGAGCCCGGCCACGAGGCCTCTGGCCGCCTGGGTGGTCGAGCCGTCTCCGCCGGTGTCCGGCAGGGGGGCGCACAGCATCTCCGTCGCCCGGTCGGCCCCTCCCGACCATGGCGCCACCACCGGCCCGCTCCGGAGCGAGGCGGGGAGGAACAGCACCGGGGGGCGGGGGGCATCGGGCTCGTCGACGCTCAGCTCGGTCCCGTCGGTCAGGCGGCCCTCGATCCGCACCGGACCCTCGGTCCCTACAGTGGCGTCCTCGGGTCGCAGCGGCGCCGCCTCGGGGTCGAGCAGGGCCCGGATCGCCGCCAGCAGGTTGGACTTCCCGGCGTTGGCCTCCCCGACCAGGGCGCATAGGGGCCCGGGCTCGAGGACGCTGTCGTGGAAGGTGCGGAACCGCACGACGTGGAGCCAGGCGAGCCCTGCCACGCCGCTCACCTCCGGCGCCGCTCGGCGGGCTCGTCCCGGCCGGCCACGTCCGGCACCGCCAGGTGGACCAGGGCGTCACCCGGGGACACCAGCGGGTTCTGGGTGGCAGCGATCACCCAGCCCGCGGCAGGAGCCTTGACCCGGGTGGGACGCGAGCCGAGGGCGTCGCCGATGACGGCGATCACGTCGCCCGGCTCCACTCGGTCTCCGAGGTGCACCTCCAGGTCGGCGATGCCGCCACGCCGGGCCCGCACCCAGGTGGTCTTCGACACCTCCACCGGGCGCCGGGCCCGGGGGACGTCCCACGATCCCATCCCCAGGGCCTCCATGACCCTCAGCACCCCGTCGACGCCGGCGTCGATCGCCATGTCGTCGAAGCGGTGGGCCTGGCCGGCCTCGTAGAGCAGGACGGTGCGGCCCGCCCGGGTGGCCGAGGCCCGCAGCGAGCCGTCGCGCAGGCGGGCGTTGATCACGAACGGGGCCCCGAACGCCTCGGCCAGGCGGCGAGTGTCCGGGTCGTCGAGGTCGGCCCGGATCTGGGGGAGGTTCACCCGGTGGCCGGTGGCGGTGTGGAAGTCGATGCCGACATCGCAGTGCTCCACCACCTCGGTCATGAACAGGTGGGCGAGTCGCGACGCCAGCGATCCCCGGGGCGAGCCGGGGAACGAGCGGTTCAGGTCGCGCCGGTCGGGCATGTAGCGGGTCTCGCCCACGAAGCCGAACAGGTTGACGATCGGCACGGCGATCACGGCCCCCCGCAGCGAGCGGGCCTGGACGCGCGGCATCAGCCGGCGCACGATCTCGACCCCGTTGATCTCGTCGCCGTGCACGGCCCCCGACAGCCACAGGTTGGGGCCGGGGTAGCGGCCGTTCACCACCCGGACGGGCAGCGACAGCCAGGTCCCGGTGGGGAGCCGCCCCACCGGGAGGTCGAAGGTGCGGGAGCGGCCCGGCTCGACGGTCTCGGCCCCCACCCGAATGGGGACGTTGCGCGGCTCAGCTGCGGGCACGTCTCTTGCCCGATAGGGCGTTCATCTCGATGAACTCGATGATCTTGGAGGCCACGTCGACGCCGGTCGACATCTCGATCCCCTCCAGGCCCGGCGACGAGTTCACCTCGAGCACGAGCGGCCCATGGTTCGACTGGAGGATGTCCACCCCCGCCACGTTGAGCCCCATCGCCTTGGCCGCCTTCACGGCGGTGGCCCGCTCGATGCTGGTCAGCTTGATCCGCTCGGCGGAGCCCCCGCGGTGGAGGTTCGAGCGGAACTCGCCGGGCGCCCCCTCGCGTCGCATGGCGGCGATCACCTTGGTGCCCACCACCAGCGCCCGCACGTCGGCGCCCCGCGACTCCTTGATGAACTCCTGCACCAGGATCTGGGCGTCGAGCTGGCGAAAGGCGCCGATCACCGACTCGGCCGCCTTCTTGGTCTCGGCCAGCACCACCCCCAGGCCCTGGGTTCCCTCGAGCAGCTTGACGACCACCGGGGCCCCACCCACCGAGTCGAGCAGCCCGTCGATGTCCTGGGTGGAGTGGGCGAAGCCGGTCACCGGCAACCCCACCCCCGCCCCGGTGAGCAACTGCAGCGACCGCATCTTGTCCCGAGAGCGGACGATCGCCTCGGACTCGTTGACCGGGTAGATCCGCATCATCTCGAACTGGCGGACCACCGCCGCCCCGTAGAAGGTGTAGGTGGCCCCGATCCGGGGGATGACCGCGTCGAAGCGGAGCTCCTCGCCCCTGAACAGCACCTTCGGCTTGCCCGAGGCCACGGTCATGTAGCAGCGGAGGTAGTCGACGACCCGTGCCTCGTGGCCGCGTTCGCGGGCGGCGTCGCGCAGGCGCTGGGTCGAGTACAGGCCCGGGTCCCGGGAGAGGATGCCGATGTTCATGGAGGTGGGTCTTTCGCAGGTCTGCCGCCGAGGAACGAGCGCCCCGGGTCGACGACGAACCGCCCTCGCACGGCCTGGCGCCCGAGCAGCATACGGAATCCCATCTCGTCCCGGCTCGTCAGGTTCAGCTCGACCGGCCACTCGTGCCCACCCCACGCCATCGCCGTCACGATCACCGGCCGGGTCTCGGTCCGCCCGCCCGGGTTGCGGACCACCCGCCGGTCGACCACCCGGGCCTCCGCGGTGATCGCCGGACGGCGCTTGCGCTGGCGGGGATGCACGTTGAACTTCACCCAGGTCTCGTCGCCGCGTTCGTCCCACTCGAGGTCGAAGGCGTGCAGCGAGGAGGACCGTGCGCCCGTGTCCACCTTGGCCTTGATCCGGGGGACGGCGAGGTCGGGGAGGGTCACCCACTCTCGCCATCCGATCACCGGCCCGGCCGGCATCCGCCTAGTGGCCATGGCGATCCAGGTCCTCGACGGGGAGACCGGCGACCACCCGCGACGCCAGCCAGGTGGTGACCGGCACTGCCGCCACCAGGCCGATCGACCCGATCAGGGTCCGGGCGATCTCCACCGCCACCACCTCGCTGTTGGCGATCACGCCGAGGGGCTGGCGGGAGAGGGCGAACAGGAGGACCAGCGGTAGGGCGGCGCCGACATAGGCGAGGAGCAGTGTGTTGACGGCGGAGGCGATGTGGTCGCGGCCCACCGTGAGCCCCGAGGAGAACAACTCGGCAGACCCTCGGGACGGGTCGACCCGGCGAACCTCCCACACCGTCGAGGCCTGGGTGACGGTGACGTCGTCGAGGGCGCCCAGCGCCCCCAGCACGATGCCGGCGAGCAGCAGGCCGGAGATGTCGATGTCGCCGGCGAGCGACAGGTAGAGGCTCTCCTCGCTGGCGAACCCCGAGAACCGGGCGGCCCCGATGGCGAGCTCGGACAGGACCACGGTGAGGGCGAGGGCGGAGAGGGTGCCCAGCACCGCCACATGGGTCATCGGCGTGATGCCGTGGGCGAGATAGAGGGCGAGCAGGCCGATCGCCCCCGCCCCCACCGCCGCCACCAGCACGGGGCTGTTGCCCTCCAGGATCGACGGGACGATGAACGCCACGATCACGACGATGCTGGCGACGAGCCCCCCGAGTGCGGCCACCCCTCTCCCCCGGCCGAGCACGACCACCGCCAGCACGAACAGGGCGGTGAGGGCGATCAGCACCGGGCGGCGATCCCGGTCGGCGAACTGGTAGCGGAACTCGTCGGGGGCGTCGGGCAGGTAGTAGAGGACCACCCGCTCGCCCACCTCGAACGCCGGGCTGGAGGCAAGCTCCGCCTCGAACTCCTGGACGAACTCGGCGCCCGGCTCGGGCCCCTCCTGGAGGGTGAAGGTGACGGTCCGGCAGGTGAACTCCTCGGCGTAGCTGCACGGTCCCTCGACCACCTCGACCACCTCGGCCCGGTAGGCCTGGTCGGCCAAACCCAGCTCGCCCAGGTCGGCCACGGCCTCACCGGACGGCCACAAGGCGATCATGCCGGCCACCACCGCGGCGGCGATCACCGCCACCAGCGTCCCCAACCCCGGCCGGAACCCGCGATGGTCGGGCCCGGCGAGCCGGACCAGGTCGGGATGGGCCTCGGGCTGCATGATCGGCAGGATACGGCGGCGGTCTAGCCTCCCGGGCGTGACCCCCTCGTACGACCTCCCCGAGCTCCGGCGGCGCTTCCCCGCCCACTCGAGGGTGGTCGACGGCATCCCGGCCGCCTACCTCGACGGCCCGGCCGGCACCCAGGTCCCCGAATCCGTCATCGAAGCGGTCGGCCAGGCCATGGTGATGGCGGCCTCCAACGTTGGCGGGTCCTTTCAGGCCAGCCGCGACAGCGAGGCGGTGGTCGAGGCGGCCCGCCGGGCGGGGGCCGACCTGGTGGGGGGCGACCCGGCCGAGATCGTGTTCGGCCCAAACATGACCACTCTGACCTTCGCGATGAGCCGGGCGATCGCCGCCGGATGGTCGGAGGGCGACAACGTCGTGGTGACCCGTCTCGACCATGACGCCAACATCACGCCGTGGGTGCGGGCGGCGGCCGACCGGGGGGTGGATGTCCGCTTCGCCCGGAT
This sequence comes from Acidimicrobiia bacterium, assembly GCA_046484325.1. Lineage (GTDB taxonomy): Bacteria > Actinomycetota > Acidimicrobiia > Spongiisociales > ZC4RG35 > JAWOJB01. Next base: position 19,207 of record JAWOJB010000073.1, on the reverse strand, counting down.
CCGGCCCGACGACGTGACCCTCGACCTCGACCACCTCGAGACCCTGCTCGACGGGCGCACCCGGCTGGTGGCCGTCACCGGATGCTCGAACGCCTTCGGTTCGCTGGTCGACGTCGCCCGGGTGTCCGCCGCTGCCCGCCGGGTGGGGGCCCTGTCGTACGTGGACGCGGTCCACCTCGCCGCCCACATGCGGATCGACGTGGCCTCGCTCGGCTGCGACCTGCTGGTCTGCTCGGCCTACAAGGTCTACGGGCCCCACGTCGGGGTGCTGTGGGGTCGCGCCGAGGTCCTCGAGGCGATCGACGCCTACAAGGTCCGCCCGGCCCCCGCCGGGCCTCCCGGCAGGTTCGAGACCGGCACCCCCTCCTTCCCGCTGCTGGCCGGGGTCGCCGCCGCCGTCGATCACCTCGCCTCGATCGGCGAGGGTGGCGACCGGGCGGCGCGGCTCGACGACGCCTTCGAGCGGACCTCGCTCCACGAGGCGGCCCTCGGCCTCCGGTTCCTCGCCGGGCTCCCCGACGGCGTCCGGATGTGGGGCCCACCGTCGATGGAGGGGAGGGTCGCCACCTTCTCGATGGCCGTCGAGGGACTGGCCCCCCAGGAGGCCGCCGCCGAGCTCGGCCGCCGGGGGATCTTCACGTGGGCGGGCCACCACTACGCGGTCGAGCCGATGGCGGCCCTGGGCCTGCTCGACTCGGGCGGGCTGCTCCGGATCGGGTTCGGGGCGACCACCACCGAGGCCGAGGTCGACCGGGCGCTGACGGCGCTCGACCAACTGGCGGGGTGACGGTGGCCTTCGACCAGATGGTGACCTTCCTCGCCACCGCCGACCTCGAGGCCGCCACGGTCTTCTACCGGGACCGGCTGGGGCTCGACCTCGTCCTCGACCAGGGTCGGTGTCGGATCTTCCGGGTCTCGTCGACCGGGTTCGTGGGCCTGTGCGAGGGCGAGCCGTCCCCCGACGGGGTCATCGTCACCCTGGTGGCGGCCGACGTGGAGGAGCGGTGCCGCCGGTTGGAAGAGGCGGGCGTGGCCTTCGAGCGCACGGCGGCCTATCACCCCGACTTCGACATCACCCATGCCTTCCTGCGCGATCCCGACGGCCATCTGGTCGAGATCCAGCGGTTCGAGGACCCAGCCTGGCCCGCCAAACCTGAGTCTTGACAACTCAGGTTTCATGCGTCATACTGCGGAGAGACAGCAAGTCATAGGAGGCTGCATCGTGTTGTTGCGTTCGTTTGATCCCTTTGCGGAACTTGACCGGATGACCCGGGAGATGGTCCCCGCCCGACCCCGGTCGTGGATGCCGGTGGACGCCTACAAGAAGGGCGACCGCTTTGTCGTCCATCTCGACCTGCCCGGCGTCGACCCGGACTCGATCGACATCCAGGTCGAGAAAGACACGCTGACCGTGTCGGCCGAGCGGATCTGGACCACCGACGAGGACACCACCGTCCTGCTCTCGGAGCGTCCCTACGGGACCTTCCGCCGCCAGTTCGTGCTCGGTGACACCCTCGACCTCGACCGGATCGAGGCCGGCTACGACAACGGGGTGCTCACCCTGATCATCCCGGTGGCCGAGCAGGCCAAGCCCAAGAAGATCCTGGTGGGTTCCGGGGACCGGGCTCTCGCTGCCGGTTGATCCCCTCCCTCCCCGGTCCCCGATCGTGCGACCCCGGCCTCAGGCCGGGGTCGCACTCGCGTGGTCGGCATCCCGGCGCGGTCGGCCCACCACTCTCCCCAGGGCGACCCCGGCGCCCAGGAGTACCGGGCCCTCCAGGTTGAGCCCCGACTCGTCGGCGATGCCGAAGTAGGCGAGGAGGGCGAGGCCGGTGCACACCAGCACCACCGCCGCCACCGCGGCGGGAGTCGAGGGCGCCGCCGGCGACCCCTTCGGACGCTCGAACCGGGAGAAGACCGCCAGGAACGGGAGCGTCACGAGGGTCATGAGGACGATCCAGACCGGGCGGGTCAGCCACCACGCCAGGCTGCCCGCCCCGAAGCGGAGGCCGACGCCGCCCGCTGCCAGGAGCACGCCGATCACCGCCACCATGGCGGTCAGGTGCCAGAGGTAGAGGGTCATGATCGACCCGTTCACGAGCACCGTGAAGGTCCAGGGGCGGCGTCGCTCCAGCCACCGGCGGGCGGGCGCCTCGATCGAGAGCAGCACGCCGGTCTGGAGCATCCCGAGGGCGAGCAGGGCCACCTTGGGAGGCGTCGTGTTGGTGACGTCCGCCCCGGGGACGCCCACCATCGACACCGGGTACTCGAACACCCAGACCAGGGCGAGCAGGGCCGCCAGCCCCGCCACCGCCCACGGCAGGCTGTGGGCGGGCCCGCCCAGCCGGTCGTGGGCCCAGGCGATGCCCAGTTGGTGGACAGCCACCCACACGAACAGGTAGTTGAGCCACCCGACCGCTTCCCACCCGGCCCCGAGGAACGCCAGGTCGGCGAGCACGGCGGCGGCCCCCGGCACCCAGAAGGATGCCCATCCCCATCGCTCCCAGGCCGCCAGCATCGCCGGAGCCAGCGCGGTCACCCCGACGTAGACGGCCAGGAACCAGATGGGGACGAGGGCCGTCTGCGAGCCGATCTTCAGCAGTGCGGGATCGATGCCGAGCGGCAGGGCCACCATCGCCAGTCCCAGCCAGACCGCCACCAGCGGGATCACGGGCAGCACCAGGCGCCGAAGCCGGGCGTGGAGCCACGGGCCATACCGGACCCGGCGCCGGGATGCCGAGCGCCACGACAGCGTGTTGGCGTAGCCCCCGACCATGAAGAAGACGGGCATCACCTGAAGCGCCCACGTCAGCCACTGGGTCCAGGGGAGGTCGGAGAGCACGTGGCCCGCCTGGAGGGTGCCGTCCGGGAGCAGCTCGGGGGCGGCCATCAGCCAGTGGCCCACGACCACGACCATGATCGAGAGTGCCCGCAGGAAGTCGACGTACCGATTGCGGTCCGCCCCTGCTCGATCACCGAGGGCGGCGGCGCGTTCCCACAAGCCGGCGGTCACGGCTCCAGGGTGGCACCCGGAGGGTGGCGGGGCAAGGGTCGAGCGGAATTCGATACCGGTCAGCCGGGCGCCCGGGGCCGGTGGGGTGGGAGCAGCCTGCGCCGGCCGGGTGGGGAGGCAGGGTCGACCCGGAACCCCAGCCCGTGGACGGCCACGTGGTGATGCGCCCAGCAGAGCGTCGTCAGGTTGTCGGGGTGGTGGGAGCCTCCCCGCGAGCGCTCGACCAGGTGGTGGACCTGGAGCCGGTAGCGGCTGCGGCAACCGGCGACGGTGCAGCCACCATCTCGGGCGAGCACGTGGCGCCGCAGCCGGGGCGGGATGGCGGAGGCCAGGTCGCCGAGCCCCAGCACGGTTCCGTCCGCCCGGGTGAGGTTCACCTCGATCCGGCCTGTGCACAGGAGCTCTGCGAGGAGTCCAGGCCCGACGCGGGGCCCGGAGACGATCTCGGCCCCGGCCTCCCCGCCGCTGGCGGCGGCCAGGGCGGCGTCGACCATCACGGTCACCACCGGCTCGGAGGCCGAGCCGGCGTCGACGGTGCCGAGCGAGTCCTGGCAGACCGACACGAGAGCGAGGGCGGAGCGGAAGTTGCTCGGGAGCGGCCGGTCGCCGGGGTCGGAGAGCGCATCCATTCGACGGTGGAGCGCCTCCTCGACCACCCTCCCCTCGAAGCCTGCCAGCCGGCCGTGTAGCCGCCAGCTCGACTCGTCGAGCTCGGGCTGGATGACGACGTATTGAGCGGCGAAGGCCTGCTGCTCGGTGGGCGGGTCGAGGCGGCGGTGGCGGGCCACGAGCCGGCGGACGCCTTCGAGATCGCGACGGCGGGAAGCCTCCCTCCGCTCGTCGTCGACCCCCGCCAGGTGGAGCCGGGTCTCGGCCGCCGCCCGCTCGAACCCGATCGTCCCCTTGGCCAGGTCGGCGAGGATCCGGTCGGGCATCGAGCGGGCCGCCAGCACGAGCATTCGGGCGGTGTCGTGGGAGACATCGAGCCTGGCCGCCACCCACTCGGCGAGCGACCGGGCGCCGTCGGCGGACGCCACCTGGGCCACGTCGAGCCCGCGCAGCGCCACGACCTGGGCCGCCCGCAGGCGACCCACCTCGGCTTCGGCGCGGATGCCGATCTGTTCGAGGGCGTCGACCGCCAGGCCGGGGGATCGGGAACCGGGGTTCTCGGTATCGAACGTGTGTTCGATCATGAGGTGAAGCTACCGGGTGGGGATGACGAATTCCACCCCCCTGGAGCGGGAAATGCGTCGGGGCCCCGGAGGGCCCCGACGCCTGCGTGTGGAGGAAACAGGATTGCCCTGCGGCGGATATCCGGGGCCGCCGGGGCGGGTGGATGAGGCTTCCTCGAAGGCGCCGTCCTACCCTCGTGGCGTGGTCCCCTTCGGTGCCTCTTCGATGACCGCACCGCTCACCCACGTCCTCGTCCAGCGGCCCCACGCGGCCTTCGGCCGGGCCTTCGACGATCCCGCCTCCGGGTTCCGGCACCCGGTCGACCTGGTCGGCGCCCGCCGGGAGCACGACCGGTTCACGGAGCTGCTCGCCTCGCTTGGTGCGGAGGTGCATCTACTGGGGGCCGACGACCACCCCAGCCCCGACCTCGTCTACGCCTACGACCCGGCGCTCGTCACCGATCGGGGCGCGATCCTGCTTCGATCGGGCAAGCCCGGCCGGCGGGGGGAGGAGCGGGCCATGGCGGCCTGGTTCGAGGCGCACGGCATCCCGATCGCCGGCCGGATCGAAGTGCCGGGGACCGTCGATGGTGGCGATGTCTTCTGGCTGCAGCCCGACGTGGCGTGCGTGGGCCGCTCGCTGCGGACCAACCGGGCCGGGATCGAGCAGCTCGCCGGTCTCCTCGACGGCGACCTCCACGTCTTCGACGTGCCGTACGACGCCGGCCCCGCCGAGTGCCTGCACCTGCTGAGCGTTATCTCGCCGGTGGCGGCCGACCTGGCCGTCGTCGAGATGGCCCGGCTGCCCGCCGGGCTCTACGAGCTCCTGGCCGACTTCGGCGTCCTCCTGGTGCCGGTGCCGCCCGAGGAGGTGGCGTCACTGGGGTGCAACGTGCTGGCCGTTCGCCCCGGGGTGGTGGTGATGCTGGAGGACAACCCGGTGACCGCCTCGAGGCTGGCGGCGGCCGGCTGCGAGGTGCACACCTTCGATGGCAGGGAGATCTGCCACAACGGATCGGGCGGCCCGACCTGCCTGACCCGGCCGGTGCGGCGGGAGCCGGCATGAGGCCGGTCCCGTCCGCCGACCGGGCCCGGATCGCCGAGGAGCTGGCTGCGCTGGTGGCGATCCCGTCGATCACCGGCGACGAGGAGGCCGTGCAGGCCGAGGTCGCCCGGCGCATGGAGGCCGACGGGCTGCGGGTGGTCCGGATCTCCGCCGACCCGGAACGGCTCGAGGGCGACCCGGCTTTCCCCGGGTACGAGACGCCCCACCCCACGCTGCCGATCGTGGCCGGCCACCTGGCCGGGGCCCGGCCGGGGCCCCGGCTCCTGCTGTCCGGACATGTCGACGTCGTCCCTCCGGGCGAGCCGGCCGACTGGACCACCCCCGCGTTCGAGCCGGTGGTGCGCGACGGTGCCCTCTACGGTCGAGGGGCCTGTGACATGAAGGGCGGCCTGGTCGCCGCCCTCGAGGCGGTTCGGCTCGTGGCGGCATCGGGCGCCGGCCTGTCCGGCGAGGTGGTGGTGCTGGCGGTGCCGGCCGAGGAGGACGGAGGGTCCGGCTCGCTGGCGGCGATCAGGGCCGGGTACACCGGCGACGCCTGTGTCATCACCGAGCCCACCCGGCTCGAGGTGGTGGTGGCCCACGCCGGGGCGATCACCTTCACCCTCGACGTCCCCGGCCGGGCCGCCCACGCCTCCGTGCGGCGGGAGGGGGTTTCGGCCCTCGACGAGCTCGGCGTGCTGCTGGATGCGCTGGCCGCCGACGAGCGACGCCGGAACGAAGCCGAGACCGATCCCCTGATGACCGCCATCGGGTTGCCGTACCCGACCATCGTGGGACGCGTGGAGGGCGGCCACTGGGCGTCGACGGTGATGGACCGGGTGCTCGCCCACGGCCGGTACGGGGTCAGGCTCGGGCAGGACTGCGACGGCGCCGCCGCCGAGCTGCGCCGGGCGGTGACCGCGGCGTGGGAGGCCGACGAGTTCCTGGCCGGGCGGCCGGTGGGGCTGTCGGTGTGGGGTGGCCGTTTCGACTCGGCCCGGGTCCCGGTCGATCACCCGCTGCCCGTCGGCCTGGCGGCGGCGGGGGAGGCGGTGCTCGGGCGGAGCCCGCCGCTGGTGGGCGCCCCCTACGGGGCCGACATGCGGCTGTTCGTGAACCAGGGGGCGACCCCCACCGTCATGTTCGGCCCGGGTGACGTCCGGGCCGCCCACGCGGCCGACGAGCACGTCGACCTGGATGAGGTCGCAGCCTGCGCCGGGGTGCTGGCCAGGTGGGTCGTCGCCACGCTCGGCTGAGGCCTCCCCGCCCGGAGGCTCACTTGTCCGCCGAGATGGCGAATCCCTTCAGGAACGTCTTCTGGAGCAGGATGAACACGAGCGCCGGCGGGATCGAGGCGATCACCGCCCCCAGCATGAGCGGACCGTAGGACTGGCCACCGCCGATGTTGCGGAGCGTCCCGAGGCCCACCTGGACGACCTGGGCCGCCTGATCGTTGATGGCCAGACGCGGCCACAGGTACATGTTCCAGGCGTAGAGGAACTGGATCACCGCGAGCGCCCCGATCACGTTCCACGAGAGCGGCAGCAGCACCCGGAACAGGAACTGGAGCGGGCCGGCCCCGTCGATCCGCGCCGCCTCGGACAGGTCGCTCGGGAGGTTGGCGAAGTGCTGGCGGAACAGGAACGCCCCGGTGGCCGAGGCCAGGAACGGCACCGTCAGGGCGTACATCGTGTTGGACCACCCGAAGCCGCCGACGATCTGGAACAGGGCGATGATCGAGATCTCGGTGGGCATCATCAGCGTGACCAGCACGAACCAGAAGATGAACCATTTGCCGCGAAAGTCGAAGTGGACGAAGGCGAGCCCGGCCAGGAGGGCGGTGATCGCCTTGCCGACGGTGATGACGATGGCCTGGATCGTCGAGTTCCACATGTACTGCCCGAGATCGCGCTGAAACCAGACCACCTCGAAGTTGGTCGCCAGGTTGCCGCCGGGGGTGAGCTGGTGGGCGAAGTACTGGGCGTTCGTCTGGGTCGACACGAGCATCGCGTAGAGCAGTGGGAAGCCCACCACCAGACAGGTCAGGACCAGGGCGAGGTGGGTGTACCACCGCCCGGTCGGTCGACGGTCCCCGGGCCCCCGGCGCCTGGATCGGGTCGCCGTCGCCGGCACCGCGGTCGTCCGTGCTTCAACTGCCATACGACACCCTCCGGCCGGTCGAACGGAATTGCCAGGCGGTGAGCGCCACCACACCGGCGAAGAGGATCAGCGACTGAGCGGCGCCCCGGCCGAGGTCGCGGCCGGGGATCGCCACCTGGATGATCTGGTACATGGCCGTGCTCGTGGCCCCGGAGGGCCCGCCCGCGGTCAGGTAGTCGATCGTGCCGTAGGTCTCGAAGAAGGCATAGGTGAGGTTGGTGACGATGAGGAAGAAGGTGATCGGTGACAGGGCGGGCAGCACGACATAGCGGAAGCGCTGGAACCCCCCGGCGCCGTCGAGGGTGGCCGCCTCCACCTGATCCCGAGGGACGGTCTGGAGCCCGGCGATGTAGAAGAGCAGGTTGTAGCCGAGGGTTTTCCAGATGCTCGCCAGGATCACCACGATCTGGGCAAGGCCGGCGTTCTGGCGGTAGTTCGGCAGGGCGAACCCGAAGATGGCGTCGAGCCAGTACTCGACCACGCCCGAGGTGGGGTCGAACATCACGAAGAAGATGAGGCCGGCGATGGGCGGCGAGATGGCGTAGGGCCACACGAGCAGCGTCCGGTAGATGCCGGCGCCGCGTACCGGCTGGTAGGCAAGGTAGGCGATGGCCAGCGACAGCACGAGGCCGCCGATCACCGTGCCGAACGAGATGATCATCGTGACGACGTAGACCTTCTGGTACGAGGCGGTCCACAGCAGACCGATGAAGGTGAGCGTGGCCGCCACGCCGGCGGTGTTGAGCCACCCCGCCCACCGCTCGGCGGCGGGGGTGCCTGCCCGGCTCACCCACGAAGCGGCGAAGAACAGCGTCACCGTGGCGAGCAGGGTGAGCAGCGTGAGGCCCGGGCGGCTGGGGCCGATCAGCTCGGTGAAGTTTCTGACGCACCGATCGACCCCCCGCGGGGCACCGAGCCGGACCAGCTGGGTCGACAGCTGCACCGTCCGGACGGCCGGCCAGTACAGGAAGACGACCAGGACGGCCAGGGTGGGGGCGAGCAGCAGCCAGGGGGCGAGGGGATATCCGCCGAACACGCCGTGGGTCACGTCGTCGCCGAGCTCACGGCGGCGGCGCTTGGCCTCGGGATCGATGGCGGTGATCGCCAGGCGGATGGCCACGAAGGTGGCCCCGGCGATGAGGGCGATGCCGAACCAGAAGTCGGTCGTCGGGGACTGCGGCCCGAACGTGCACCAGTCCAGCGGAACCATGACCGCCAGCGGGCCGGCCAGGCCGGCGATGGCGCCGGCGGCGAGGCCCACGCTGCGGGGCCGTCCACCGCGCCTGGCAGCCGCCTCGACGGCGAAGGCACCGGCGATCATCGCCAGTGCCACGACACCGAGCGCGAACGGGGTGATCACCCCGTTCGCGCCCGGTTCGTGTGGGTGCTGTCCCGCCTCAGCCGAACAGCTCGTTGTACTCGTCGAGCAATTGCTGAGCCTCGGCCTGGGCGGCCTGCATCCGGGTGGCCGGGTCGAGGTTGTTCACGAGGATGTCCTCGATGGCCCCGGTGACCACGTTCCGGATGTTCACGAAGTTGCCCATCAGCGCCCCGGCGGTCGCAGGTGTGGCCGGCGCCGCCGCCAGCTGCTCGTTGGCCACCCGGGAGTTGGGGTTCTCGTCGAACCACCCCTCGCTGTCGAGCAGTGCCACCGACGCCTCGGTGATCGGGATGTACCCGGTCACGCGGTGCCAGTCGGCGGCGTTCTCGGGGTTGTTGAGGAAGTTGAGGAACGCCAGAGCGACGTCCTGGTCGCCCTCCGACAGCCCGTCGACGAGCCACAGGGTGGCGCCGCCGATGATGTTGCCGCCGCCCTCGGTCTGGTCGGCGTTGCGGGGCATGAAGGCCGCCTCGACCTCGAAGCCACCGTTCTTCCCCTCGTCGGTGAGGAGCGTGGTGTCCGACGACGAGTAGATGAGGAACGGCACGCCCTGGGCGGCGAACAGGTCGTAGGTGCCGCCCCAGTCGCGCTGCACGCCCGTGTACACGTAGTGGCCCTTGTCCTGGAGGCCCTTCCAGAACTCCAGGTAGGCGATCGACGCATCGGAGGCGAGGTCGACCTCGGTGGCCCGGGCCGACCGGCCGTTGTCGTTGTTCACGAGCGTGGCGCCCTGCTGGGCCACCGACTGCTCGTAGAACCAGCCGTGGTTCGGCCAGGTCACGCAGGCGCTGGTGGCCGCCTCGGAGGCCATGAAGGCGTCGCACGCCGCCTCCAGCTCCTGCCAGGTGGCGGGCGTGCCGGTGACGCCGGCGGCGTCGAGGAGGGTGCGGTTCACGAACATGATGGCCGAGGAGGTGTTCCAGGGCATCGACTTGAACTCGCCGTCGAGCGTGTAGTAGTTGCGGGCGGAGTCGACGACGTCGTCGAGCACCACCGGGAAGCCGAGGATCTCGGTCCGGCCGGCGATGGCCGCCTCGACGCTGGTGAAGATCTTGTTGCCGCTCGAGTCGACGGCGTCCTGGGCGTCCGTCGTTGCCGCCTCGAAGTACTGGACCACCGCCGGGGGATTGCCCTGGTCGACGGCCAGCAGGGTGGCGTCGAACAGCGACTCGTAGTCCGGGTATCCCTGGACGACGATCCGGTAGCCCTCGACCTGGGAGTTGAACTCCTCGGCGACGGCCTCGGTCCAGTCGAGCCGGTTGTCGGTGAACGCGATCCACACGCTCACGTCGACGACGTCGCCCGAGGGCGGCATCGTGGTGTCGCCACCGGCGGCGGTGGTCGTGGTGCCCGTGTCGGCGCCGCCGCAGGCGGCCGCCACCAGGGCGAGCACGGCTGCCAGCGCAGCCATGCGCAGGGGGGTGGGAACGGTTCGCGTCATGTGATCCTCTCCTGACGTTCACGCCGCGGCAGCGCATGGTGGCACTGCGATCTCGGATGCTAGGCACCCGGGGGCGTCCTCTGGCCGTCGGACGGGCGACCAGTCGGCGAACCCGCGGTGAACCCGGGCCGTCAGCCGGCCAGGTCCCAGCGGTCGAGCAACCAGGCGAGGATGAAGGCCTCGTCCCTCCAGGCGTCGTAGCGGCCCGACGGGCCCATGTGACCCGCCCCCATCTCGGTCTTGAGGAGGAGCGGGCGGTCGGGGCGGGACCAGACGGTCCGGAGGCGGGCCACCCACTTGGCCGGCTCCCAGAAGGCCACCCGGGGATCGTTGAGCCCGGCGGTGACCAGCATCGCCGGGTAGTCCCTCGCCTCGACGTTCTCGTACGGCGCGTAGGCCCGCATCCACCGGTGATGCTCGGGGTCGGCGGGGTTGCCCCACTCTTCCCACTCGATGACGGTGAGCGGCAACGACTCGTCCAGCATCGTGTTGAGCACGTCGACGAACGGGACCTCGGCCACGACGGCGGCGAAGAGGTCGGGACGGGCGTTGGCGACCGCCCCCATCAGCAGGCCTCCCGCCGAGCCGCCCCGGATGGCGAGCAGATCGGGGGTGGTGAGCCCGGTGCCGACGAGGTGCTCGGCGCAGGCGACGAAGTCTTCGAACGTGTGGTGCTTCGACGCCATCTTCCCGTTCTCGTACCAGAGCCTGCCCATCTCCCCGCCGCCCCGGACGTGGGCGACGGCGAACACGACCCCCCGGTCGAGCAGCGACACCCGGGCTGGGGAGAACCAGGGGTCGAGCGACATCTCGTAGGCCCCGTACCCGTACAGCAGCACGGGCGCCGGAAGGGCCGGGTCGAGGTCCGCCCGGTGCACGACCGAGACCGGGACCTCCGTCCCGTCGGCGGAGGTCGCCCACTCGCGGTGCGAGGTGTAGGCCGACGGCTCGTAGCCCCCGGGCACCGGCGTCTCCTTGACCAGGGTCTGCTCGCCGGTGTCGAGGTCGACGTCGAGGACCCGGGGCGGCGTGATGAAGGACTGATAGGAGATCCGAAGCGTGTCGGTGTCGTATTCGAGGTTGCGACCGATCCCCACGGTGTGGACCTCCTCGTCGAAGGCCAGCCGGCGGGACCCGCCCTCGGAGTCGAGGACCGTCACCGAGGCAAGGCCCTCGTGGCGGCCGGCCAGCACGACCCGGTCCCGCAGGGCGAGCACGCCGGCGATCCGGGCATCGGGGTCGTGGGCGACGACCACCTCGGCGGACTGCGGGTCGGCGACCGGGGCCGACAGCAGCTTCCCGTTGGGGGCCTCCCGGTTCGTGACGATCAGCCAGCGCCCCTCCCGGTGATCGACCGAGTACTCGACCCCCGCCTCGCGGGGAAGGACCGGCCGGAAGTCGCCGAGCGGGTCGCCGGCGTCGAGGGCCAGGACCTCGCTGGTGGTGTGGCTGTTGAGCGACACCAGCAGGTAGCGGCGATCCTGGGTGTGCCCGACCGACAGGAAGAAGCGCTCGTCGGCCTCCTCGTAGACGAGATGGTCGGTGCCGGCCTCCGAGCCCACCGCGTGTCGCCAGAGCCGGTGGGGGCGGTGGGCGGCATCGGTCGTGACATAGAAGAGGTGGCCTCCGTCCGCCGACCAGGTCGCCGTGTAGTAGGTCCCGGGGATCTCGTCGGGGAGGTCGTCCCCGGTGGCCAGGTCGCGGATCCGCATCGTGAACCGCTCGTCGCCGCTGAGGTCCACCGAATAGGCGAGGAGGCGGTGGTCGGGCGAGACCGAGGCCACGCCGACGGCGCAGAAGTCGTGGCCCTCCGCCAGGGCATTGACGTCGAGCATGAGCTGCTCGGGCCGCTCGGGGGAGCCCTGCATGCGGACGTGGATCGGGTACTGCCGGCCCTCCTCGGTGCGGGTGGCGTACCAGAAGTCCCCGCGGCGGGCCGGGGCGGACAGATCGGTCTCCTGCACCCGCGAGCGGATCTCCTCGAAGATCGTCTGGCGGAGCCCGGCGAGATGGGCCGTGGCCTGCCGGGTGTGGTCGTTTTCGGCTTCGAGGTAGGAAGGCACGGTGGGATCGTCGCGATCCCGCAGCCAGGCGAAGTCGTCGACGGTCGTCTCCCCGTGCAGCGACCGCTCGACCGGGCGTTGCTCGGCCCGAGGGGGCATGGGTGCGGGTGCTGGTGGTGGGTGGGCCGTCATCGCTTCCGGGGGTGGGAGGGCCGCACGATATCCGGTCGAGCGGCGATCGCCGCACTGCGGCCGATCTGCCCTGGTGGGCGACGCCGCCCGGGGCGTACGGTGACCGTCACAGGAGCGACGTGCCCTGTCGGAGGTGATGTCTGTGCGGTTCGAGATGCTGCGGACCTTCCCGGTCTCCCGCACCAAGGGCTACGCCCTCATGCGGGACCTGTCCCGCTGGTCGATGTGGAGCCCGGTCGAGGTGGACGTCGACGAGATGTCGTTCACCTTCACCCCGCTCGGCGTCGGGTTCTCGGGCGATCTCTCGGTCGTCGACGAGGTGGAGCACGAGACCTGCGGGTTCGTGTTCTCGGCCCCCGGCTTCCCAGAGGTCGACATGCGGTGGTGGTTCAGCCACGCCGGTCCCGGGGCATTCACCCTGAGGCTCACCGTGGCCACCGACCCGAAGGACTGGTGGCAGCAGGTGGTGGAGAAGGGCGCCTTCATGGTCCCCACCCTCCGCCGCTCGCTGCGGCGGGCGCTCGACGACCTGGAGCTGATGTTCCTGGGCGAGCTCCCGGCCGAGCCGAAGGAGATCGAGGAGAAGGTCGCCGTCTCCTGAGCGTCGCGGCCCGCCGGAACCGGCGGGCCGCGTCGCGCCCGTCTCAAGTTCTGAGGCCGGCGGGTCGAGAAACATGGGTGGCGGAACACCCGTGAACAGCAGCCATCACGCTTCCCTCGGCTCGCCGGGCGGCATGGAGGACCTCCACCGCCTGGTCGTGCGCGTCGCCGCCGCCGGGGGATGGGCGGCCGCCCTGCTGCTGGCCACCGTGGCGACGGTCACCGGGAACCAGGTGATGCTGTTCGAGACCCTGGGCCCGCTCGCCGCCGCCCTCTTCTTCACCGCCCAGTTGCTCACCGGCCGCACCAACGCCGCCGCCACCTTGACCGTCGGCGTCCTGGTGGTGGTCATCACCCATGCCCTCGTCGGCTCCGCCCCGACCACCCTGGCGGCGGCGGTGTCGGTGGTGGCCATGGCCGTCATGGCGGCCGCCTTCGTGCGCCGGCACGTACTCGCCTATCTGGTGGTGGCGGGGCCGCTCGTCTTCGCCGTGCCCCTCCTGTGGCCCCGCTCACCCGACACGCCCTTCGTCCAGGGCACGATTGCCACCGGCGTGACGATGGCCCTCTCGTTCCTGATCGGGTCGCTCGCCTTCGTGATGGTGCGCAACTCGGCGCTGCGGATGCACCGGCGCTTCCGGCGGCTCTTTGAGGTGGCTCCGGTTGGCCTCATGGAGCAGGACTGGTCCGAGGCGCTCGACCATGCGCGGGCCGAAGGGCTCGACCTGGACGCCGACGCCGACCTGCGCGGGCGGATGGAGAGCGATCCGGATCTGCTCCGGTCGATCGTCGGCCGGGTGCAGGTGACCCGGGTGAACCAGGCCGTGATCGAGCTCACCGAGGTCGGCGGCGCCGGCAGGCTGCTCGGCCCGGTTGCGCCCCAGAGGGTCGCCGAGGGCTCGGACGGCCTCTGGATCCAGCTCCTGGCGGCGATGCTGGCCGGGGTGGGCGTGATCGATCACGAATACGAGACCGAGACCTTCCGGGGTCACCGGAAGTGGCTGTCGGTGCGCTCGATCCCCTCACCCGACTCGCTGCCGGGCCGCATCCTGCTGGCCGTCTCCGACGTGACCACCCTCAAGCAGGCCCAGGAGGCGCTGGCCGAGGCGGTCGAGGCGAAGAACCGCTTCATCGCCAGCGTGAGCCACGAGCTGCGGACGCCGCTGACGGTGGTCGTCGGCCTCGCCTCCGAGCTCGCCGACGGCGACGGGCTGTCGCCGATCGACCGCTCCGAGCTCATGCGGCTGATCGCCTCCCAATCCCGGGAGATGCAGTACATCATCGAGGACCTGCTCGTCTCGGCCCGAGCGGACATCGGGGCCGTCACCGTCGGCTCGCAGCCCGTCGACCTGGTGGAGCAGACCTATGCGGTCGTGTCCGAGCTGGGCAGCGAGCCGGAGGCGGTGGCCATCGAGGGCGTCGTGCCCCCCGCCGACGCCGATCCCGTCCGGGTCCGCCAGATCATCCGGAACCTCATCGTCAACGCCAACCGGTACGGGGGCCCGCACCGGCGGGTGGTGCTGTCCAGCCGGGACGGGGCCGTGGTGTTCGAGATGCGCGACGACGGCACACCGCTCCCCGCCGAGGACCGCGACCGCATCTTCGCCCCTTACGAGCGGGCCCACGACCGCCCCGGGGTGACCGCCTCGGTGGGGCTCGGCCTCTCGGTGTCGCGCCAGCTCGCCCGGTTGATGGGCGGCGAGCTGGTGTACGACCACGACGGGGAGACGGTGTTCCGCCTGACCCTCCCGGTCTCCCCCGTCCCCGCCCTGGCCGCCGCCGCCCGGTAGCCTGCGCCGCCCGATGTCTGCCGGGCACACCTCGACCGTGCTCGTCCACGGTGCCGTCAACCCCGACCTGGTGCTGCGCGTCGACCGCCTTCCCGCGCCGGGCGACGACATCCCGGCCGAGACCTGGGACCTCGGCTACGGCGGCGGCGCCGCCAACGCCGCGGTCGCCCTCGCCGGATGGGGCATCGACGTGGTGATGACCGGGCTCGTGCTCGGCGACGATCCGCTCGGGCAGGCGGTGACCCGGGCGCTCTCCCGGTCCCATCTGGACCTCTCCCATCTCGAGCACGACCCCGCCGCCCGGACCCGGTTCTGCGTGGTGCTCCTCACCCCCGACGGCGACCGGACGATCGTCTCCACCGGGTACCGGGGGGCCCGCTGGCAGCGGGTGCCCGAGCGGGTGTGGGAGCGGGCGGCGGCGGTGCTCGTCGACGGGTACGCCGGCAACGGCCGGGAGGTGGTGGCCGAGGCCCGGCGGCGCTCTCTGCCGGTGGTGTGGCTCGACGCCCCTGTGGCCGACGCACCCCTGGCCGATCTCGTCGTGTGGTCGCGCCACGAGCACGGCCCTGCCGCCCTCGAGTCGGCGGTGGCAGCCGGAGCCACGGTGGCGCTCACCGCAGGTGCGTCACCGGTGGCCGTGGCCGGCCCGGTGGCTCGCTTCGACGTCGAGCCGCCGAGGGTCGAGGTGGCGGACGCCACCGGGGCGGGCGACGTGTTCGCGGCCGCCTGCACCCGCGGACTGCTGCTCGACCGGGGGCTGCACCTGTCCGTGGTGTGGGCGGCGGCCGCCGGGGCGGCCGCCGCCGAGATCGGGCGCACGGCCGGCGCTCCCTCCATCGAGTCCGTCGAGCGGCTGCTAGACCTGGGGCGATCCACGACGGAGGCCCTGTGAGCGATCGAACCTTCCTCGTCCTGGGCGGGACCGGCCTGGTCGGCTTTCAGGTGGCCAGCCGCGTCATCTCGCACCTCGGGCCCGAGAAGGTGGTGGTCGCCGGTCTCGACCAGCCGTCGGCCGACGAGACCGTCGACCGGCTCCGGCGCCTGCACGGCGACGGCGTCGAGCTGGTGGGAGAGGGGGGCGACATGTTCGTCAGGGCCGATCACGACGGCCTGAGCCGGGCCGGCGTGCTATCCGACCTGTTCCGGCGAGAGGAGGCCTTCGAGGACCTGCTCGGCTCCTTCGACGAGGCCTACCCGCGGTCCCGGCTGGTGGGCCTGGTCCTCCGGCACCGTCCCGACGTGGTGGTGGACGCCGTGAACACCGCCACCGCGATCAGCTATCAGGACGTCTACGCGGCGGCGGCCCGGGCCAAGGCGGTGGAGGCCGCCGGCGGCGACGACCGGGCCTGGGCCGCCGCGGTCGACGAGCTCATCCTGTCCCAGGCCGTCCCGCAACTCATCCGCCACGTCCGGTTCCTGTATCGGGCAATGCTCGAGTCCGGCACCCGGCTCTACCTCAAGGTGGGTACCACCGGCACCGGGGGGATGGGGCTCAACATCCCCTATACCCACTCCGAGGACCGTCCCTCGGCCAAGCTCATGACCAAGACGGCCGTGGCCTTCGCCCACACAGGGCTGCTGTTCCTCATGGCACGGACGGCCGGGGCCCCGATCGTGAAGGAGATCAAGCCGGGGGCGCTCATCGGGTATGCGGCCGTGGCCCACCGGCCCATCCGCGAGCGGGGGGCGCCGGTGATGCTCCACGCCGCCCGCACCGAGAGCCTTGGCGACCGCATCGTGCTGCGCATCGATCCGGGCGAGTTCGCCTCCGAGGGCCAGCTGGTGCTCCCCGTGGTCGACACGGGCGAGAACGGGCTGTTCACGCGAGGCGAGTTCGAGGCCATCACGAGCCTCGGCCAGATGGAGCTCGTCACCCCCGAGGAGGTCGCCCAGCTCTGCGTGCTCGAGATCCAGGGCCGCAACACCGGACGCGATGTGGTGGCGGCGCTCGACGGCTCCATCATGACCCCGTCCTACCGGGGCGGCGTGGTTCGGGCCGGAGCCCTCGACGACCTCCGGCGGCTCGAGGCCGAGAGCGGCGCCCACTCGGTAGCTCTCGGCCAGCTCGGCCCTCCCGAGCTCTCCAAGCTCCTGTGGGAGGCCGAGCTGCTCCGCCTCGGCGTCGGCACGGTCCCGGCCGTGCTCGCCATGCCCGCCCTCGAGCTCGCCGGCACGCTCGAGGCGTTCCTCGTCGAGCGTCCCGACCTGCTGGACACGATCACCTCGCTGGGGCTGGCCGTGCTGGGGGCCGACGGGGTCACGTTCCGCAGGGGGCCGTTCCTCCGCATCCCCGAGATCCCCGGGGCGAACGAGGCGACGGTCGGCCCGGGCGATCGGGACCGTTGGGCGGCCAAGGGCTGGGTCGATCTCCGGCCCGAGAACCTGGCCCGATGGCAGGCCAGGTTCCGGGAGATGCGGCTGGCCCAGGCCGGCTCGGACCAGCCCGGCTCGGCCGGGATCACCCTGGCCTCCTACCTCCCCGAGACGATCGAGATCGGGACGGTGGCCGCCTGGGTGCTCGCCAACGAGCACCAGGGCTTCCGGATCATGTAGAGGGGCAAGGGGCGCCTCGTTACTGTTCGGGACCCGTGGGTTCCTCCTTCGCTCTCCCCGTCGTCGGCGTCGTCGGCGGCGGTCAGCTCGCCCGGATGACGCACCAGGCAGCCATCGCCCTGGCCGTCGACCTCCGGTTCCTCACCGAGCGGGAGGAAGACCCCGCCCCCGCCGTGGCCCGCTGGTCCGAGCTCGGGAGCCCCCTCAGCCACGACGACCTCGGCCGCTTCGCCGAGTCCGTCGACCTCGTGACCTTCGACCACGAGGTGGTCGACCTCGACGCCCTCGAGGCGCTCGAACGGCTCGGGGTTCGGATGTTCCCCCGGCCCGACACCCTGCGGCTCGTGGCCGACAAGGCGGGCATGCGCTCGCACCTGGCAGGCCACGGGTTCCCGGTGCCGCCGTGGCGGGCCGTGGTCGACGAGGCCGGGCTCGATGCAGCCCTCGCCGATCTGGACGGCCCGGTGGTGGTGAAGCGCTCACATGGCGGGTACGACGGGCGAGGGGTGTTCACCGTGTCCGGCCCCGACGAGGCGCGGAGGGTGGCCGGACCGCTGCTGTCCGGGGGGGACACGCTGGTCGTGGAGCCGTTTCTCGAGCTCGAGGCCGAGCTGGCCGTCCTCGTGGCCCGCCGGCCGGATGGAGTGGCGGTGACCTACGAGCCGGTCACCACCGTGCAGGTGGACGGGATGTGCCGCGAGGTGCTGGCCCCGGCGCTCGTACCGGACCCGGTGCGGCGGGAGGCGTCGCGTCTGGGGAATGCGATCGCCGACGCCGTCGACGCGGTCGGCATCCTCGCCGTCGAGCTGTTCTGGACCGGAGGCCGGCTCCTCGTCAACGAGCTGGCCGCCCGTCCCCACAACACCGGCCACCACACGATCGAGGCGGCGGTCACCTCCCAGTTCGAGAACCACCTGCGGGCGGTGCTCGACCTGCCGCTCGGCGATCCGTCCCCGGTGTCGCCATCGGCGATGGTGAACGTGGTCGGGGGACCCGTCGAGGCCGACCCCCGGGCCCGGCTGGGGGAGGGCCTCGGTGCAGATGCGGGGGCTCACGTCCACCTCTACGGCAAGACGTGGCGGCCGGGCCGTAAGCTCGGCCATGTGACCGTGTGCGATGCCGACCCCGAGCGCGCCCTCGAGCGTGCGCGGCGGGTGGTGGTGGGCCTCGGCGGAGGGGAGGTGACGGCGTGAGGGTGGCCGTGGTGATGGGAAGCGACTCCGACCTCCCGACGATGGAGCCGGCGGTCGCCACCCTCCGTCAGTTCGGGGTCGAGCCGGAGGTCCGGGTCGTGTCGGCCCATCGCTCGCCCGAGGACATGATCGCCTTCGGTCGAGAGGCGGCCGGGCGGGGGATCGAGGTCATCGTGGCCGCGGCGGGGGGCGCCGCCCACCTCCCCGGGATGCTGGCGTCGGTGACCCGGTTGCCGGTGGTCGGGGTGCCAGTGCCCGCCACCCGGCTGGAGGGGCTCGACGCCCTGCTGTCGATCGTGCAGATGCCGGCAGGGGTCCCGGTGGCGACCATGGCGATCGGGGGTGCCGTGAACGCCGCCCTCATGGCGCTCCGCATCCTCGGCCTGTCGGACCCGGCGATCGCCGCCCGTCTCGACGAGCACCGGGCTGCGCTGGTCGAGAAGGCCCGCGCCGCGGACGAGGCGCTCCAGGGCTCTTAGCCCGCCTCTAGGAGCGAAGCTCCTTCTCTCCCATCTCCCGCAGCAGGTACTTCTGGACCTTGCCGGTCACCGTCATCGGGAAGTCGTCGGCGAACCGGATGTAGGCCGGGATCTTGAAGTGGGCGATCCTCCCCCGGCAGAACTCGCGCAGCTCCTCTTCGGTGAGCTCCGACCCGGGCCGGCGC
>JAWOJB010000061.1:0-6131 GCA_046484325.1 Acidimicrobiia bacterium | reverse complement strand
TTCGAGGCCGAGCAGGACTCGAAGTGCCCCGAGCCCCAAAGGTTCAAATCCCTGTCGTCACCCTCAGAACGGGCGAAACCCGCCCCGAAGCGGGCGGGTTTCGATCGTTCCGTGGAGGTGAGGGGATTTGAACCCCTGACCCCTTGCATGCCATGCAAGTGCTCTGCCGAGCTGAGCTACAGCCCCAGGGGAACGGCGAGTATACCTCAGGCGCTCTCGGCCTCTGCGGGCTCCCACTCGATCACAGGGGCATCCCCCCACAGGCGCTCGAGGCCGTAGAAGTCCCTGTGCTCGGGCTGGAAGACGTGGACGATCACGTCTCCGAAGTCGATGAGCACCCACTCGGCCTCGCGACGGCCCTCGCTGCGGAGCGGAGGCCGGCCCGACTCCTTCAGTCGCTTTTCGACCTCCTCGGCGAGGGTCTGGACATGGGGCCGGGAGGTCCCGGTGGCGATGACGAACACGTCGGTGATGGTGATCAGGTCGCCGACGTCGAGGAGGAGGATGTCCAGACCCTTCTTCTCGGACATGGCGTCGGCGGCGGCAAGGGCCAACTCACGGGTGTCTACGGTGTGAACCTCCTGGAGACGAACCCGGCGATGTTACCCGCCCGCGATGTACAGGCCATGGCGGACCACGTATTCCCAGACCGCCTCGCGCACCAGGAACCGGATGCTCCTACCCTCGGAGGCCATGCGCCGAATGCCGGTGCCGCTGAGCTCGAGGGACGGCATCTCGAGCCAGAGAACCGGGGCGTCCACCGCCCCCTCGACCGCGGCCCGATCGATTCCCGGTCGCGGGGCCACCGCCACAACGACCCTGGCCAGCACCTCGTCGTACCGGTGCCAGGTCGGGAGTCCGGCGGCGGCATCCGCGCCGAGGACGAGGATGATCTCGTCGCCGGCGTCGAAGCTTGCGAGGGTGTCGGCCGTGTACGTCCAGCCGTCACGATGCACCTCGCGGTCGTCGGCCTCGAAGTAGGCGACCCCCGCCACCGCGAGCCGCGTCATCTCCCAGCGATGACCTGCCGCCGCGACCGGCGACCCCGCCTTCTGCCACGGGGCTCCGGCTGGCAGGAACGTCACCACGTCGACCCCGAGCTGGCGATAGGCCGCCTCGGCGGCGACGAGATGGGCGACGTGTGGAGGATCGAAGGTCCCGCCCAGCAGCGCTCTCCGCACGCCGGCCAGCATAGGTGCGGAGACGCGCCGGCGGCAGCAGCCGGAGGCCCCGGGAGATGTCCAGAGTCCGGCATCGCAGCCACGGCAGCGGATCGACGTAGACCCCCTCGATCCGGACCGAGAGATGCACGCCGGGCACCCCGTGGGGCATGCCCGCCCGTCCTACCACGTGCCCTGCAGACACCCGCTCACCGGCCCGGACCCCGACCGACGCCAGGTACGACACGCTCGTCCGCAGCCCGCCACCGTGGTCGATCGAGACGGTCGGCATCCCGGCGACGCTGCCGGCGAACACGACGGTGCCCCCGCCGGGGGCACTCACCGCCTGTCCCAGAGCGGCCGCGAAATCGACGCCCCAGTGACCGGCGTACCTTCCCTGCGGGGCATACCCGGCGACGACCGGGCCGGGCACGGGCGGCTGGAGCAGACAGACGGCGACGGCGGAGGCAGCAAGCAACAAGATCGAACCTTTCCCGCGCCGCCCCGCAGGCACCGTATCGGAGCACCCATCCGCCTTCCAGGTGGCCGTTCCGGCTCGCACCGGCGACGACTACCGTTGCCGTCATCCACGCGTCGCACGAAGGGGTGACATGACTACACGCGTCGGCCTCATGGGGTTCGGTCGGATCGGCCGCAACGTCTTCCGGATGCTGCACGGCCACCCCGGCCTCGAGGTGGCGGCGATCGCCGATATTGTCGATCCGGCGGGCCTCACCTACCTGCTCAAGTACGACTCGATCTACGGGCGGTTCCCGATGCCCGTGGTGCTCGAGGGCAACGATCTCTTCGTCGATGGGAGGCGGGTCCCGTTCCTCAACGACCGGGAGCCCGGCGATACGGCCTGGGCCGCTCACGGCGTCGACATCGTCATCCAGGCCACCACCAGGTACCGGACGATGGCCGAGGCGTCGAGACACCTCGACGCCGGCGCCAAACGGGTGATCGTGGCGTCGACGCCGGCCACCCCCGGCGACATCCCGATCCTGCTTCGGGGCATCAACGACGACATCCTCGACGAGCATCCGGGCGTCATCGCCCTCGGATCGAACACCTCCAACGCCCTCGCACCGATCCTGAGGGTGCTCGACCGGGGTTTCGGGCTCGAACGGGCGTTTTTCACCACGGTTCATGCGATGACCAACACCCAGCGGCTGGCCGACGTGCCGTCCGAGGGGTTCCGCCAGAGCCGTGCGGCTGGAGAGAACATCATTCCCTCCGAGACGAACTCTGCCGAGATCCTCATCCAGGTCATGCCGGAGTTTGCCGGCAAGCTCAAGGGGTCGGCGCTCAACGTGCCGGTCCCGGACGGGTCGACCGTCGACCTCGTCGCAGAGACCCGCGAAGCCACCTCGAAGGAGTCCGTGAACGCCGCCGTGAAGTCTGCCGCCCTGGCGACCTACGCCGGCATCGTCGAGTACTCCGAGGATCCCATCGTGTCATCGGACGTGCGCACGGCCACCGTCTCGGCGGTGTACGACAGCCTGGCGACGACCGTCATGGACGGCACCATCGTCAAGACGATCACCTGGTTCAACAACGGGTGGGGATACACGGCTCGCGCCATCGAGGTGATGGAGCGGATGGCCGCCGAGCTCGAGGGGGTGCGGGCATGACCACGAAGATCGCCATCAACGGGTTCGGCCGCATCGGTCGGGCCGTGTTCCGGATCATCGCCGAGCGCGACGACCCCGCCTTCGAGGTGGCAGCCATCAACGATCTCGCCGACGATGACATCCTCGCCTACCTGCTGGTCAACGACACGGTGATGGGCCGCTTCGAGCACCCGGTGGCGGTAGCCGACGGTGTCATGACGGTGGGGCGCCACTCCGTGAAAATGCTCATGGAGCGCGACCCTGCCGCCCTCCCGTGGGACGAGTTGGGCGTCGACGTGGTCGTCGAGGCGACCGGCATCTTCCGGGACCGTGCCTCCCTCCAGAAGCACCTCGATGCCGGCGCCAAGCGGGTCATCCTCACCGTGCCCGCCAAGGACGCGATCGACCTGACCGTCGTGCTCGGCGTCAACGACGAGGAGCTCGATGCATCCGACATCGTCGTCTCGAACGCGTCCTGCACCACGAATTGCCTGGCACCCCTGGCCAAGGTGCTCGACGACGAGTTCGGACTGGTCCGGGGGATCATGACCACCGTCCACGCCTACACCAACGACCAGCGGCTGGCCGACGTGCCCCACAAGGACCTCCGGCGGAGCCGGGCGGCGACCGAGAACATCATCCCCACCACCACCGGCGCGGCCAAGGCGGTCGGCGAGGTGCTCCCCAAGCTCAAGGGGAAGCTGGACGGGATGGCGATGCGCGTCCCGGTGCCCGACGGTTCGACGGTCGACCTCGTGGTGCAGCTCGGGCGGGACGTGACGGTCGAAGAGGTCAACGCCGCCGTCAAGCGGGCGGCGGAAGGCCCGATGAAGGGGATCCTCCAGTACACCGAGGAGCCCCTAGTATCCACCGACATCATCGGAAACCCGCACTCGTCGATCTTCGACGCCGGCAGCACCCAGGTCCTCGGCGGCAACCTGGTGAAGGTGCTGTCGTGGTACGACAACGAGTGGGGCTACTCGAACCGGGTGGTCGATCTCATCGAGCGGCTGGCGGACCTGATCCCGTCGAGCTGAGCCGGGTCGATCCTGCCGAAACCGGCCGCGTCACTCGACGAGGTCGAGCACGATCTGGCGGAAACCGTTGGGCTGGAACGGCTTGGTGACGAAGGCGTCGGCGCCGCCCTCGTCGGCCCGGCGCCGGGACTCCTCCTCGGCATGGGCGGTGAGTACCACCACCGGCAGGCTGCGGGTGGTGGGATCGTGGCGGATGGCATCGAGCACCTGCCAGCCGTCCATACCCGGAAGGCCGATGTCGAGAACGAGCAGGTCGGGAGTCTCGCTCCGCACCGCCTGCAGCCCGGTCGGCCCGTCGTCCCGCATGATGATCTCGAGGTCGGCCGCTCGCAGGCACACCTCGATGAGACGCCGGATGACGGCGGAGTCTTCGATCACCAGGATTCGATGGCCCATGTGCGTGGTCCCCTGTCGGACGTGTTCGGGACGTTCATCGGCACGGCTCACGAGGCGCTTGAGCGGTTACGCGGGCGGTGGGCCGATCGGGGTCGGGCGGCCACCTGCTCCACGAACGCCTCGAGCTGGCGGAGATTTCGAACCTCGTACACCCCGTCGCAGTAGGGGGCGTACCGGGACATCACCGAGTCCCCCGAGTCCCAGTAGGGGCGCGGTTCGGGATTGAGCCAGTACACCGAACCCACCGACGCGGCGATCTCGGCCAGGTTCTGGCTGCGGGGCTCCCGGTAGTTGTTGCGGGCGTCTCCCGCGATGATCACTGTCGATCGGGGCGACAGCTCCCTGCCGAATCGCTCGGTGAACTGCTCGAGCGCATGGCCATAGTCGGAGTGCCCGTCGAGCCACACGACGTCCGCCTCGGCGCCGATCCGGGAGAGCGCATCCGCGAAGTCGACCCCGGGCTTCAGGTACCCGGTCACCTCGTCGACGGCGTCCACGAACACGAAGGCACGGAGCCGCGAGAACTGGGTGGCCATGGCGAACGTGAACTGGAGTGTGAACCGGGCGAAGGTCGCCATCGATCCCGAGATGTCGCAGAGGAGCACGATCTCTGGGCGATGGGGACGGGGGACCCGGAATCGCGGCTCCATCGGCACCCCGCCCGACGCGAGCGAGGCTCGCATCGTCTTGCGGAAGTCGAGGCGACCGTCCCGGGTTCTGAGCCGACGCCGGGCCAGGCGAGCGGCGAGCTTCCGGGTGAGCGGCTCGATGACGTCCTCGATCTGTCGGAGCTCGGCCCGGCCGGCATGCATGAGATCGATCTCCTCGACGGGCGCGCTGCGCAGGGTCCGGGCGACCGGCTCGCGCCCCCGGTCGGCCACCAGCCGGCGACGGATCTCGGCCCGGATCTCCTCGCGGAGCCGCTCGACGAGACTCGCCACCTCCTCGCGGATGAGCCGCCGTTCGAGTCCGTCCACCTCGCCGGCGTCGGCGAGTGCCGCCTCGAGCAGCCGCTCCTCCAGGCCCTCCACATCGAGCCTCCGAAGAGTCCGGTAGAGGTAGTAGGTCCCGCCCACCGGCCGCCCCGGCTCCATCCCGGCCAGCTCGTCCACGGCCCGTCGAGCGGCGTCGCGCAACCCGGGCAGGTCCTGTGACCGCAGCGCCGAGAAGAGCGCCTCGATGAGCCCCTCGAGATCGACCTCACCCCCGCCCGACCCACCACCCTGGCGCTCGCCCTGGGCGAGTGGCGACGCCGACATATCTGCGCCATCGGATGCGCCCATCGGGAGGGCGAGTGCGAAGTAGACGTCGAAGGCGGTGTCGAACGCCGCCTCGTGCCTCTGATTCTTGACCATGGTCGCCCGCAGGGTCTCGCGGAGCGCCTCGCGTTCGGAGAGATCGACGTGACGGAGCGCCTCCATGGCATCGATCGCCTCGACCATCGAGGCGGGAACACCGGCGCTGCGCAGCTCCTGGACGAATCCGGTGAGCAGCGTCAGCACGGCCGGCCCATCACTCGACCGTCAGCTCCTTGAGGGCCTTCTCGATGTCGTTCTGGTACTTCAGCAACACGTGGACCGTCTCACCGAGGGCGGCTTGGTCGATGTGCTCGATCCCGAGGGCGAGCAGGGTCCGCCCCCAGTCGATCGTCTCTGAGACCGAAGGGGACTTCTTGAGATCGAGCGAGCGGACGCTACGGGCCACCCTGGCGATCTGTTCGGCCAGGCGCTCGTTGAGGTCGGGGACCCGGGCGAGCAGGATCTCCCGCTCACGATCGACGTCGGGATACCCGATGTGGAGGAACAGGCACCGCCGCTTGAGCGCCTCGGATAGCTCCCTCGTGTTGTTGGACGTGAGCAGGACGAGGGGGTGCGTGGACGCCGAGATGGTGCCCAGCTCCGGTATCGACACCTGGAAATCCGAGA
>JAWOJB010000058.1:0-25823 GCA_046484325.1 Acidimicrobiia bacterium | reverse complement strand
CCGCCCGGTTCGGCCTGCCCCAGCTCGACGGGCTCCTCGCCTACGGTGCCAGCCCTCGGGCCAGCATCGCCCTGATCCGGACCGCCCGCAGCCTCGCGCTGCTCCGGGGAAGGCCGGCGGCCACGCCCCAGGACGTGTACGACGTAGCGTACGACGTCCTCAACCACCGTCTGATCCTCTCCTATCAGGCTCTCGCCGACGGAGTCGGGGTCGACGACGTGGTGGTGGAGTTGCTGTCGAGCGTGCCCGCCCCGGTGGAGGCCTCGGTGTGATGGAGGTGCCTCTCGTCGACGTGCGGGGGCTCGAGCTGGCGGTGACGAGGCGGCTGGAGGGAATACTCGCGGGCGATCATCGGGGGCTGCTCCCGGGTCGCGGACGGGAGCCGGGCGATGCCCGTCCCTATCAACCCGGCGACGACGTGCGGCGCATCGACTGGAGTGTCACCGCCCGCAGCGGCCGGGTGCACGTCCGGGACACGATCGCCGACCACGAGCTCGAGACCACCCTCGTCGCCGATCGGTCCGCCTCGATGGGGTTCGGCACGGCCGGGGGCAAGCACGAGGCCGCCGTGTCCGCCCTGGCGGTGTTCGGGTTCCTCACCCAGCGAGACGGAAACAGGGTCGGTGCCGCCCTCCTCGAGCCCGCGGGCGTGCGGTGGGTCCCGCACCGGTCCGGACGCGGGCACCTGGTTTCAACTCTCGGGCGGCTGGCCTCGCCGCTGCCCGAAGCCGCCATCGATCTCGCTCTCGGCCTGACCGCGGTGGCGCGGACGATCCGGCGTCGGGGTCTCGTCGTGATCGCCTCCGACTTCATGGGCCCCGGTGGCTGGGAGCGGCCAGTCCGTGTGCTCGCAGCCCGGCACGACGTCGTGGCTGTCGAGGTGGTCGACCGACGCGAGCTCGAGCTCACCCGTGTCGGGTCGGTACTCTTCCACGATCCGGAGACCGGCCGCCAGCGGCTCGTCGATACGAACGACGCCGGGCTTCGGGCTCGCTTCGCCATGGCGGCCGGGGAGGAGCGGGCCGAGGTGCGGAGGCTCCTCCGGTCGGCGGGAGCCCATCATCTGCGGCTCGACACATCCGGGGATTGGGTGGGAGAGGTCGTGAGGTTCGCCGTCGATACCCGGAGGACGGCGACCCGGGCAGGACGGGCATGAACTTCCTCTCGCCCGATCGACTCGTCCTGTTGCTCCTGCCGGTCGCGCTCGTCGTGCTCTGGTGGGCGCTCGGGCGCCGGCGCTCCGACTATGCGGTCCGCTTCACCAACCTCGAGTTGCTGGATCGGGTCGTCCCCCGGCGCGCGAGCTGGCGGCGGTGGGTGACGGTGGGGGCCCTGCTGGCAGGGGTCGTCGCCGTGGTGGTGGCCTTCGCCCGGCCGGTGGTGACGGTGCCGGTCCTCCGTGAGCAGGCCGCGGTCGTCCTCGCAGTCGACGTGTCGCTGTCGATGGCGGCCGAGGACGTGGCGCCCTCGCGGATCGAGGCAGCCCGCGCGGCGGCTCGCCGGTTCGTCGAGGAGGCTCCCGAGAACCTGCAGATCGGTCTGGTCGCCTTCGCCGGGACGGCGCTCCCGGTGGTGGCGCCGACCGCCGATCGCACGCCGACCCTTTCGGCGATCGATCGTCTGGGCCTCGGTCAGGGCACCGCGGTGGGCGAGGCGATCTACTCGTCGATCGATCTCGTCGCCTCGCTCGACGAGGGCGAGGGCCCGCCACCGGCGATGGTGGTCGTGCTCACCGACGGCACCTCCACGGTCGGGCGCCCCGATGCCGAGGCTGCCGAGGCGGCCGCCGAAGCGCGGATCCCGGTGTCGACCGTCGCCTACGGGACCCCGCTCGGTTCGATCGAGTTCCAGGGCCAGCGCGTCGCGGTGCCGGTGGACGAGGGTTCGTTGCGCCGGGTGGCCGAGATCACCGGCGGACGGTTCTTCGAGGCCGACTCGGCCGGCGAGCTGGGGGCGATCCTCGAGGGGATCGGGTCGCAGATCGCGTTCGAGACCGAGGACCGGGAGATCGGCGACTGGTTTGCCCTGCTCGGCGGGGTGCTGGTCTCGGTGGCAGCCCTGGGCTCACTCGTGTGGTTCGGAAGGCTCGAGGCCTGAGCACGAAAGGATCTGGTGGTCC
This sequence comes from Acidimicrobiia bacterium, assembly GCA_046484325.1. Classification (GTDB taxonomy): domain Bacteria; phylum Actinomycetota; class Acidimicrobiia; order Spongiisociales; family ZC4RG35; genus JAWOJB01. The sequence goes on along the minus strand of JAWOJB010000058.1, from coordinate 23,704 downwards.
GCTCCCTGGAGGCGTAGCCTCATCGAAGTGGCAGGTCGACTCGCGCTGCTGATCTCGATTCCACTGATCGCAGTGTCGTGTTCAGGTTCGGGGGCGGTCGACCCGCCCTCGTGGGGGGTGGAGGTCGACACCTATTTCTCCGAGTTCGCCGAGGCGTATGATCGGGGCGACCTCGAGGCCACGGTGGCGTTCTTCGTCGACGCCGAGACATTCCTCGTGCAGCCCTCCGGTCAACGCCTCTACGGGTTTCGGAGGATCGAGCTCTTCCTACGGCGGGCGCTCGACGACGCGGAGGCGGGTCGGGCCGGCTCCCGGGTGTTCGTCACGGCGTCCGATGCGGCCGGGGTGGGGCCTCCCCATGCCGTGGTGCTGTCGACGGCCGAGTTCGGGCCGACCGCTGGATGCCTGGCGGGATCGGAGCCGTGCCGTCGCCACGAGATGGCGCTCGTTTGGATGGCGGATGACCGGATCGAGGGCCTCGACGTCCTGGCAGGTCTCGACGAGCCGTCGACCGCGAGCGATCCGGAGGAGGCCGAGACCCTCGCTTCCCGGTACCGAGAGGCAGGCGCCCTTTGGTCTGAGGCCGACCCGGCGGCCGTTGCCGGGCACTTCGCCCCGTTCGGGGAGCTGTGGGACCCGTTCTCGGGAGCGAGGGTCAGGGGTCGGCAGGCCGTCGAGGTCTGGTTCGAAGGGGACCTCGGTGGGCCTTTCCACCTCGAGCCGGTTTCGATGGCGGAGGTGGGTCTGTCCGGGGAGGGTCCGGCGGTGTTCTACAGTGGCCCTCTCGAGAGTCCCGAGATCGTGGGCGGCGTGTACCGGCTCCGCCCCGTCGAGGGGGAGCCGTCGCTCATCACCATGGTGTGGCCCCCGAGCCCCTTCGGCATCCAGTGGCTGTGGTGGGCCCACGAGGTGGGTGCCGACGTGGTGATCGACCGGCCGTGGTGGGAGGGCGAGCCGTGGTGGGCCGGTCTGACCCTGCCCCGCCCCCCGGTGGCCGAGTGCCGGACCTGGGGGGCGGCGCCCGGAGGCGCCATCGAGCTGTGCAACGCCACCGACGATCTGCGGGATCTGGCGGCGTGGGCGCTGGCGAGGTTTGGCGAGGCCGGCCTGGACGTGCCCCGGCCGATCCGCATGGGGTTTCCCCCGTCCGCCCGGTGCCGGACCGGGAGCGGATGGGCGATCGACACCGGCGACGGGGTCGAGATCCAGATGTGCCTGGGACAGGAGACGGTGGAAGGCGGCACCTCGGTTCTCGCCCGGTTCACCATGCTCCACGAGCTCGCCCACGTCTGGACGAACGAGCACCTCGACGACGACGGCCGGGCGCGGTTCCTCTCCGCTCGCGGGCTCGCGGCCTGGTGGGACCCGGACCTGGAGTGGGCCGAGCTCGGAGCCGAGCACGCCGCCGAGATCGTCGCCTGGGGCCTGATGGACGAGGCGCTGCCGATCGCCCGGCTCCCCGATGCCTCCTGCGACCGATTGGAGGAGGGGTACCGGATGCTGACGGGTACCAGCCCACTCGTGTCGTCGGCGGCCTGTGAGGCGGTGCAGGGCGAGTCGGGCGGATAGCCTCGACCGGTGCCTCCCACCCGGCTCCTGGTCCTCGCCGTCCTGATCGTCACGGTCAGCACCCAGGCGGTCTTCCTGCTGGGTGCCGGGTTCTTCAAGATCGGCCCCGAGCTCGACATCGGACCGGTGGGCCTGGGGGCGCTCACCGCGGCCTTCTTCCTCACCGCATCGATCGCCTCGCCACCCCTCGGGCGGTGGGTCCAGCGGGTCGGATGGCGCCGGGCGATGCGCCTCAACGCCATGGTCGCGTCCGCGACCCTCCTCGCCATCGCTTTGGCAGCGAGGTCGGTCGTCTCGCTGGCGGCCTGCCTGGTCGTGGCGGCGGCCACCTACGGGACGTCCAACCCGGCGGCCAACCTAGCCCTCGCCGAGTACACCGCCCCCCACCGGCGGGCCACGGTGTTCGGGTTGAAGCATGCCGGCATCCCGTCGTCGACGCTGCTGGCCGGCCTCGCCGTTCCCGTCGTGATCGTGGGATTCGGATGGCGGGCGGCGTTCCTCGTCGCAGCCGGCATCGCTCTGCTCGTGGCGACATCGGTGCCCGCGCCCGCCCCTCCGATCCCCCGGCCGCCGGCCCCCGCCGGGCGCCGTCGCCAGGCGGCCCCGATGACCGTCCGCACCCTGCTGGGGCTGGCGCTGGGGGCGGCGCTGGCGACTTGGGCGGCGGTGGCCCTCGGGACGTACCTGGTGTCGGCGGCGGTGGAGGCCGGGTTCTCCGAGTCGGGAGCGGGGTGGCTGTTGTTCGCCGGCTCGGCGGCGTCGATCCTGGCGCGGATCGTGGCCGGGCTCCTCACCGACCGGGCAGCCGGAACGGGTCTGGGGGCGATCGCGGTGCTTGTGGGCGCCGGCTCGCTGGTGTTCGCCCTGCTCCCGGCCGCCTCAGGGGTCGCCTCCGTCGTACTCGTCGTGCTCGCCTTCGCCACAGGCTGGGGATGGCCGGGTCTCATGACCTTCGCCGTCGTGGACGCCAACACGGCCGCTCCGGCCTCGGTCTCGGCGATCACCCAGGCCGGGGTGTTCCTGGGGGCGGGGGCCGGTCCGCTGGTGCTGGGCGCCGTGATCGAACGCTGGTCCTTCGCTAGCGCCTCCTGGGTGGTCGCCGCCGCGCTGGCTCTCGCCGCGATCGTGGTCGGCCTCATACGCCGGCGGTTGGCTCCGGCGACCTAGAAGGGCAGGTCGAGCGCCTCGCAGAGGAACCGAACGTAGGGCGCGGCCGCCCCGCACATCCCGGCGTACTCGTCGACGAATCCCGGCGAGGTGACCTGCTTCTGGGTCAGTTGCGTCGAGGCGATGAAGTCTTTCCGCCGGAGGTCCTCGACCAAGGGGTGCTCGGCGTCGAACCCCTTGGGCGGGCGCTTCAGCGACTCGCCACCCTGCGCCCAGACGTCGCGGAAACGCCTTCCGTATGCTGCCTTCTTCCACGCGCCGGGATCGGAGACGATCGCCCGGCGGATGGCGCCTGCATCGGCGGAAGGCGGTCGCCAGATCCCCACCCCGGCGAAGCACTCGCCAGGCTGCAGGTGCAGGTAGAAGGCGGGAACGTGGGCGTCGCCCGCCGACTCGTGTCGGAACTGCACTCCCGTGTTCAGCTTGTACGGGGTCTTGTCCTTCGAGAACCGGGTGTCCCGCTGGATCCGGAACAGCGACCCCCCGACGACCCTGGCGTCGGCGGTGAAATGCGGGCTGATCCCGCGGAGCCTCGGGCCGAAGTCGGTGATGAACTCGAGCGCCGGCTCCTGGACGGAGGCGAGGTAGCGCTCCTTGTTGTCGAGGAACCACGCCCGGTCGTTGTTGGCGGCGAGGTCGCGGAGGAATGCGAACAGGGCGGGGGAGAAGTGGGTGGTGGGCATGGCTCGACCCTATCGGGAGGGCCCTCGTCGGGGAAGGGGTTCGAGGCGTACGCTGCCCCGGTGGAGGAACCGTCGGGACCCGATGCCCGCCGCCGCCCGCTCGACCCGGTCGCGTTGCGCCTTGCCCGGACGTCGCTCGGGGTGGCAATCTTCGCCGTCGCCTTCGGGACGAACGTGTCGACGCCCTTGCTGCTTCTCTACCAGCAGGGGCTCGGCCTGTCGGCCTGGACCGTCACCGCCATCTTCGCCATCTACCCCCTCGGCCTCGCCCCCGCCCTGCTCTTGGCAGGGCCCGCATCGGATGCCCTCGGTCGAAGGGCGATCGTGTATCCGGGCCTGCTCGTGTCGGCCTTGGCATCTGGGGTGTTCATCGCAGGGGCCGAGTCCCTGCCGCTCTTGTTCCTGGCCCGGCTGCTCCTCGGCGCCGGCTCCGGTCTGGTGTTCGTGGTCGCGAGCGCGTGGATGCAAGAGCTGGCCGACCCCCACGACCCGCTGTGGCCGTCCCGGCTGACGGGTCTCGTCCTCTACGCAGGGTTCGGCCTGGGCCCGCTGGTGGCCGGGGCGATCGGGGAGTGGGGCCCGGCGCCGCTGAGTCTGCCGTACCTGGTGCATCTCGGGGTCGTCGGGGCTGGTCTTGTCGCCCTCCGGCGGGTGCCCGAGACGGTCACGGCCGATCCCTCTCGATCGATCCGCCCCGACCTCGGGATCCCGCTGGCGGCCCGCCACGAGTTCGTCGCGATCGTGGTCCCCACCGCACTCGGGGTGTTCGGATTCCCGTCGCTCGCCTTCGGGCTCTTCCCGGTTCTGCTCCGTCCGGCCATGGCGTCCATCGCCGTGTTCGTGACCGGGGTGGTCGGGGCGATCTTCGCCGTCGCGATCGTCGGGGCCCAGGCCGTCACCGCCCGGATCGGGCCCTACCGCTCGGCCCCGGTGGGGCTCGGGCTGGGGGCGCTCGGATGCGGGGTGGGGACGGTGGCGGTCGTGTCCGGGCTCTGGCCCCTGCTGTTCGTGGCGGCGATGTTCTTCGGGGTCGCTTCGGGGTGCTCGGCCACGGCGGGTCTGCGACTCGTCGACCTCCTGACGGACCCGGCTACCCGGGGGGCCCTCATCGGGTCGTTCTACGCGGTCGCCTACGGGGGGATGACCATGCCCGTGATCGTCGCCAGTGTCGCCGGGCCCGCCGGTTTCGGGGCGGTGCTGGCCGGGCTCACGGTCCTCGCCGGCGCCGGGACCCTCTGGCTCCACCGGGCGGTGCGACGGTTGGCGCCTCCACGTCCCGGCTAGCCCGCCGCCCGCTCGGCGACGACGAGTGAGCCGAGCGGCCCGGCCATCCCCCCCAGCGCCGCCGGCACCACGAACCCGTTCGAGTCGTGCTCGGCGAGCCCCGGATACCCGGAGAGCTGGTCGGCCAACCGGCTGCGGAGCACCGGGAAGAGGCCCGGGAGCTCGGATACACCGCCGCCCACGATGACCCGCTCGGGGGCGAGGACATACACGATCGACCGGATGCCGGCTGCGAGATAGTGGGCCTCCAGGGCGACGGCCTCTTCTGTGAGCTCGCCCAGATCCCGGCCCGGCCTCCCCCAACGCTGCTCGATCGCCGGGCCCGCCGCCATCCCCTCCCAGCAGTCGCCGTGGAACGGGCATCGGCCCGGGTAGGTGTCGTCGGGGTGTCGCGGGACGGGGATGTGCCCCATCTCCGGATGGACGAGACCATGGACCGGAGCGCCGTCGACGAGCGCTCCGCCGCCCAGCCCGGTCCCCACGGTGAGGTACACCAGCGAGCGGACGCCCCGACCGGCACCCCACCTCCACTCGCCGAGCGCCGCCCCGTTGACGTCGGTCTCGAATCCCACCGGACCGTCGAAGATCGACCTCACGGCGCCGAGCACGTCGGCCCCGCTCCAGTGCGGCTTCGGGGTGGTCGTGATCGTCCCGAAGGCGGGGTGGTCGGGTCGCAGCTCGACCGGACCGAAGGAGGCGATCCCCACCCCGTCGACCCCGGTGTGATCCGCCAGGAACCCGGCCACGGCGTCCAGGGTCTCACCCGGGGTGGTGGTCGGGATGCGCCTGGTCGCCGCGACCTCGTCGGGCCCGCTCCCGACGAGACACACCACCTTGGTGCCGCCGAACTCCACCCCTGCGTACATCTTCTTCGACTCTACGACTTCCCGGGCAGGCCTGCCCGGGTACGGTCCCGGCGGGCGTAACGTTGGGCGAGATCGAGAGACGGAGGAGACGGTGACCGAGCACGAGTCGTCCGCCGGAGGGGCCTTCCGGCCCGTAGGGGTCAGCGACCTCATCGGGAAGACGAGGGACATGCTGACCGTGGAGCGGGTCTTCGGCGCCCCGATCGAGCAGGACGGCACGCTCCTCATCCCGGTGGCCGCGGTCAGGGGGATGGGAGGCGGCGGGGGTGGGGGAGGCGAGAACGTCCGTGGTGAGCAGGGGGTCGGCGAAGGGGTGGGCTACGGGATCTCGGCCCGGCCCGTCGGCGTCTACGTGATGCGGGACGGATCGGTGGACTGGCGGCCCACCCTCGACGCCCAGCGGATCGTGGTGGCCGTCACCACGGTGGTCCTCGTTTTCCTCGGCCTGCGGCACCTGTCGAAGCGGGTCGAGGCCAGGGTGCGGGTGAAGATGGCGAGGGCGGCGGGCTGACGACCGGGGCGTATCGGCCTCGGCGGCGCGCCTACGCTGCGCCGGTGCCTCCCGTGCCCCGCTGGCTCGCCCGGCTCTGGCTGGTCGCCGGAGTGCTGGGGCTCGTCACTTCGGTGTCGGCGGTGGTGGTGGGGTGGGTGGTCGTTGGCTCCTTCGGTTCCGCCCTGCTCGACACCCTCGATGCCACCGCCCAGGTCGTCGAGGTGGTCGGTGACACCGTCGAGGTGCTCGACACCGGCTTCGCCGACGTCGCGGAGGCGCTCGACACCACCGAACGGGCGCTGGGGGACGCCTCGGCGACGCTCACCACGGTCGGGTTGCTGACCCAGGATCTCAGCCGAATCCTCGGCGACGAGGTCCCCATGCAGATCGAGTCGGTGCTGGTGACCCTGCCTCCTCTGGCGGACACCGCCCGGTTGGTGGACCGGACCATGCGGGCCCTGTCTCTGGTGGGTGTGACGTACGACCCCGAGTTACCACTCGATCAGGCCGTGCTCGGCGTGGCCGAGTCGCTGGCCCCCCTCCCCGAGCGTTTGAGGGACCAGCGCCCGCTGCTGGAACGGGCGGCCGACGAGCTCGTGGCGTTCTCGGTCACCACCGAGGAGTTGGCCGGCGACATCGGCGTGCTCCGGATGCGCCTCGACGAGTCGGTCGCGCTCCTCGACGGCTACGGGGACGCCGCCGCCGACGCCGCCGGCCTGTTGGCCGATCTCCGATCGGACCTGGCCGTCCAGGGCCAGCTCGTGCGGATCCTGCTGGTGGTCGCCGGTCTGGCGGGCGCCGGGGTGTCGACCCTGCCACTGGCGGTGGGCCGGTGGGCCCTGGCCGTCCCGCCCCCGCCGGAGACCACCTAGGCTGCGGTTCCATGGCCAGACCCCTGACGGACAACGACCGCTGGCTCTTCAACGCCGGGGTCCACGAGGACCTCCACGAGATCCTCGGATCCCACCCCGATGGCGATGGCACCGTCTTCCGGGTCTGGGCGCCGAACGCCGAGTCGGTCGCCGTGTTCGGCGACTTCAACGGATGGGATCCCTCGTCACATCCGATGCATCCGTCGGAGAGCGGCGTCTGGGAGACGCGGGTGACCGGGGCGGGGCGGGGGCATGCCTACAAGTATCACGTCACGCCGCGCTCGGGCGGGCGCCCGCTCGAGAAGGCCGACCCGTTCGCGGTCCACGCCGAGACCCCCCCGCTCACCGCCTCGAAGATCTGGCATCTCGACTACGACTGGGGCGACGCCGACTGGATGGGCGGGCGCGCATCGGTCAACGCCCTCGACGCCCCGATCTCGATCTACGAGGCGCACCTCGGCTCCTGGTCCCGCCAGCAGCCGATGAACTACCGGGAGATCGCCCACGGCCTCGCCGACCACGTCGAGCGGGGGGGCTTCACCCACGTCGAGCTGCTCCCGATCATGGAGCACCCGTTCGACGGCTCGTGGGGCTACCAGACCACCGGGTACTTCGCCCCCACCTCCCGGTTCGGAACCCCCCAGGACTTCATGTACCTGGTCGACCACCTCCACCAGAAGGGCATCGGGGTGATCCTCGACTGGGTGCCCTCCCACTTCGCCGTCGACGGTCACGGGCTTGCCTACTTCGACGGAACCCACCTCTTCGAGCACGCCGATCCCCGGCAGGGATTCCATCCCGACTGGGGCTCGTACATCTTCAACTACGAGCGCAACGAGGTCCGATCCTTCCTGACCTCGTCGGCCCACTTCTGGTTCGATCGCTACCACATCGACGGCATCCGGGTCGACGCCGTCGCCTCGATGCTCTACCTCGACTACTCGCGGCGCTCCGGAGAGTGGGTGCCGAACCGGTTCGGAGGCCGCGAGAACCTGAGTGCCGTCGACTTCCTTCGCCAGCTCAACGCCGGGATCTACCGCCGCTTCCCCGACGTGCAGACCTTCGCCGAGGAGTCGACCGCCTGGCCCATGGTCACGCGGCCGGTCGACATGGGCGGCCTCGGGTTCGGGTTCAAATGGGACATGGGTTGGATGAACGACACGTTGCGGTACGTGGCGCTCGACCCCATCTTCCGTTCGTACGGCGACAACCATCGCTTCCTGACATTCCGGGGGCTCTATGCCTTCACGGAGAACTACGTCCTCCCCCTGTCCCACGACGAGGTCGTCCACGGCAAGCGGTCCTTGCTCGACAAGCACCCGGGCGACGAATGGAGGCGGTTCGCCGGCCTGCGGGCCCTCCTCGGCTACCAATGGGCCCAGCCCGGCAAGAAGCTGCTCTTCATGGGTTCCGAGTTCGGTGACCCGTGGGAGTGGAACCATCAAGGCGAGCTGCCGTTCTTCCTGCTCGAGTACCCCCCTCATCAGGGGACGTTCCGGTGGGTCGGCGACCTCAACCGTCTCTACCGCCAGGTGCCCTCGATGCACGCTCACGACATCCGACCAGAGGGCTTCCAGTGGGTCGAGGCGGACGACGTGAGCCGCTCGACCATCGCCTTCCTCCGCTGGGCGGGCGGGTCGCCGGTACTCGTGATCGTGAACTTCACCCCGATGGCGTGGGAGGGGTATCGGGTCGGTGTGCCGGTGGGCGGAGGCTGGAAGACCCTGCTCTGCTCGGATGCGGTCGAGTACGGTGGCGCCGGGATGGTGCCAGGCGACCTCCAGGCGGAGCCGACCGGGAACCAGGGATTCGATCAGTCCCTCGTCCTCAGCGTTCCGCCGCTGTCGGCGACGTTCCTCGCACCCGGGTGACGAGGAGGTAGACGATGGGTCCGGCGCGCCCCCATGTGCTGTCGATGGTGCTGGCCGGTGGCGAGGGGAAGCGTCTGATGCCCCTCACCCGAGACCGGGCCAAACCGGCGGTCCCGTTCGGCGGCAAGTACCGGCTCATCGACTTCGCCCTCTCCAACCTGGTCAACGGGGGGTTCCGGAGGGTGGTCGTGCTCACCCAGTACAAGTCGCACAGCCTCAACGTGCACATCTCACGCACGTGGCGGATGTCGACCCTGCTCGGGAACTACGTGACCAGCGTGCCCGCCCAGATGCGGCGGGGCCAGCGGTGGTTCCTCGGTTCGGCCGATGCCCTCTACCAGAATCTCAACATCATCGACGACGAGGACCCCGACTACATCTTCGTCTTCGGAGCCGATCACATCTATCGGATGGACCCGTCCCAGATGCTGGATGCCCATCTCGACTCCGGCGCCGGCGTCACCGTCGCGGCCATCCGCGTGCCGCTGGCCGAGGCCGGCCAGTTCGGGGTGATCGAACGTGGGGCCTCGACCAAGATCGACCACTTCCTCGAGAAGCCCTCCGAGGCCCAGCCCACCCCCGACGACCCGACGAAGGTGCTCGCCTCGATGGGCAACTACGTGTTCACCACCGACTTCCTGCTCGAGCTCCTCCAGGAGAACGCCCGGGACGAGCTGTCGAAGCACGACGTCGGCGGCGACCTCATCCCCATGTCGGTGGCGGCCGGGGAGGCGCACGTGTACGACTTCACCCAGAACATCGTGCCAGGGGTCTCCGAGCGAGAACGCGCCTACTGGCGCGACGTGGGGACGATCGACTCCTTCTTCGACGCCAACCTCGACCTCGTGTCGGTGAGCCCGGTGTTCAACCTCTACAACGAGGCCTGGCCGATCTTCACGAGTCCCGAGGTGGCACCCCCTGCCAAGGTGGTGGCGGTGGCCGAGCACGGGGCGGGCCAGGTGGCCGACACGTTCGTGAGCGAGGGCGTCGTGATCTCCGGCGGGTACGTGCGCACGTCCGTCATCTCGCCGTGGGTGCGGGTGGAGCCGGGGGCGGTCGTCGAGCGGTCCGTGCTCATGCGGAACGTCACCGTCGGCGCCGGCTCCGTGGTGCGCAACGCCATCGTCGACAAGAACGTCGAGATCCCCGCCAACGCCGAGATCGGGGTCGATCGGGCTCGCGACGAGGCCCGATTCACGGTGTCGCCCAACGGGGTCGTGGTGGTCGCGAAGAACGAGGAGATCAGCGACCCGGTCTGAAGCGCTTCGGTGGCACGTAGCGCTCCGAGGTCGAGCGGCCGAGCACCGTGAGGCCGAAGCCGGGCACGCTCGTGAACCCCGGTGCCGGCCTACCCTCGACGTGGGGATCGGCCGTGTCGACCAGCCGTACCCAGCCCCCACCGTCGATCTCCGGCGGCACCGCGAACGTCCGCTCGTCGGGCGAGCCGTTGAAGAACAGCAGCATGTCGTCGTCGAAGGTGTCGCCTTCGGCGGCGTGGATCCCCTCCCCGTCGAGGTACAGGGTCACGGCGTGCGAGGAGGGCGACCGCCACTCCTCGATCCCCATCTCCTTCCCCTCGGGGGTGAACCATCCGACCCGGTCGATCCCGGGCCGGGGATCCTCGTGCAGCCAGGCGGTACGGCGGAAGGTGGGATGGTCGGCCCGCAGGGCGACGAGCCTGCGGCAGTGTTCGAGGAAGTCTGCGTCGACCGCGTCCCAGTCGTACCAGGTCGTCTCGTTGTCCTGGGCGTACGCGTTGTTGTTCCCATGCTGGGTGCGCCCGATCTCGTCCCCGCCGAGGATCATCGGGACGCCCTGAGAGAGGAGGAGCGTGGCCATCATCGACCGGCGCCGTCGATTGCGGATCTCCCCGATCACCGGGTCGTCGGTGGGGCCCTCGACCCCACCGTTCCACGACCGGTTGTCCGGGTGCCCGTCCCGGTTGGCCTCGCCGTTGGCCTCGTTGTGTCGCTCGTTGTAGGAGACGAGATCCGACAGCGTGAAGCCGTCGTGGCTGGTCACGAGGTTCACGCTTGCCGGCGGGCGCCGTCCGGTCCACTCGAAGAGGTCGGAGCTCCCGGTGATGCGGGTCGCGAACCCGGCCAGCACGCCTTCGGTGCCCCGCCAGAAGTCGCGCACCTCGTCCCGGTAGCGGTCGTTGCACTCCGACCACCGCCGGGGGAACCCGCCGAGCTGGTAGCCGCCCGGTCCCACGTCCCAGGGCTCGGCGATGAGCTTCACCCGGTGCAGGGCGGGGTCCTGTGAGACCGCCTGGAGGAAGCCCCCGATCGGGTCGAAGCCACCGCCACCCCGGGCGAGGGAGGTCGCCAGGTCGAACCGGAACCCGTCGACCCGCATCTCCTCGGCCCAATACCGGAGGCTGTCCATCACCATCCGCAACGGGGTCGGATGCGCGAGGTTCAGCGTGTTGCCGGTGCCTGTCCAGTTGAGGTAGTGGCGCCGGTCGACGGGGTTGAGCCGGTACCAGGCGGGGTTGTCGAGACCCTTGAAGCTCAGGGTGGGCCCGTTCTCGCCGCCCTCGGCCGTGTGGTTGTAGACGACGTCCAGGATCACCTCGAGCCCGGCGGCATGCAGCAGCTTGACCATGCCCTTGAACTCGCGGATCGGGTCGTCGGTGGCCGCGTACGGGGCCTGGGGGGCGAAGAAGCCGAGTGTGTTGTACCCCCAGTAGTTGACGAGGCCGCGCTCGTGGAGGTGCGACTCGGACACGAAGGCCTGCACCGGGAGGAGCTCGATGGCGGTGACACCCAACGAGACCAGGTGCTCGAGCATCGCCTCGTGGGCGAGACCCGCGTAGGTCCCGCGCAACTCTGCGGGCAGGAGCGGGTGGCGCATCGTCGCCCCCCGCACATGGGTCTCGTAGATCACCGTGTCGCCCCACGGGATGGCCGGGGGCCGGTCGTCGCCCCAGTCGAACGACTCGTCCACCACCACCGACTTCGGCATGTGCCGGGCCGAGTCCCGTAGGCTCCGATCCTCGGGCGAGGCAAGGCGGTGGCCGAAGACGGGCGGGGCCCAGTTGACCGCGCCGTCGAGCAGCCGGGCGTAGGGATCGACGAGGAGCTTGGCCGGATTGCAGCGGAGCCCGAGGGCGGGTTCCCAGGGACCGTGGGCGCGGAACCCGTACCGGGTGCCCGGCCCCAGCCCGGCGACGCGACCGTGATGGATGCCGAAGTCGTCCCGGAACAACTCGAGGCACTCCTCGGTCCCATCCGGATGGAACACGCAGAGATCGACCGAGTCGGCCGCGTCGGCCGGCACCGCGAAGGCCGTGCCGTCGCCGTCCCGACGAGGGCCCAGCCGGACACCGTCGGAGGGCTCGATGATCATGGGGCACCCCATGATGCAACTCGTGTGCCGCAACGGCAATTGCTCCCATACGATGGGAGCATGGTCGGTGTGGAGCTGGTCGGTGTCACGCACCAGATCGGCGGCGAGCGGGTCCTCGAGGACCTGTCCTTGCTCATCGCCCCGGGCGAGCTGTTCGCCCTCGTCGGGCCCTCGGGCTGTGGGAAGACCACCGTGCTGCGGCTCATCGCCGGGCTCGCCCTCCCCACCGCGGGTGCCGTTCTCATCGACGGGCGTCCGGTCGACGGCATCGAGCCTTGGCGGAACGGCGTCGGCATGGTGTTCCAGAACGAGGCGTTGTACGAGCACCTCGACGTCGCAGGCAATCTCGCCTTCCCCCGGCGGGTGGGCGGGACCGGTCGGGGGGACGCCGAGGAAGAGGCGGATCGCACGGCCGGGAGGCTGGGGATCCGGTCGCTGCTCGACCGGATGCCGCCAACCCTGTCGGGCGGTGAGCGGGGCATGGTGGCCGCCGGGCGCGCCGTCTCCCGCGACCTCAGGGTGCTCGTGCTGGACGAGCCGCTCGCCAAGGCCGATGCCCGTATCCGCCGTCGGTTCCGGGCCGAGATCCGGAGGCTGCACGCCGACCAGGGGGTGACGACGGTGCTCGCCACCAACGACTGGGAGGAGGCGGCCATCGCCGACCGCGTGGCGATCCTCGACGCCGGCCGTCTCCACCAGGTGGGATCGCCTGGAGAGCTCTTCGAGCACCCCGCCGACACGTTCGTCGCCGGGTTCGCCGGGGCGGTGCCGATGAACCTCATCCCGGCGGCCGTCGAGAGGGAGGGAGGCGACAGCTGGCTCCGGATGGGATCCGACCGGATCCGGCTGCCTCGACGGATCCGGCCCGGGCGGGTGGTGGCGGGGATCCGGCCCCACCATCTCACCCCGGCCGGCCCTTCGTCATCGTTCGACCATTGCCTCCACGTAACCGTCGGCCTCGTGTCCTACGAGGGATCCAGGTCGTTCGTGCGGTTCGGGCTGGGGGCGGCCGGCTCGGCCGCATTCTCGGCGGTGGCCGGGTCGGAGCTCCGGCTCCATCCGGGCGACCCGCTCGAGCTCGAGGTCGACATCGGACGCGTCCATCTCTTCGACCCCGACTCGGGGCAGGCGCTGACCTGATGGGAACATCCCGGGCCTGGAGGCGGATGGACCCGGCTCAGTACGACCAGGGCTTGCAGTGCCAGGGTCGCCACCAGTCCTGGCCCACGGACTCGTAGTAGGCCCCGAGCCAGGCGGCGGCGATGATGTTCGCCTCGCCGTCGAAGACCGAACGGTCGCCCACGCCGGCCTTGACTGACGTCACCGCCCAGGTCCCAGGCATGAACTGGTACAGCCCGGATGCCCCGGTGTAGGGGTTCCTGGCCTCGGGGTCGCCGCCGCTCTCGCACTGCATCACCTGGAGCGCCTCTTCCACCCGGGACGCCGGGAAATGGGCCGACACGATGCTCCGCCATCGCTCGACCGCCGCCCGGTAGGTACCGGGGCCGGTGGACGGCGGCGGCTGCGGCCGGGTCGTCGAGGTCGTCGCCGGCGTCGTGGTCGTGGTGGTGGCGCCGCCGCCGGATGCGGGGCCGGCGGTGGTCGTCGTGGTGGCGGTGGCCCGTCGCCGGCTCTCCTCCTCCTGCAGCCTCCGGTCGGCCTCCTTAGCCCGGGCGAGGGCCACGTCGTCGAGGGCTGCCCGGTACGAGGCCTCCGCCACCCGGGCCGCCTCGAACGCCGCGGCGACGGCTGCATCGGCCCGTTCGAAGAGCGCCTGCAGCCTCTCGGCGTCGGCCTCCAACTCTGCCTGCAGCGCGGCGACGTGCTCCCGCTCGGCGCTGAACTCCTGCTGCAGCTCCTTGAGCTGGCTGCGGCTCACGGCCAGCAGCCCGATCGAGGACGAGGTGTCCGCCGAGGTGGTCTCGAGCGTGCTGCCCACGAGGAGGGCGTCCTCGACCGAGTCGCTCGACCACACGAGCGTCCCCGGCGAGGCGATGGCCTCGATGTAGGCGAGCACGAGCTGCTGTTCGAGGTTGACCTCGAGCTCGACGGCGGTGGCCTCGGTGCGGGCGAGCTGTGCCCCCACCCGGTCGAGGTTGCGACCGGCCTCGACGAGCTCCTCGGCCGCCGCCTGGTACTCGTCGAGCGTCGTCAGGAGCTCGGCTTCGAGCTTGTCCCGGTCTGCCACCGTCTCGTCGACCAGCCTCCGCGCCTGATCGACCGCGCGTTCCGCTTCGCCGGCTTCCCGCTCGGCTCCGTCGACTCCGGCCTGGGCGCGCGCCGACGGAACGCCGCCGGTGAGGATGGTGGCGAGGAGGCAGAAAGCGACGAGCCAGGCCGGGGCGGCCGCACGGACACGCATCGCAGGGACGAGGGTACCGGCGCCCCGCCGATGAGGAAAACGGCCTGCCGCTAGCTCCCGGTCGCGCCTAGCCTGCTTGGGATGAGTTGGTTCACGAGGAGGTCTCCCGACCCGACCCCGCAGGAACGGACCCTGCCCGGACGCGAGACCCCGACTCCGGTGCCCGAGCTCCACTTCGTGAACGGCCGGCAGATCGTCCCCCCGTTCCCCGACGGCCTCGAGCAGGCGGTCTTCGGCATGGGGTGCTTCTGGGGGGCCGAGCGGCGGTTCTGGCTCACGCCCGGCGTGTTCAGCACGGCGGTGGGCTACGCCGGTGGCGCCACCCCCAACCCGACCTACGAGGAGGTGTGCTCGGGCCGGACGGGTCACGCCGAGGCCGTGATCGTCTTCCACGACCCGGTCGAGGTCCCCTACGCCGACCTCCTTCGCGTCTTCTGGGAGAACCACGATCCGACTCAGGGCATGCGCCAGGGCAACGACGTGGGGACCCAGTACCGGTCGGCGATCTACACCACGACCGACGCCCAGCTCGAGATGGCCAAGCGATCGCGCGATCTCTATCAGGAGGTGCTCGAGGCTCGCGGCTTCGATCCGATCACCACCGAGATCGCCCCGCTGGCCGGGTTCTACTACGCCGAGGACTACCACCAGCAGTACCTCGGGAAGAACCCCAAAGGCTACGACTGCCACGCCAACACCGGGATCCCGTTCCCGGGGCTCTGAGCGCTGGCGCGACAACCCTCAGCCGAGGGCGGCGAGCTCGAGCGCCCGGGCCACCACCTCGGGCCGGCTGAGCGAGGCGGCCACTTCCCCCCCCACGTCGGGCTCGAGCCCCGTCAGGCCGAAGTCGAGCCCATCGGGGGTGGTCCAGCGGGCGATGGTGAGGCGGAGTGCCCCGCCGTTGGAGAGGCCGAACCGCCGCTGGACCGTGTTCTTGCCGAAGGTCCGGTCGCCCACGAGGATCGCCCGCCCTGTCTCCTGGAGCACCCCGGCCACCACCTCGGAGGCCGAGGCGCTACCACGGTTGACCACCACGACCACATCGGTCGAGGGATCCGTTGCCGCCCCGCCCGCGACTACCGGATACGGGGTCTCCTCTCCGGGGCCGACGGTCTTGAGCACGAGCCCCTCCGCCAGGAACTCACTCGCCACCCTGACCGCCGTGTCGAGCGATCCCCCCGGATTGTCCCGCAGGTCGAAGACGATGGTGGTCGCCCCGGCTTCGATCAGCTCCTCGAGGCCTATGTGGACCTGCTCGTCGGCGTTCTCGGTGAACAGGTTGAGTCGGAGGTACCCGACGCCATCGTCCACGACCTCCCACTGGGCCACGGGGATCTCGATCGCCGCCCGAGTGATCGCGAACCGGAGCTCGGCGCCGGCACGGAGCACGCCGATGATGACATCGGTCCCGGCGGGGCCGCGGACCCGTGAGGTGACCTCCTCGATCGTCCATCCGTCGACCCGCTCTCCGTCGACCTCGACGATCTCATCGCCGGCGAGGACGCCGGCCGCCGTGGCGGGGCTGCCCTCGATCGTGGAGACGATCACCATGCGGCAGGTGTCCGAGAGGATGGGGCAAGGCGTGGAGGCGGGGTCCGGGGCGGTCCGATCCTCGGTGGCGACTAGGGCGCCGATCCCCTCGACCCGTCCCCGCTGCTCCTCCTGGCTGGCGGCGAGGGCGGCGGCGTCGAGGTATGAGCTGTTCGGATCGAGGGCGAACCTGACCATCCCCGCCACCGCCGCCTCGGCCGCCGCGAGCGGGCTCGAGCTTCGCTCGACGGCCCGCTCGCACACCGGAGCGAACGAGGGATCGGGCACGGCGCACGTGAACGGTGCGGACCACGAGTCGTCGGGTGCCTGGGCCGCTCCGAGCGCGGCGGCCGCGGCGAGGTCGGCGACCTCGACGTCGTCGACGTAGTACACCGAGACGAGCTCCACGGCCTCGCACAGGAGGGCGAAGTCGCCGGGCTCCTCGCAGCCGGCGAGGTCGAAGTCTCGCCGGTCGGGCGCCGTCTCGTCGACCGGCGCGGTATCGACCGACGCCGGCAGGGAGGTGGAGGGCGAAGTAGTGGAGGGGGCGGTGGTCGTGGGGTCGGCGGCCGGCGTGGTGCAGGCCGCGAGCACGAGCAGCAGGGCGAGCAGGAAGCGGCGACGCACCCGCCCATTCAACCCGATGGCGGCGGCTATCCGGCTACCGTCGCCGGCGGTGGACCTCCGGATCTCGTTCCGATCGCTCGACGGCGCCGGCCACGAGCTCGATGCCCGGAACGGCCGGTGGGCGGACCCCGTCTCGCCGGGCGGCACCACCCTGGATCTGGCCGATCTGTGGTGCCTGGCGGGGCTGGCAGACGCCCACGCCCACCTGAGCCAGGATTGGATGGTGCTCGAGCCGGGCCGTCCCGAGGAGATCCGCCGTCGCGCCTACGCCACGCTCGAGCAGGGGGTGTTCCTCTGTCTCGACAAGGGATGGGGCGATCGGGCGGTGCTCACACTCCTGGACACCCGGCCCGAGGATCGACCCGACCTCCAGGCCGCCGGTCGGATGATTGCCGCCCCGGGCGGCTATTACCCGGGCTTCGGCGTCGAGGTGGACGACGACGGCCTCGTTGCGGCGGTGGCGGCCGAGGCATCGGCATCGGCGGGGTGGGTCAAGCTCGTCGGTGACTGGCCGCGCCGCGGGCAGGGGGCGTTGGCCAACTTCTCGGAGGCGGCTCTCTCCCGGGCGGTGGCCCTCGCCCATGCCGCCGGCGCCCGGGTGGCCCTCCACACGATGGCCCCGGAGGTGGCGTCGACGGCGGTGCGAGCCGGGGTCGACTCGATCGAGCACGGGCTCTTCCTGACCGAGGACGACGTCAGGGTGCTCGGAGCCCGCGGCGGCGCGTGGGTGCCGACCATCCTCCGGGTGGAGGCGGTGATCGCCGAGGTGGGGCCCGAGCGAACCGGCGGGAGGCTGCTCACCGAGGGTCTCGATCGGGTCCGCTCGCTGCTGCCCATCGCCGCCGATGCCGGTGTCGCCGTACTGGCCGGCACGGATCTGGCGGTCCCGAGCCGGGAAGTGGGCGCCGAGGCGATCCGGCTGGCGGCGTTCGGGCTGCCTGCGGCAGCATCGGTGGCGTCCGCGTCGACCGCGGCTTTCCGGTACGCGGGGATCCCGTCCGGGTTCGAGCCGACGCTCCCCGCCGACCTGGTGGCGTTCGATCGGCATCCGGAGGAGGACCTCGGGGTCCTCACCCGACCGGTGCTCGTCATTCGCCTCGGCCGCGTCCTCCTCGACCGGCGCCGATGAGCTCCTGTCCGAGTCAGGCGGGCGAGGGGCCTCGCGCGCCCAGCTCGCGATCGAGCAGGAGGAGGGCGGTTCCTTCGTCGCCGGCGAGCCTGAGCTGATCGAGGATCTGGCCCACCGTCGCCTCTTCCTCGACCTGCTCCTCGAGGAACCACTGGAGCAGGGCGTAGCTGGCGGCATCCCCTGCCTCGGTGGCCGTCCTGTGCAGCTCGGCGATCGCAGCCGAGACCTTCTGCTCCTGCTCGAGCGCGGTGTGGAAGACGTCCGCGGGGCTCTCGAACTCGGATCTCGGGGCACCGAGCGCCACGAGCGTCACGTCGTTGCCACGGTCGAGCAGGAAGTCGAAGAACTTCAGGGCGTGGGCCCGCTCCTCCTCCGACTGGAGCCGCATCCACGACGCCATGCCGGGGAGGCTGGCGGCCTCGAAGTAGGCGGCCATCTGCAGATACGCGAGCGAGGACTCGAGCTCGAGCGCGATGTGACGGTTGAAGGCTTCGGCGAGTTGGGGTTTCATCTCCATGCGACCTCCTCGGGCGGACCGATCGTACGCTCCCGGCCGGCCCACACCCAAGCGGCGGGTACCCTCGGATGGTGGAGCCCTCGCGCCGATCAGCCATCCCGCCGTTCTACGTGATGGAGGTCATGCGGGCGGCGGCCGAGCGACAGGCTGCCTCCGGCGACGTGCTGCACCTCGAGGTCGGCCAGCCGATGACCCACGCGCCCGCAGGTGCCCTCGACGCGGCGTCGCGGTCGATCGAGGCCGATCGGCTGGGGTACACGCAGGCCGCCGGGACCGATGAGCTCAGGGAGCGGATCGCCCGGCACTACCGGGAGCAGTACGACGTCGACGTCGGTGCCCACCAGGTGCTCGTGACGGTGGGGGCATCGGGGGCGTTCCTGCTCCTGCTCCTGGCCGCCTTCGACGTCGGCGACCGCATCGGGGTGACCGAGCCCGGATACCCGGCATATCGCAACATGATCTCGGCCCTCGGCCTGGAGCCCGTCGGCATCCGGGTGGGCCCCGACACCCGGTACGTCCCCACCCCCGAGGTCGTCTCCGGGGCGGGTGAGCTGGCCGGGCTGGTGGTGGCCAGCCCGTCGAATCCCACCGGCACCGCCCTGTCCACCGGGGAGCTCGCGGCGCTGGCCCGATTCGCCGATACCGGCGGGATCCGGCTGATCTCGGATGAGATCTACCACGGCATCACCTATCGCGACCGGGCGGTGTCCGTGCTCGAGGTGACGGAAGGGGCCGTCGTCGTCCAGTCGTTCTCGAAGTACTACTCGATGACCGGCTGGCGCCTCGGCTGGCTCGTGCTCCCCGAGTCGCTGATGCGCCCGGTCGAGGTGCTGGCCCAGAACCTCTTCATCTCGCCGCCGGCCATCTCCCAGCTGGCAGGGCTGGCTGCACTCGACTGCCGCGACGAGCTCGACGCCAATGTGGATCGATACGCTCGTGGTCGGGCGGTGCTGATCGAAGGGCTCCGTCGGGCCGGCATCACCGAGATTGCCCCACCCGACGGGGCCTTCTACATCTGGGCGGATGTGCGTCACCTGGCGGACGACAGCCAGGAGCTTTGCCGGCGCTGGCTCGATGAGATCGGCGTGGCGGCAACGCCCGGGGTCGACTTCGATCCTGCAGAGGGCCACCACCACGTGCGCTTCTCATTCTCCGAGGCACCCGAGGTCATGGCGGAGGCGGCCCTGCGACTGCAGGCCTGGGTGGCATCGCAGGGCTGATCAGCCGGCGGGTTGCCGGGCCCGATGGGCCGCCAGGAGTCGTTCCCGCGCGGGTTCGGGAAGCCGTTTGACGGCCTCCCGGATCGTGACCCCCGACATCCGGTGGGTCCGCGGCGCCACCCATGCCTCCACCAGCTCGGGGCGGCCTCGCGCCGTATCGCGCAGCACCCAGCCGATGGCCTTCCGAACGAAGAACTCCTGATCCTCCAGCATCAGGTCGGCGTAACGGCCGAACCGATCGAAGTCGCCGGCCCCCGCCCGGAGCGGAAGGAGGTGGACGAGGAGGGCGGCCCGCCGCATCCAAAAGTCGGGGTCCCGTGACCAGCGTTCGAGCACCGCCTCCAGCTCGGGATGGCGGTCGACGAGCGGCCCGGCCACCGAAGGGGCGAGGGTGTCGACGAGGGCCCAGGTCCGTGAGTCCCGGATCAGCGACTCGAGCCAGGCGAGATCGGAGGGCTCGAGCAGGTCGGAGCGGTCCTCGAGCAGAGTGGCGGCCAGCATCCGCCGTTCGTGCACCGGTTCGGACCAGAGGGCGGAGGCGACGCTCACGAGCGAGTCGTGGTCGAGCCCGGCGGCGGCGCCCTTGGCCAGCCGGTGGATCGTCGGGAGGCCGGTGCCGTAGTGCCGGAGGTCGCTCTTGAGGTACCGCCGCTCCTGCTCTGCCCGATCGGGCGTTCCCGAGGCGGCCAGCTCCTGGTCGAGGCGGGCGGCGACGATCCGGGCTTCCACCCCATCGACCCTACCGCGAAGGCCGGATGCCTCCGGATGCGGGGCGAGCGCTCCCGGGTATCGTCGCCGCCGTGTCCGAGACCTGGCCGTTCCCGTTCCCGCCGCCCTCGGGGTTCGAGCGGCTCATCGGCCTCGAGATCGTCGAGGCGACCGGCGACCGGGTGGTGGGAACGCTCGACGTCGATGACCGACACAAGCAGCCGTACGGCATCGTCCACGGTGGGGTGTACTGCTCGATCGTCGAGACGCTCGGCTCGATCGGGGCCGCGGTGT
Source organism: Acidimicrobiia bacterium (assembly GCA_046484325.1). GTDB lineage: Bacteria > Actinomycetota > Acidimicrobiia > Spongiisociales > ZC4RG35 > JAWOJB01. The sequence continues at coordinate 3,161 of JAWOJB010000058.1, read as the reverse complement.
GGGGGCTCGAGCGGGGGATCCAGGCCGTGGTGGGGGTGTCGAACACGACGGACTTCCTTCGGTCGGTGCGGGAGGGGGCGGTGACCGGCGTGGCGACTCCTGTCCACCGGGGGCGGAGCCAGCAGCTCTGGCAGGTCGAGGTCACGAGATCGTCCGATGGCAAGCCGGTGGCGAGGGGCCAGGTCCGACTTCACAACCTCACGGATGCCGAGTCGATCGGGGGCGTCGGCGGGTGAGCGTCAGGCCGGCGCCGGAACCCGCTGCCAGCGGTGGCGGGTGGCGTAGAACCGGCCGAGCATGAGCGACGAGACCACCACACCAACGCCCGCGAAGATCATGATCGGGACGTCCTGGTAGCCCCACCCATAGACCCCCCACAGCACCGCCTCGATCCCACCCAGCCACCACGTGCCCGGTGAGATGCCGCTCGGGGCAGGGGTGCGGTAGGCCGTCCACACCGAGGGCGCCAGTTGCACGGCGTACGAGAGGCCGAGTACCAGCCCGAGGGTTTCCCATCCTCCCATGCGGAAGACGGCAAGCAGCATCAGGCCCCACACCAGACCGCGGATGGCCGGGCCCCGTATCGAGCGTCCCGTCCTGGCCAGGTACCGCAGGACCGTCGAGTAGAACACCATCATCAGCACGGTCGACGGCACCGACAACCACAGCTGCTGGCTGGAGAGGTAGGCGAACCAGCCGACGTTCGTGACCGCTCCCAGGGCCGGCCAGGTCGCCGAGACACCCGTGGAGTCGCCGGTGCGCGCGAGCTTCACGATCTGGGGGAGCAGGAAGATGGCGGCCAGGATCGTGGCAACCACCACGGCGAGATCGGCGGGCCGCATGGTCTGGGCAGACTATCCATCCCGATCGGACGCACGTGCGGGCATCGCGCTGTCGTCGACATGGCCGCCTTCGACGACCCTTCGCTCGGATCTCGACTCCCTGTCCGATCGATGCTCACCTAGCGTCGCCGCTCATGCGTGACTCCAGCCCCGTGGGCGTCCTGCTCGTCCAGCTCGGGACGCCCGACTCGACGCGGGTGTCCGACGTGCGCCGGTACCTCGACGAGTTCCTCTCGGATCCGCGCGTGCTCGACGTGCCCGCTCCTGTCCGCTGGCTGCTCCTCAAGGCGGTCATCTTGCCGTTCCGCCCCCGGCGTTCGGCGGAGGCGTACGAGAAGATCTGGACCGAGGCAGGGTCCCCGCTCGTGCTCAACACCGCCGAGCTCGGCGAGGCGGTCGCTCGCCTCCTGGGCGACCGGTACCGGGTGGCCGTGGGGATGCGATACCAGCAGCCGTCGATCGAGTCCGCCGTCGAGGGCCTGGTGGCGGCCGGTTGCGAGCACATCGTCGTGCTGCCCCTGTTCCCCCAGTACTCGTCGGCGGCGACGGGGTCAGCCGCCGAGAGGGCGCTCGAGGTCATCGGGGCCCGCTGGAACGTTCCGGCCGTCTCGTCGATCGGGGCTTTCTACGACGAGCCGAGATTCGTGCAGGCGGTGGCCGAGGTGGCCCGGCCGTTGCTGGACGAGTTCGCCGCCGATCACGTGCTGTTCAGCTACCACGGCCTCCCCGAGAAACAGATCGAGAAGAGCGACGTCAGCGGGGACTGGTGCCTCGCCCGGCCGTCGTGCTGCGATCGGATCGTCGAGGCCAACCGGTACTGCTATCGGGCTCAGGCCTTTGCGACCTCGCGAGCCCTGGCGGCTCAGCTCGGGCTGGCCGAGGGGTCCTATTCGACGTCGTTCCAGTCCCGGTTGGCCGGGCAACGGTGGATCCGGCCCTACACCGACAAGGTGCTCCCGAAGTTGTACGAGAGTGGCGTCAGGAGATTGGCCGTCCTCACTCCCTCCTTCGTGGCCGACTGCCTGGAGACCCTCGAAGAGATCGGGATTCGGGGTCGCGACCAGTGGACCGGGCTGGGCGGCACCGGCTTCCTGCTCGTCCCCTGCGTGAACCACACCGAGCCGTGGGCGGCGGCCGTGGCGGACCTCGTGCGCCGGGCCGGATGAGTCAGGCTCGTCCGAGCACGCGGTCGACCGCGATCTCGATCGCCACCCGATTCGGGTTCTCCCGAGCGGGCCGGTACCGGCGCTCGAAGGCAGCCACGGCGGTGGCGACCTCCGGGGGGTCCCGCCGAACCACCGCCGGCCCTTCCAGCGTGAGCCACCGCGGTCCCTCCACCTGGCAGACCGCCGCCCGGCCGCCCCGTTCCGTGTTCCGGACCTTGCGGCTCCCGTCCGAGGTGATGATGCGCACCACCGCGTCGGCCGGGTCGTACACGAAGGCGATCGCAACGACGTGCGGTGAACCGTCGGGGCGGAGCGTCGTGAGCGTCCCGAGGTGGCGCTCGGCGAGGAAGTCGAGCTCCGAAGGCGTGAGGTCGGCGGGGCCGCGGGTCATGGGCGGGCGAGCCTATCGGAGGTCCCGATGATGTCGGACATCGATCGCTCGGCGTTCGAGACGTGGTCCCGCAGTCTCCAGGCGGGCTTCGCGGCGGATCTCGAGCGTCTCGATGAGACGGCCCGGTTCCGGCGCGATCGGTGGGATCGGGCCGGGGGGGGAGGTGGTCACACCTGGGTGCTCGCCGGTGAGGGCCCGATCGAGAAGGCTGCCGTCAACTGGTCGGCCGTCTGGGGGGACGTGCCGCCCGGGCTGTCCGAGGGCCGGGCCGCCTCGGCGGAGAGCTTCTACGCCTGTGGGACGTCGATCATCGTCCACCCCCGCAATCCCCACGCCCCCACGTTTCACGCCAACCTCCGGTACTTCGAGACCGACGTCGGACGGGCCTGGTTCGGCGGCGGCGCCGACCTCACGCCCTGGTACCTCTACGAGGACGACGCCCGTCACTTCCACCAGGTGCTGCGCGACGTGTGCGAGAACCATCCCGTCGCCGACCATCGTGCCTGGAAGGAGGCATGCGACGACTACTTCCGCCTCCACCACCGTGACGAGGGACGCGGGGTCGGCGGGCTCTTCTTCGATCACCTCGACGATCCACTCGAGGAGGTGTGGGCATTCGTCCAGGACTTCGGCTCGCGACTCGCCGAGGCCTATCTCCCGATCCTCCGACGGCGGGTCGGGACTGCCGTCACCCCCGACCAGGAGTTGTGGCACCTGCGGCGCCGGGGCCGGTACGCCGAGTTCAACCTCGTGTGGGACCGC
>JAWOJB010000002.1:0-7965 GCA_046484325.1 Acidimicrobiia bacterium | reverse complement strand
CCAGATGGTGATGCCGGGGGACAACACCGAGATGTCGGTGGAGTTGATCACGCCGATCGCGATGGATGAGGGGCAGCGGTTCGCGATCCGGGAGGGTGGCCGGACGGTGGGAGCGGGCCGGGTCATCAAGATCGTCAAGTGACGCCTCCGGCGTCGCATTGCGCACTGCGCATTGCGCACAGCAACGAACGAACGAAGTGAGCGAGTAGATGGCAGAACAGAAGATCCGGATCCGGCTGAAGGCCTACGACCACCAGGTGGTGGACGAGTCGTCGCGCAAGATCGCGGAGACCGTGCTCCGGACCCAGGCCAGGATCAGAGGTCCCGTGCCGCTGCCCACCGAGATCCACCGCTATTGCGTCATCCGCGGCCCGCACGTCGACAAGGACTCCCGCGAGCACTTCGAACTCCGGATCCACAAGCGGCTCATCGACATCCTCGAGCCGACCCCCAAGACGGTCGACTCGCTCATGCGCCTCGACCTGCCGGCCGGCGTCGAGGTGGAGATCAAGCTGTGAGCGTCCCACGTCCCACGTCGCACGTCACACGTCGCACGTCGCACGTGGCACGTCCCACGTCGCACGGCGCACGGCGCACGGCGCACGGCGCAGAGCTCAAGGAGGTCCAGCCGTGACGGCCAGGGTGTCCTATCCCAAGGCGATTCTCGGGGAGAAGCTGGGCATGACCCAGGTGTTCGACGAGGAAGCCCGCGCCCTGCCCGTCACGGTGATCAAGGCCGGGCCCTGCCAGGTGGTCCAGGTCAAGCGTCCCGAGACGGACGGGTATTCGGCGATCCAGATCTCGTTCGGCGACGTCAAGCCCGGGAACGTCAACAAGCCGACGGCCGGACACTACGCCAAGGCCGAGGTAGCCCCCGCCCGCAACCTGGTGGAGCTCCGGGTCGACGACCCCGGCGCCTATCAGGTCGGGCAGGAGATCACGATCGCCGACGTCCTCTCCAAGGGGGCGAAAGCCGATGTGACCGGGGTCTCCCGGGGCAAGGGCTTCGCCGGCGTCGTGAAGCGGCACAACTTCTCCGGCCAGGGCGCCAGCCACGGAACCCACAAGAAGCATCGGGCCCCCGGCTCGATCGGCGCCTGTGCCACCCCCTCCCGGGTGTTCAAGGGCATGCGGATGGCGGGGCGGATGGGCGGTGACCGCACCACCATCCTCAACCTCGACGTGGTCGACGTGGACGTCGAGCGCGGGCTGCTCCTGCTGCGGGGGGCGGTGCCCGGCCCCAACGGCACGATGGTGATCGTCCGCGAGGCCGTGAAGTCGGGCAGCGGAGGGCGCCATGAGTGAGCTGCGGGCCCCTCTCTACAGCTCGTCCGGGGTCGCCAAGGGCGAGGTGCCCCTCGATCCCCTGGTGTTCGGCATCGAGCCGAACATGGCGGTGATGCACCAGGTCGTCACGGCCCAGCTGGCTGCGGCCAGGTCGGGCACGGCCTCGACGAAGACCCGGGCCGAGGTCAGAGGCGGCGGCAGGAAGCCGTGGCGCCAGAAGGGCCTGGGGCGTGCCCGCCACGGGTCGATTCGCGCCCCGCAGTGGGTGGGCGGCGGCGTCGCCCACGGTCCCAAGCCCCGCGATTACGCACAGCGGACCCCCAAGAAGATGAAGCGTCTCGCGCTGGTGGGCGCCCTGTCGGCCCGCGCCTCCGAGAACGCCGTCTCGGTCGTCGAGCGGCTCGACTGGGCGGCCCCCAAGACCAAGCAGGCGGTCGTTCTGCTCCAGAAGATCGGAGCCTCGAAGAAGGCCGTGGTGGTCGTCACACCCTCCGATGTGGTGGCCATGCGCTCGTTCCGCAATCTCCCCGAGGTGCTCGTGGTCGAGCCCGGCCAGCTCACGGCCTACGACGTGCTGTGGTCCGACGACGTGATCTTCACCGTGGACACGGTCGACGCCATCGCCGGGCATGGCGGCTACGAGGTCAGCACCGACGACTTCGTGAAGGAGGAGGCGGAGCCATCGGGCCCCGCCGCTCCGGCCGAGCCCCCGGCAGGAGGTGAGGAGGAATGAAGGACCCTCGCGACGTCATCCTCGCCCCCGTCGTCTCGGAGAAGTCGTACGACCTCATCGAGCGTCAGAACACCTACACCTTCGTGGTGGACCCGCGGACCAACAAGACCGAGGTCAGAGAGGCGGTCCAGTCCATCTTCGGGGTGAAGGTCCTCAACGTGAACACCGCCAACCGCAAGGGCAAGCGCAAGCGAACCGGATGGGTGGTCGGTACCCGGAAGAACACCAAGCGCGCCTACGTCACCCTGGCGGACGGCGACTCGATCGATCTGTTCGGAGTCTGAGATGGCCGTGAAGAAACGCAAGCCAACGTCGGCCGGGCGCCGATTCCAGACCGTCTCCGACTTCGCCGAGATCACGAAGGCCGAGCCGGAGAAGTCGCTCCTCGCCAAGAAGTCCTCGACGGGGGGCCGCAACACCTACGGCCGGGTCACGTCGCGCCACCGCGGCGGCGGCCACAAGCAGCGCTATCGCCTGGTCGACTTCCGGCGCTCCAAGGACGGCGTCCCCGCCAAGGTGGCGGCGATCGAGTACGACCCGGCACGAAATGCCCGGATCGCCCTGCTCCACTATGCCGACGGAGAGAAGCGCTACATCCTCGCCCCGGTGGGGGTGAGGGTGGGCGCCCGGATCCTGTCGGGGCCCGGGGCCGACATCAGCCCGGGCAACGCCCTCCCGCTGCGCAACATCCCGGCCGGCACCACGGTGCACGCCATCGAGATGCGGCCGGGGGGCGGGGCCAAGCTGGCCCGGTCGGCCGGCGCCTCGGTCCAGCTGATGTCGAAGGAGGGCGACATGGCCCTCCTCCGGCTGCCGTCCGGCGAGATGCGACTGGTGTCGCTCGACTGCCGGGCGACCATCGGCCAGGTGGGCAACACCGAGGCCGAGCTCGTGAAGGTGGGCAAGGCCGGTCGTAACCGCTGGAAGGGCGTTCGGCCCCAGACCCGGGGCGTGGCGATGAACCCGGTCGACCACCCGCTCGGCGGCGGCGAGGGCCGCTCGTCCGGCGGGCGTCCGCCGGTGAGCCCGTGGGGCAAGCCCGAGGGCCGCACCCGCTCCAAGAAGAAGCTCTCGAGCAAGTACATCGTTCGCAGGCGCGGATCGAAGGGTCGGAGGTAGCCATGGCGCGCAGTCTGAAGAAGGGGCCCTTCGTTGACGACCACCTCATCGAGAAGGTCGAAGACCTCAACCGCAAGGGCGAGAAGCGGGTCGTGAAGACCTGGAGCCGGCGCTCGACGATCGTCCCCGAGATGCTTGGGCACACGATCGCCGTGCACGACGGGCGCAAGCACGTGCCGGTGTACATCACCGAGTCGATGGTGGGCCACAAGCTGGGCGAGTTCGCCCCCACCCGGACCTTCCGGGGTCATGCCGGCGACAAGCGAGACAAGGCGGCGAGACGGCGATGAAGGTGAGAGCCCAGGCCAAGTACGTGCGGCAATCGCCCTACAAGGTGCGGCGAGTGCTCGACCTCGTCCGAGGTCTCCCGGTCGACGAGGCGCTGACGGTGCTGCGGTTCAGCGACCGGCGGGCCTCCGAGCCGGTCTCGAAGGTGCTCGGCTCGGCCGTCGCCAATGCCGAGCACAATTTCGCCCTCGACGCCGAGGCCCTCGTCGTCGCCGAGGCCTTCGCCGACGAGGGCCCCACCCTCAAGCGGTTCCGGCCGCGCGCCCGGGGCCGGGCCAGCCGTATACGCAAGCGCACCAGCCACATCACGATCGTGCTGGCCGACCGGGAACGGGAGGTGAACTGATGGGCCAGAAGACCCACCCCTATTCCTTCCGGCTTGGCATCGTCAACGACTGGAAGTCCAAGTGGTACTCGGACAAGGACTACGTGACCCTTGTCAACGAGGACTGGAAGATCCGCGACTTCCTGCGTGGCGAGCTGCGGCGGGGCGCCGTCTCCCGGATCGACATCGAGCGCACGCGTGACCGGGTGGTCGTGGAGATCCACACTGCTCGTCCCGGCGTCGTGATCGGGCGGCGCGGCTCCGAGGCCGAGCGACTCCGGAGCGAGCTCGAGACGAAGTACGCCACCAAGCCGGTGAAGCTCAACATCATCGAGATCAAGGACCCCGAGGTCGATGCCCAGTTGCTCGCCCAGGGGATCGCCGACCAGCTCGAGAACCGGGTGGCCTTCCGGCGCGCCATGAAGCGGGCGGTCGCCACCGCCATCAAGGCGGGCGCCGAGGGTGTCAGGGTGGAGGCCAAGGGCCGTCTCGGCGGCTCCGAGATGGGCCGGCGTGAGTGGTACCGGGAAGGCCGGGTGCCGCTCCACACGCTGCGGGCCGACATCGACTTCGGGGTCGCCACCGCCCGGACCACCGTCGGGGCGATCGGTATCAAGGTCTGGGTCTACAAGGGCGACGTCCTCCGATCGACCGGTGCGAGCACCGACAAGATCTCGGCAGAGGCGGCCCTCGCCACCGGCGGCCCGGCGGGCCGTGGTCGGGCGGCGCCGGCCAAGGCCCGGGCCGAGCACGCCATCGAGGGTGATAAGATGCCCCGCCTCATCGAGGCCGGCGGCGGCAAGCGCCTCATCGAGGCCGGCGGCGGCAAGCGCCTCATCGAGGCCGGCGGCGGCAAGCGGCGGATCGACGCCGAGGACGCCGAGGCCGAGTACCGGGAAGAGCGGCAGGTCATCGAGACGGCCGTCCCGGTCACCCCCGGAGCCGAGGAGGAGCCGGACGAGCTCGCCGGTGCGGCCGCGCCGGCGGAGCGGCCCGAGGTCGCCGAGGTCGCCGACACCGGCGACGACGACGGCCAGGCCGTCGAGGGCGAGCCGGCCGACCAGATCGTGAACGAAGAGGAGTGAACCGGTCATGTTGATGCCCAAGCGCGTGAAGCACCGCAAGGTGCATCGCGGCCGCAGGACCGGCCCTGCCAAGGGTGGCACCAAGGTGACCTTTGGCGAGTACGGGATCCAGGCGCTCGAGCCGGGGTGGATCACCGCCCGGCAGATCGAATCCGCCCGTATCGCCATCACCCGCGCCGTCAAGCGGGGGGGCAAGGTGTGGATCACCATCTTCCCGAACAAGCCCGTCACCCAGAAGCCGGCGGAGACCCGGATGGGTTCCGGCAAGGGCAACCCCGAGTACTGGGTCGCCGTGGTGAAGCCCGGTCGTGTCATGTTCGAGCTCGCCGGCGTCTCCGAGGAGCTGGCCCGGGAGGCGATGCGTCGTGCCGGGCACAAGCTGCCGGTGAAGACCCGCTTCGTCTCGAGGGAGGACGCATGACCCCGGCGGAACTGCGCGAGCTCGACGATCTGGAGCTGGCCGAGAAGCTGGCGGAGGCCAAGGAGGAGCTGTTCAACCTCCGGTTCCAGCTCGCCACCAACCAGCTGGACAACACCGCCCGCCTGACCGATGTGAGGCGGGAGGTCGCCCGCGTCCTCACCGTGATGCGGGAACGGGAGATCGAGGCGTGGCACGCCCAGGAGGCTGCCGCCGGGAGAGGTGCATGATGGAGGAGCGGAATCGGCGCAAGGTGCGGGTCGGCGTGGTGGTCTCGGACGCACGCGACAAGACCGTGACCGTCGAGGTCCCCTCGTCGTTCAAGCACCCCCGCTACGACAAGGTCCTTCGCCGGGTCACCAGGTTCCACGCCCACGACGAGGGCAACGAGGCCCGGGTCGGGGACACCGTGCGGATCGAGGAGACCCGGCCCCTCTCCAAGCAGAAGCGATGGAGGGTGTCCGAGATCGTGGAGCGTGCCCGATGATCCAGCAGGAGAGTCGCCTGAAGGTCGCCGACAACACCGGCGCCCGAGAGGTCCTGTGCATCCGGGTGCTGGGAGGCTCGACCCGGCGCTACGCCGGGATCGGCGACGTCATCGTGGGAACCGTCAAGGACGCGACCCCGGGCGGGACGGTGAAGAAGGGCGAGGTCGTCAAGGCGGTGGTCGTGCGCACCCGCAAGGAGCGACGCCGGCCGGACGGCACCTACATCCGCTTCGACGACAACGCCTGTGTGATCATCGACAACAACCAGCAGCCGCGGGGGACGCGCATCTTCGGGCCGGTGGCCCGCGAGCTGCGCGACCGCAAGTTCATGCGGATCGTGTCGCTGGCCCCGGAGGTGCTGTGATGCGGCTGAAGGAAGGCGACAGGGTGATGGTGATCGCCGGCAAGGACGCCGGGAAGGAGTCGCGGGTGGCCCGCGTCCTCCCCAAGGACGATCTCGTCATCGTCGAGGGCGTCAACACCGCCAAGCGGCATCAGAAGCCGCGCGGTCAGACCATGCAGGGCGGGATCATCGACAAGGACATGCCGATCCACGTCTCCAACGTGATGATCGTGTGCCCCGAGTGCGGACCCACCCGGATCGGCCACAAGGTCGATGCCAAGGGCAAGCACCGCGTGTGCCGCAAGTGTGGGAGGACGCTGTGAGCCCCAGACTCAAGGAGCGGTACCGGTCCGAGATTGCCCCCCTGCTGCAGGAACGGCTCGGGCTCGACAACGTCATGCAGATCCCCCGGCTCGACAAGATCGTGGTGAACATGGGGGTGGGAGAGGGCGTGGTCGACCGCAAGCAGGTCGACTCCGCCATCGATGAGCTCACCCTCATCACCGGACAGCGCCCCAGGTTGAACCGCGCCCGCAGGTCGATCGCCGGGTTCAAGGTGCGCGAGGGCATGCCGGTGGGCGCCTCGGTCACGCTTCGAGGCGACAGGATGTGGGAGTTCTTCGACCGTCTCATGGCTATCGCCATCCCCCGCATCCGCGACTTCCGGGGGCTGAGCCCGGGCTCGTTCGACGGCCGGGGCAACTACTCCTTCGGGGTCACCGAGCAGCTGATCTTCCCCGAGATCGAGTTCGACCAGGTGACGGCGACCCGCGGGATGGACATCACCATCTGCACCACCGCCACCGAGGACGACCACGCCAGGGCCCTGCTGGAGTCGTTCGGGTTCCCGTTCCGCAAGACCGAGGCGAGGGCCTGAGGAGGTCGAGATGGCGAAGAAGTCCATGATCGCCAAGGCCGGTCGCACCCCCCGCTTCAAGGTGCGGGCCTACAACCGCTGCAAGCGCTGCGGTCGCGCCCGCGCCTACCTGCGCGATTTCGGCATGTGCCGGATCTGCGTGCGGGAGCTGGCGTCGTGCGGCGAGCTGCCCGGAGTCCGAAAGGCGTCGTGGTAACCATGATGAGCGATCCCATCGCCGACATGCTCACCCGCATCCGCAATGCGGTCGCGGTCGGGAAGCCCACCGTGGCGATGCCGTCGTCACAGATGAAGGAGGGCATCGCCCAGATCCTCGCCGCCGAGGGCTTCATCGATGGCTTCGAGGTCGAAGCCGGGGCCGGCCCCCAGCGCACGTTGATCCTCAGGCTCCGGTACGGGGCCAAGCGGATGCCGGCCATCCAGGGCCTCTCCCGCGTCTCACGCCCCGGTCACCGTGTGTACCGGGGAGCGGGGGAGATGCCCCGCATCCAGGGTGGCATGGGGACGGCGGTGGTCTCGACCTCCCAGGGGCTGCTCACCGATCGCGAGGCGCGGCGTCGCCGTCTCGGCGGCGAGATCGTCTGCGAGGTGTGGTGACATGAGTCGAATCGGGAAGATGCCGATCGCCGTGCCGGGCGGGGTGGAGGTCACCGTCGCCGGGCGCCAGGTGGAGGTGAAGGGGCCCAAGGGCACCCTGAGCCGCTCGTTCCACGAGCGGGTCACGGTGAGCGTGGAGGACGGAGCCGCCACCGTCGACCGGGTCGACGAGACCCGCGAGGCCAAGGCGCTCCACGGGCTGTCCCGGGCGCTGCTCGCCAACATGGTGACCGGCGTCTCGGAGGGGTTCTCCCGGGAGCTGCAGATCGTCGGGGTCGGCTACCGGGCGTTGCCGAAGGGGTCGGACCTCGAGCTCCAGGTCGGCTTCAGCCACCCGGTGCAGGTCGTCGCACCCGACGGTATCACCTTCGAGGTCCCCGAGCCGACCAGGGTCGTGGTGCGAGG
>JAWOJB010000022.1:0-35675 GCA_046484325.1 Acidimicrobiia bacterium | reverse complement strand
CACGAACGATGGCTCTCCCCTGACCGGGACGGTCAAGGGGTCAGAGACATGAGTCCGCTCGACCGGTCGAACGGGCCTGGCGAGGCACCTACGACGATAGAGGGCTGCAAGGCTCGGCTTGCCAGGAGAGCGCGCATTCGCAGATTCACGGTTGCTGCGTGTCTCGCCCTGAGCCCGGTGGCGGCCGGCTGCACCCCGGCCGAGATCGAGGGGTCGATAAGGCTGCTCACGGTCAGCTTCGAAGAGGGCGGGCTCGAGAGTGGCCTCTCCACGGCCGCATTCATCGGCGAACAAGCCCGATTGGTTGTCGGAATGAGACTCGGCTCGCTGGCGCCGTAACCAGGCGGCGTCACCTGCCTGGCCGGTCGACGCTCTCAGCCGGATCTCGTCGATCACCACCTCACGATCGTCAACAACCACTGCCGTGTGTGACCCCTTGTGAGGGTCGAGCCCGATCATCATCATTGCGTGCGCTTTCTGTCGGCGACGGAGACCGCAGCGCGCAAGCCTGATTCGGGTCGATGTGCTCTCGCCTCTTTCGAGCCACGCCACGGCCGAGGACACCAACCGGCAGGCACCTCGCTAGAAAGCCAACCCAAGAGAGGGCGGCAGGCACTTCAAGAGCCAACCGGCTGGCGCCTCGACGCTACGGGAACACCCCGCAACGCGCCCCCAGTCTCAATCAGGCACCTCGTGCGCTACCTCCCCAGCCCCTCAGCGAACACTGACCGTGGTGAGCTCATTGAGCCCAATGCGCTCGATCTGCCGGTTCGAGGATGGTCGGGCCCCGCCTGGAGGAGTGTCCTAGACCTCGTGTCGGGAGCGGTGCTTTCGGATCGTCTGGCGTCACCTCAGGGGCGCATGCCGCCCAGGACGATGGCACTGCCGAGCCGCTGCTCCCAGGACTCGTCCAGGTATTCCATGCCGTGGTGCTCGTGCAGGTGTGTCCGCGCCAACTCCCTGACCTCTTCTACCGTGTCCCCGCTCTCCTTGTGGGTGCACCCGGGAATGATCCGGTCGCAGACGAATTCGAACATGCCGCCGATGTTCGATAGTGCCGCAGGCCGTGTCAAGGAGGTTCCCGTCTCCCGTCGGTCTCGCCCTCGACACGAGATCCCGACACTTCATTGAGCAAGGGAACAGGCTCGATGCCAGTCGTTGCCCAATCAGTCGCGGGTGGCCGGCGATGCCGGCCTTTTCGAACGCGGCAGCAACAAGATCGGCGTGCTCACGCGGATTGCCTCCGGTTCACCAACGTCAATCTCGCCGCCCCAGCCCTCAATGTCGGTCCAGCCACGCTGCACGGCGGACGACATCGAAGAACTCGTGTGGACCGAATCAGGGCGATTGCGCGTCAGGAACGAGGATGGACGCCTGCCGGCCGCCTACGGAGGAAACTTCGACCGGCTCGTCCAGTTCAAGACGCAGTGGGATCCGACCAACCTGTTCAGCAACAACTACAACATCCCACCCGGGTAGCCATCGACCAACGGACGGTCTTCGGGACCTCGATCGGCCTGGACCGAACCGATCTCGCCCCCGTACCGGCGCCACCCCATCGACCAGTCCGATCAAGGCGCAATTCGCCGGTGAACCGGGTCCGGTTCACCGGTTGGTTAGGTGTCTACGATCGTTCGCAGTGAGAGCTGCGATCGCTGAGCGGTATGGATCGCCGGACGTGATCCGTCTCGTCGACCTGCCGGTACCGTTGCCGGCCCCCGACGAGGTGCTTGTTCGCATCCACGCCACGACGGTCAACCGAACCGACCTCGGCGTTCTCACCGGCTCGCCTCCGATAGCCCGTCTGTTCTACGGACTGACCAGACCGAAGCACCCCGTTCTGGGAAACGAGTTCGCTGGCGTGGTCGAGGCTGTGGGCGACGACGTGACCGGGTTCGCGGTGGGGGAGCGAGTATTCGGCTCCGACGACGCCCGGTTCGGTTGCCACGCCGAATACAAGGCCGTGCGTGATGACCGGCTCATCGCCGATATGCCGGTCGGTTTCGACTTCGAGGACGCCGCACCGGGCAACGAGGGAGCTTCTTACGCCTTGTCCAACTTGCGTCTCGGTGGCATCGAGGAGCCGGGGAAGCGCGTTCTGGTCTATGGGGCAACTGGTGCGATCGGATCTGCTGCGGTGCAGCTGGCGGCCCATTTCGACGCCGAAGTGACGGCCGTGTGCGCCACCGAGCACGTCAACCTGGTCCGGACGCTCGGCGCCGCCCATGTGGTCGACTACACCGCCGACACCCTCCCGCCCCCGGGTGCTCTCTACGACATCGTCTTCGACGCGGTGGGGAAGACGACGTACCGGACGTGGAAGCAGGCCATCGTGCCGGGCGGGGTCTATGTGGCGAGCGATGCAGGTCCCGGGTGGCGCAACCTTCCGCTGGCATTGTGGTCACGCTTCGCGGGCGACCACCGTGTCGCGATAGCGCTGCCCACCCACAGCCAGGAGCGAGTCCGGTTCTTCCGGGGGCTGATGGAAGCCGGCGAGTTCCGTCCGCTCCACGATCGGACGTACCCGTTCGACGGCATCGTGGATGCGTTCCGGTACGTTGCGACCGGCGAGAAGGTGGGGAACGTGGTGATTTCGATGGAGGCGTAGCCGGCCGCACACCCAGCCAATCCCTGACTCCGAGTCGGCAGTCGGGCGTCGGGGCCCGTCCCCGCCGCCTCGACCGCAGGTAGCCAGTGCCTGCGCCGGAAGTTGGTACGCCGGAGTGGGATGGCGTCCCACTCGCCGACGTGAAGAGGAGTCCGTGAGGGCCCACGCCCTCGCCCGGTCCATGGCCGAGGTCGGCCGCCTCCACCCGATCGTGGTCGGCACCGACCACACCCTGATCCCGGATACCCAAGGTTGGAGGCGGCCAGAAAGCTCGGGTGGGCCGACATCGACGTCCGGGTGCTGCCCATGACCCCGGCCCAGATGCTGCGGGTTGAGCACGACGAGAACGAGATCCCCAAGGGGTTCACCGTGTCCGAACGGGTGGCGATTGGGAACGAGCTGGAGAGGCGGTGGCGCAGGAGGCGAGGAAGCGGGTGGAGACCACCCAGGCCAAGCCGGGGGAGCGCATAGGGGGCGGTCCCGGGACCACACCTACGCGACCAGGGGAACCGAAAGGGAGCGCCACAAGTCGTTGGGTGAGACCCCCAGCATCGTGGACGGGTGCGTCCGGGATCTTGGAGCGCGGGGAACCTTCCGACTAGGGCAGCGGCACGGGGAGCCGGTGGTGGTCTATCTGAGGATCTGACTCCACCAGCCATCCCCGCCTGTCACGCGGTGGCACGGGTGCCGGAGCATTGTCTCTTCGGCGGGACGGTGCGCGTGCCGGTGCGGGACGGCTACTCCGACTGGCCTCTGATCCACACCCCCATGGCGGAGGGTTGGAGGGTTCGGTGGACGACGGCGAGGAGGTCGGCCTGCACGGTGTCGATCTCGGTGGTGTCCCTCAGCCGGTCGGTGAATGTCTCCAGTTCTCGTTCGGCGACGTAGCGGGTGCGGTTGAAGCGGCGGTCGACCCACCGTTGGATCCGGCGCCGGAGAGGGTTGAAAAGGGCGGCGGCGGTGAGGGTGGCGCCCGCCACTGCCAGGTCGGATTCGACCGGGAGGATCCGGGTGAGGAGGGCGACGGCTGTGGTGTAGACGGCGACGAGGACACCGATGACCAGGGTATAGGTGACGGTGCGGGAGATGATCCGGTCGATGTCGAACAGGCGATAACGGGTGATCGCCACGGTTATGGATAGGGGTACGGAGGCAAACGCCACAGCGAGGATCAGGGCACCCGCCATCGACTGTGAGGCATCCGACACCAGGACGAGAACGACGCCCGCACCAGGCATCAGGGTTGCGAAGAGCATCCATCGTATCTGTGTTCGAACGACGAGCTCCGATTGGCGGTACCTGGTGATCATCGACAGGACACCACCGAGGCCCATGATGATCAGCCCCACGGCCGAGACCGCGACGACCACATCGAGTGCGGATGTGGGGAGAAAACCGATGGGATTGGCGATGGTCCAGGCCTGGTCCTGTGATGGAAAAGGTGGTCCGATCTCTTCAGTGAACGCGGCCACCAGGAGGAGGGTAGGAAGCATGATCGAACCCAGCCACCCTGCCCAAGCTTGGCGATGTGTGAAGAAATGACCGGTGGGAAAGAGGAATGCTATGAGAAACAGGAGGTAGAGCACGAAAGGGAAGGTCGAGTACGAGAAGACGATCACCGCGTAGTCGCGTAGCGATGGAGACACGGGTTCACCCTCTGCGATGAGCTGGAAGACAAACTCGACGAGAATCCCGAACCCAATCCCGAGAAGCAGCCATGCAATCCTGTTTCCGGGTTGGCGGATTGCGATCAGGGCTCCCAGGAGTGTGAACACGGCGGGCGTCCAGAACGAAAGGGCGATGCCGGTAGATCTCGCGGACGACCCGAAATCCTGGACTGCTGCGAGGAAGACAATCAGGCTGGCTGCTCCCACCACTCCGATCCAGATCGGCGCAACAGCCCGCTTGATTGGCTTCACTGACATACGTCCCTCACACACAGTGAGTCTCGCTGAAGTGCGTGACGGAACCGTTACGACTTCCGTCGTTGGCGCACAGAAGGCACGTATGCCAGAGCGGCCAGGGTGGTCGGGCAAGCGTCGCCGGAGCCACCTTTGAGTTCTTGCATCCCTGTCAGCCCGCGGAGGGAAGCCAAGAGTGCCGGGTAGCTCGCGGGTGGTTTGGTCGGGCTCGCCTAGAGCTGGATTGGCAGTCGGTGTTTGCGATACGAGTTCTTGCTGATGATCGTTCCGTCACGCACCTTCAGGAAGTCGCAGCCGTTGACCTCGAGTCCGTCGGGCAGAGTGCCGGTGAGGGTCCACCCGGATACTCCATAGTCGGGAGCGAGACTGAAATGGCGTCCGCTGGCCCACTGGGCGTCGGGCATCGATTCGAGAACCTCGGCGAACGCCTCCTTGACCTCTCGGTAACCCCTGTACCGCTTCCCACAGACCTCATCACCTCCCGATGCTTCGAACACGCAGTCTTCCGCAAATAGTCTCATCAGGCTCTCTAGGTCGTGCCGGTTCCACGCCTCCGTATGACTGGCGAGAAGGGCCCCCGGCTTCGAGTCGCGCTGTGCCACTCCTCTCCTCTGTGTGGTCTCTCGGATCATCGCAGACGAGCGAGGACGATCCGACCAGCTCAGATCGACCGGTATGACCAGTCGATCAACCTCATGCCGAGGCCCCGCGGGTTCGGCGGTCGCAGGAGCGCTCTTCACCTCGGCGCTCCCACACATCATGAAGGGTGTGGAGACCGCCCTCGAGAACTTCCGAGACCGCAGCGAAGCCGAGGCACCGTGACGACAGGCCCACCAGCCACTGAACGTGGCCGCCCGATCCGACGGCACCGCCGTGGTCGTCATGGCGGTTCGGGCGTGACCTCATACTCCCTGCCGAGCACGCTCGTCCAGTGGAAGACCCCCGGGTGTGGCTGGTCGAGATGCCAGCCGGCCCGGTGCTTGAGCCGGTGGTGGTGGCGGCACAGCGGTCCGAGGTTCCCGGGGATCGTCGGACCGCCTCGGGCGTAGGGCTGGGTGTGGTCGAGGTCGGAACGCCTGGCCGGCATTCGGCACCCGGGGAAGACGCACGTCGGAGTTCGAGCCAGGCTCCGGCGACGCTGATAGCTGTCGGGCCGACGCCGGATTGGTCCGGTGTGGACGACCTCCCCGCCGTCGACGACGGTGACCGTCCACGGATCGTGCGCCTGATCGAGGGCGACCCGGCGGGCGACGTCGGCGATGACCGGGCCCCATCCGGGGATCTCGGCGGGGCGGTCGTCGAGGCGGGCGAGGGTGGTGAGGTCCACCCGGATATCGACGTGCCCACGGCGTGGTGCGCTCGACGGGTAACGGCCCTCGAGCAGATCCATCAGCACGTCGGCTCGAACCTGGTCGGCGGTGCGAGGGTCCCCGGTGGTCGTGGCATGCCGGGCGAGGTGGTGGATCCGGTCGAGGGCGGCGGCCGCCCGGTCGGAGGGCAGGTGGCATCCGGTGAGGGTGGCGGTGCCATCCGGATTGGCGCCGAGCTCGACCCGGCGGTCGTCCAAACCTCGGCGATAGCGGCTGCGGGCGGCATCGGGGCCGGCGTGGATGACGAGGCGCCGAAGCCGGGCGCCGATCTGGCCGGTCGTCTCGGAGCCTGCCGATGCGAGCGCCCGCTGGGTGACCGACACGGCGACGTCCAGCTCGATGCCGCTTAGGCCGTCCACGATCACCCGCGCTCGGGGGAGGTCGATCGCCCCCTCGCTCAATGCCACGCCCACCTCCGGGAGGTGCTCGGTGAGGTCGAGGGCGAGCGAAAGATGGGTGGACGCTGCCCGGCGGGTCCAGGTGAGGGCGGCGGCGATCTCGTCGGCAGCGAACTCGAAGCCGTCGGGCCCGGCGACACGCTCACATGCCCGGGCGACCGCCACCATGTCCGCATAGAACTCGGCCTGGAGGTGGGCGATCTGACGAGCACGTGCTCGCAGCAGGGTCACCAACCCATCGTCGTCGAGCATCGACCGGTCGATTCGCTCCAGTTGCCGTCCCAGCTCCTCCCCGGGCTGGAGGTGTTCCACAGCCTCCATGCCGTCCCCGTTCGTGACTCAGAGTCGAACGTATGTTCGTATACTAGACGGTTCGAGCGACAGAATCCAGGGGGTCGTGACGCTGCCGACGGAACCCGCCTGACAGAATCCGTCCCATGCTGGACACAGGACTCTGGTGACCTCCGATTCAATTCGGCGCCGGCGGTTCGAGGCGATCGTCGCCGAGGTCCAAGAGCCGCTCGAGCGATACCTGCGCCGGCGCGTCCATGCCGACGATGCCGACGACCTCCTCGGCGACGTGCTGCTCACCGTCTGGCGGCGCCTCGACGATGTCCCCGACGACAGCCGCCTGCCCTGGTGCTACGGGGTCGCCCGCCGGTCCCTACTCAACCATCGGCGGGGCCGAAGACGCCACCTCCGCCTCGTCGAGCGGATCGGATCTCAACCCGGCCCCACCCACCATCTCGACCCTGCCGGTGAAGCCGAGCACCCCGAGCTTGCTACAGCCCTCGCCTCCCTCCCTGCGGCCGACCTCGAAGTCATCACCCTCTGGGCCTGGGAGGGTCTCGAACCACGCGAGATGGCCGTCGTGCTCGGGACCTCGGCCAACGCCGTCAGCCTCAGGCTCTCCCGGGCAAAGAAGAAGTTGGCCTCGCTGCTCGAGCGACAGGATCGGGCGGGCGCCGGACACAGAGGAGATGGACACACCGGAGGAAACGGGCCATGACCGACGATCTCCGAAATCGAATCCGAAGGCTCGACCCGATGCATCCGGGTGTCCCGACCGTATCCGCGACGACCCCGTCGTCACGACAGCGATTGGAGGACATCATGGCAACCGATATCTCAGAGCCGACCACCCGGGAGGCCCGACCGGCGGTGCGCTGGTACGCGGTGACCGCCGCCGCCGCCCTGGTGATCGTCGCGGCGATCGGCGTCGGCGCCCTGCGAGGCGGCGGCACCGACCCCGACGTGGTCGCCGGCCCGCCCCTCGAGCTAGCCCTCGGCGCCCAGGACCCGATGGCGATGTGCCTCGCCTTCGACGTGGCCATCCTCGCCGAGATGCCGATGGCATTCGAGGGAACCGTCACCGCCGTGGACGGCGAGAGGATCACGCTGACCGTGGACCGGTGGTTCAAAGGTGGCGACGCCGCCGAGGTCATGCTGACGGGTCCGGCCGGTCTCGAGGCCCTGATCGACGGGATCGCCTTCGTCGTGGGCTCGCAATACCTCATCACCGCCACCGACGGTCAGGTGAACTACTGCGGATTCAGCGGCGCATCGACCCCCGAGCTGCGGGCCGCCTTCGAGCAGGCCTTCGGCGGCTGAACCCGTCGGGGAGGCGTCCGCCGGGGCGCCTCCCCGACCTCCGCGATCAGTCACCGAACAGCTCCGAGACGGTGGTACGGGCCCGCCGCACCTCGGCAAAGGCCCGGACCGCCACCAGCGGACGCTCGGGTCGGTCCTTGATCAGATCCTCGATCACCCGGGCGAAGGAATCCCCCGGGGGGGCCGCCACGACCAGGAGATCTCCGGAGGTTGCCTGAGCCGCATCCGGCTCCATGCGCACCGGCAACCGCGACCCCCGCCCGATCCGATCGGCCAGGTCCTCCGCCACGCCGATGTCGACCGGTGACGCCCCCGCCAGCGAAACCAGAGTGACTCCCACCACGTTCAGTCCGGGGAGATAGGCCACCGCCAGCGGAGCCGGGGTCGACCTCACCAGCTCCCGCATCAGCGAGCCGAGCACGACGCTCCGGGTGGTCGAGACCGTCGTCCAGCCCACGAGTGCCAGCGAGGCGTCTCGCTCGAGCACGGTGTTGATGACGCCGCGCGCCACGGACGCGTCGACCCGCACGATCCCGGCAACCTCGGCCCCGTGGGCGGCCACGATCTGGTCGGTCCGCGCCTGCATCTCGCGACCCCGAGCGATGGCATCGGGCTCGTAGGAGGTCACGACGTGGAGCGGGATCACCTCCCCACCGTCGGCGCGGGCGAGCCAGATGGCGAGTTCCACGAGCCGGGGGGCCGCCTCGGGGTTGGCCACCGGAACGACCACGAGACGCCCCAGCCGTTCGCCCCGCGGGTCGTCGGGCGGCGCCACTTTCGGTGCAGAGCGCTTCGCCACCCAGCCTGCGAGGACGACGGTGACGAGGATCACGATCAGTGCCGCGTTGACGATGGTCTCGTCGAACAGGCCCGCCTCGAACGCCACGATGCTCGCCGCCAGCGTGGCGGCGGCCTGGGCGACGGTGAGCGAGAACATCACCGAGATCTGATGGCGGTCGAACCCGGTGGACCGCCCGGCCAGCCAGGCCGCCCCGTACTTGCCGACGATGGTGGCCGCCGTGAACACGCACGCCAGCCAGAGCGTTCGAGCATCGGTCACCACCGAGAGGTCGACGAGCATCCCCACCGAGATCAGGAAGAACGGGATGAAGAGAGCCGAACCGAAGAACTCGATGCGCTGCATGAGGAATCCGCCGTTCGGCACCAGCGGGTTGAGGGCGAGCCCGGCGAAGAAGGCCCCGACGATGGGCTCGGTCCCGAGCAGTTGGGCCAGCGCCGAGAGGGACAGGAGGGCACAGAGGACGAACACGAACCTGAGAACGGCGTCCTGGCCCAGACCCCGGAAGAACCAGCGCGCCACCCGGGGGAGGACGCCGAACGCCACCGCCACCAGCAGGACGAGGCCGAGCCCGATCCGCCCTCCGACCACCGCCGCCGAATCCCCCGAGCGATAGCTACCCACGACCACCGCCAGCACCAGTAGGGCCAGGGTGTCGGTGATGATCGTGGCGCCCACCGCCGCCGCCACCGACTTCTCGGTGGCGAGACCCTGGCTTCGCACGATCGGGTAGGCGACCAGGGTGTGCGACGCCCACAGCGAGCCGATCAGGATCGCCACCGCGACCGCGTACCCCACCGCCAGGCCCGCCAGGGTCCCGATGGTGATCGGGAGCAGGAAGGTGAGCACCCCGAAGACCAGGGACGGGCGTCGGTTCGTACGGATGGTGTCGAGGTCGAGCTCGAGGCCCGCCAGGAACATCAGGTAGAGGATGCCGAGCCCTCCGAGCTGGGCGACCGTCCCGGTCCGCTCCAGCAGGCCCAGGGCCTCCGGCCCCACGATCAGGCCGCCGATCACCAGGCCGATCACCCCGGGCAGCCCTACCCGCTCCGCGAGGAGCGGCATCAGAAGCACCAGCAGCATCAGGGTGAGGAACACCCAGGCCGGTGACGTGAAGGGCAGGACGACAACGTTCAGAGGTGGCCCTCGCTCGGGGCCGAATACGCTATCCGGTCGGGGGCCGGTCAGGAGTCTCTCGGTCGCGGTTGAGTACCCCCGGTGAGTTTTCGATACGGAGATGGCGTCCCCGGCGCGCTGCCTCCGGCCACATCCACAACGCCACGGCCGTCCCGGCGAGGGCGGCCACGGCGAGAGGTGAGCGGAGCATCCAGAGCACCCGCCCGCCAATCGGTATCCGCACCACCGCCACCCCGAGGACGTCCCCGGTGGCCGGCATCCATTCGTCGGGGAGGGCGTTGTTGTCACCCTGCACGATCCAGGCGTCGGGAGAGCCGCCGACGATCCGGTGAATCACCGGCTGCCCGCGGGCGACCCCGTC
Source organism: Acidimicrobiia bacterium (assembly GCA_046484325.1). Lineage (GTDB taxonomy): Bacteria > Actinomycetota > Acidimicrobiia > Spongiisociales > ZC4RG35 > JAWOJB01. The sequence continues at coordinate 25,469 of JAWOJB010000022.1, read as the reverse complement.
GGGCACGAGATACAGCACCACGTCGCCCTCTCCGGGCTGGCCCTTCCATGTGATGGCGACGTCGCCGAGCTTGTAGGTCGGCTCCATCGACGTACCGGCCACCAGCACCAGCCCCAGCCTCCCGCCGAACGAGGCCGGCCAGGCAAACCAGACCAGGCATGCGATGGCCATCAACCAGAGGAGGTCCGCCGGTGTGGGACCGGTCCTCTCGGTCGCCCTGGCACGGGTGTGGCGCCCAACCGCCCTGATGGCGAGCGTGGTCATGGCAACTGCTCCACGGTGAAGGTCACGAATCGGCTCTGGTTGTCCTGATCGGAGGTGATTCCGTGGCGGGTGCTGCCGCCGATGCCTGCCGGGATCGCCACCCCGGAGATGAGCGTGGCGCCGTCCAGCCGGAGGGCGATCTCCCCACCGTCCACGCTGACCGCGATCGTCAGCGCCCCGAGTGACGGGGCCGGGGCCGAGGCGAGGACGGTGGCGGTGGCGCCGTTCACCGAGTGGAGCTCGACCACCCCGCGATCGCGGTCGTAGACGCCCGCCACGAAGCTGGAACCGGAGGAGAGGACGGCCACGCCGCTGCCGGAGCCACCGGCCTGGTTCGAGACCGAGGTCAGAGAAGCCGACACGCTGATGCCGCCGGACACACCCACGTCCACGACGGCCGCCGCCCAGGCGCTCCGATTTCGCGAACGAACCCACTCGCCCTGGCACTGGAAACTGCCCAGATCCACCTGCCAGACGTTGCCGACCGAGTCGACCGTGCCGGCCAGGTCGTTCTGGCAGCCCGAGAAGTCGTCTGAGGCGAGCGGGGGAGGGAGACCGGGCGGCTCGACCGAGGCAGGGGTCGAGAAGGCGGTGAGGTCGTCGGGGCGGAGATTCAGGGAGGCGGCAGCGGCAGGGACCAGGGCGAGGGCCAGCGTCCCCGCCACGGCGGCCGGAAGGAATCTGGTCAGAAGTGGCGACGGTCGCATGGGCCCCCGGACGGTCACGAGGCGGGCCGGACAGGCCGGCCCGCCTCGCAGGTGGGTGGATGGAGGGCGGGTTCAGCCGCTGATGACGACGGCGAGGCCGGTGACGTCTTCGGCCGAAGACGGATCGACCGTGACCGAGAGGCTGCCGGAGTCGTCTGCGACGCCCGCACCGGATCCCAGCGTCCCGCCATCGGAGGTCAGCTGCACCGAGACGTCCTGTCCGTCGCAATCCTCGGACACGTCGGTCAGCTCGACCGATGTCACAAGGTACTCACCACCGATGTAGCTGGTGGTGAAGGCGACATCGACACCGTCAGTGTCGCACGATGCGACCACGCCGACATCGGCGCCGAGCTGGTCAGACCTCACACCGCCCAGCGTCGCGGCCGAGGCGGCGATGAGGCTGAAGACCAGGAGGCCGAGGACGACGGCCAGCGTTCGTTTGCGCATGGAAACTCCCTCGATCGGGTCGGGAACGGCGAGAAGATCGACCGTTTCTCCGACCGACTTGAGATCGAAAACGCGAATGAGCCGGGCGGCTCTAGTTCGCCCGAGCCCGGCGCCGCGCACGCACGAGGTGACGCTGGAGCACCGGCCACACATCGGGCCTGGCGAGGGTACGGCGCATGCCGATCAGCGTTCGTACGAAGGAGGGAACGGCCGCCCGTGGGTCCATGTAATTGGGCCGCATCGCTGCCAGGCTCTGCGGGCCGGGGCGAAGCACGACGACGTCGACCCCGGGCCATTGCTCCTCGATGAGCCGTACCTCGTCCTCCAGAGCGGTGCGACCCACCCGGTCGAACATCCTCTCGTGGAAGAGGGCACCCTCCCGCTCCTCGTGAGCGGCCATCGGTGCCAGCACGAGCACCAGGTCGAGCGCCCGTGGGCTGCCGAGGACCAGGTCGGCGTGTGTGCCCGATGCCACGCCACCGTCGACGTAGGCCCGGCCGCCGATCTCGTAGGGCCGGAACATCACCGGGATCGACGACGAGGCGGCAACTGCGTCGGCGATGCCGGTCGGAGGTGCGGCGGTGGTACCGAAGGCGACCCGGCGACGGTCCCGGATGTCGTAGGCGGTGATCACGGTGGGAGCCACCGGCCAGGCGTCACCCGACTCGTCGCCGATCCGGTCTCGAACCCAGTTGGCCAGCCCCGAAGCCTCGAACGGGGCCGGCGACCCCAGCAATAGGGTGACCCCAGGACGGCGGATCCCCGGAAGCAGACCGTTGCGGACCCAGGTTCCCACCGCGACCCCGGGCTTGCGGACGAACAACCGATTGGCGATCCGCTCGGCCACGTCCTCGCGACTGTCGCCACGGTGGACGAGGGAGTCGAGGGTGAGCTCCTCATGACGCAGGAGGGCGGCGACGAACGACCCCGCCGACGTGCCGACGACCACCTCGGCGTCGTCGGGGTCCCAACCGGTGGCCATCTGGATCGCCATGAGGGCAGCCATCTCCCAGGCTGCCCCGGTGATCCCTCCTCCACCGAGTACGAGTCCGACCGCACTCATGCGGCGCGAAGCATAGGCAAGCGGAGGCTGTCGGTAGGGTTTGCCGATGCGCTTCCGCTCGGTCCGGCTGCCCCACGACCTTGCGGCCGTCGACGGTCTGTTCGCTCTGGCGGAGGAATGCGACGGCCACCGGCCGATCGGCGAGCACAAGTACCTCGACCTACTGCACAGCGACCCCACCGAGGTCGTGGGGATGGTGGGGGAGGACACCACCGGTGAGATCGCGGCCTATGCGGCCCTGTCGGAGTTCGCCGACGGGGTGTGGGGCCTGGAGATGGCCCTCCACCCCCTGCATCGCTCGCCGGCCAACCTCCGAGCCCTCATCCGGGCCGCCGTCGACGAGGCGGCCTCACGCGAGGGACGGGTGGTCCGGGCCTGGGCCTTTCAGCCGAACCTGGCGGCCGAGCTCGAACGATGCGGGTTCGAGAACGAGCGGGAGCTCCGCCAGATCCGCATCGCCCTGCCCGTTCGGGAGACCCCGTCGTTTCCCGACACGATCGACGTGCGTCCATTCCGGCCCGACTTGGACGAGGACGCCTGGCTGGAGGTCAACAACCGGGCCTTCGCCGGTCATCCCGAGAACGGGGAGTGGACCCGGCCGGTTCTCGACGACCGCAAACAGCAGGGGTGGTGGGACCCCGATGGCTTCCGGATGGCCTGGGAAGGCGATCGGATCGTCGGGTTCTGCTGGACCAAGCTCCACGCCGACGCAGTGGGCGAAATCTACGTGATCGCCGTCGACCCGGACGAGCAGGGGCGGGGACTGGGAAGGGCGCTGGCACTCGAGGGGCTCCGCTACCTCGCCGTGGTCCACGGCTGCATCGAGGGGATGCTGTACGTCGACGCTTTCAACGCTCCGGCCAATGCCCTCTACGACAGCCTGGGGTTCCGGCTCGACCATGTCGACCGGTCGTACACCCTGACGATCGCACCGGGTTGAGCGAGCCCCGGCGGGCTCAACCGAACCGGCGACCGCAGGATGGGCAGCGAGGGTCGAACTCGGCGGTGGGGGCGTGACACCAGGGACACGGCAGATCGTCGTCCCGCTGGTATCCGAGCGTCATGACGCCGCCCTGTCCCGTGGCCGATCCTCCCCGCAGGCCCGCCATCGATGCGAGCTTCTCGATCACCGTTGCATCCTCCGTCGTGGCTTGGAGCACGCTACCGGGGCGGGCCGACGGAGCCTGGGATTTCGCGAACCCGGTCGGGGACGCTCAGCCGGCGAGATCCTCGACGAGGTACTGGAGATCGCCGAGACGCCCCTCCCGCACCTCGGCCGCCTCGAGCAGGCCGGAGGCGGCGTGGTAGGCGATCCAGCGGCGGAGAAGGTGCTCAGGGAACGTTCCGCCGTAGCCGTCCAGGAAGATGGAGGCCGCCTCGGCGCCCAGCCGCCGGCGCACGTGCCAGGTGGCGAAGCTGACATCCCACTCGGGCGGTGCGGGGGTGGCCCACTCCCAGTCGACCAAAGTGACGTTCCCACCTTCCGAGACCATGAAGTTGGACGGGGCCGGGCGGGTGTGGGACGGGACCGGCGCCGAACACACCGGAGGCGCCGCCTGACGGGCGGCCTCGAGCACCTCGCGGGGCAGCTCGGCCTTGCGGCGGTAGCGCTCCAGGCGGTCGAGAGTCGATCGATAGTGGTCGGCCACGTACGCGGTGTCGATCTGCTGCTCGAGGTTGGTGAGCTGCACGTCGGAGGAGTGGACGCCGCGGAGGACGCCGCCGGCTTTGCGGATGGCGTCGAGGTTGCCGCTCAGCGTGGCGAGATCCCACGCCCCGGTGTCGGAGAGCCGGAGCCAATGAAGTTCCTCGGTGGCTCCACGCTCGATGATCTGGGGGACGCCCGGCACCCCCGCCAGCGACGAGAGGGCCCGATGCTCGCGCCGCTCCCGGCCCGGGTTGCTGTAGACCTTGAGAACGGTGGTCCGGCCGCCCTCCTCGAAGATGCGGTAGATCTGGTTGCGCCCGCTCGACATGTCGCGCACGCGGGCGCCCGCAGCCATCGACTCGACCAGTTCCCGGGCCTGCATCGGTACCTCAACCCCCTCTATCTCAAATCGTGCCGGGTGTCCTCCGGACGCCGGGTACCCTGAAACTCCAGGCTAGTCAGGATTCCTCGTGGCTCTACGGATAGAACTTCCCGACGGTTCGCTTCACGAATACGACGACGGGACGACCGGTCTCGACGTCGCCCGGAGCATCGGGCCCCGGCTGGCGGAAGCGGCCGTGGCCGTGCGGCTCGACGGCCGCCTCCTCGACCTGACCCGGCCATTGCCCGGGGACGGGCGCCTCGAGGTCGTCACCGACTCCGGTGAGGAGGGCCGCTCGGTGCTGCGTCACTCGGCTGCGCACGTGATGGCCCAGGCGGTCCTCGACCTCTATCCAGGGGCCACCTTCGCGATCGGCCCGGCGATCGAAGACGGCTTCTATTACGACTTCGAGATCGGCCGCCCGTTCACGCCCGAGGACCTGGAGCAAATCGAGGGCCGGATGCACGAGATCGTGGCCGCCGACCAGGCTTTCGTCCGTGAGTCGATGAGCCGCGACGAGGCGCTGGAGGCCTTCGCCGCCCACCCCTTCAAGCTCGAGATCATCCAGTCGGTCGAACCGACCGAGGTCGAGGACCGCGAGGCGGTGACGGTGTACCGAAACGAGGGGTTCGTCGACCTCTGCCGGGGGCCCCACCTGCCGTCGACCGGCCGGCTCAAGGCGTTCTCGCTCCTCCGCAGTGCCGGCGCCTACTGGCGGGGCGACGAGCGGCGCTCTCAGCTCCAGCGGATCTACGGCACCGCCTGGGAGTCGAGGCAGGCTCTCGACGCGTACCTCGAACGATTGGCCGAGGCGGAGCGGCGCGATCACCGCCGGCTCGGCCACGAGCTCGACCTGTTCTCGTTTCCCCGCGAGCTCGGGTCGGGGCTCGTCGTGTGGCATGCAAAGGGCGGGATGGTCCGCAAGCTCATCGAGGACCACAGCCGGAGGCTGCACGAGCGGTTCGGGTTCGAGTTCGTGTTCTCGCCTCACATCGCCCGGTCCGAGCTGTGGGCCACCTCCGGCCACCTCGACTTCTACGCCGAGAGCATGTATCCCGGCATGGAGGTCGACGAAGGTCACGAGTACCGGGTGAAGCCGATGAACTGCCCGTTCCACGTGCTCGTCTACCAGAGCCGCGCCCGTTCCTACCGGGATCTGCCGATCCGGCTGTCCGAGCTCGGCGGGGTGTATCGCTATGAGCGGTCGGGGGTGGTGCACGGCCTGTTGCGGGCGCGGGGCTTCACCCAGGACGACTCGCACACCTTCTGTCGCCGGGACCAGCTCGCCGACGAGCTCAAGCTTCACCTCGAGTTCGTCCTCGCCTGGCTGCGGGACTTCGGGTTCGAGGAGTTCGAGGCCGACCTCTCCACCCGCAACCCCGACAAGTGGATGGGCGACCTCGACATGTGGGACGAGGCAACCGTGTTGCTCCGGGAGGCCCTGGAGGCGTCGGGGCTCGAGTACCGGGTCGCTGAGGGCGAGGCGGCCTTCTACGGGCCGAAGATCGACGTCCACATCAAGGACGCCATCGGTCGCCGCTGGCAGATGTCGACGATCCAGCTCGACTTCGCCCTGCCCGAGCGCTTCGACCTCGCGTACGTCACCGCCGACAACACCCCGGCCCGCACGATCATGATCCATTGCGCCAAGGCCGGCTCGATCGAGCGGTTCTTCGGCGTCCTGGTCGAGCACTATGCCGGTGCCTTCCCCACCTGGCTCGCCCCCGTACAGGCGACGGTGCTCCCGGTGGCCGACCGCCATCTCGAGTACGCCGAGAGCGTGGCGGCCCGGCTGGCAGAGGCCGGCCTCAGGGTGGAGGTCGACCGATCCGACCAGACGGTCGGCGAGAAGATCCGGCGGGCGCTCACCGACAAGCATCCGGCCGTGGTCGTCGTCGGCGACCGTGATGTCGATTCCGGGACGGCCGGGCTGCGCCGCTACGGGGAGGATCACGAGCGGCGGGGAATCACGGTGGACGCCATCGTGGAGGAGCTGGCCGCCGAGGCGAGGCCTCCTGCATGAGCAGCGCATCGGGCGACGAGCGTCGAGTGGATCGCAGCGGCATCCACATCGACCGGGAGGTGGCCGACGCCGCCGGGATCGAAGAAGAGCTCGATGCCAACGTCGTCGGTCCCTACCGCTTTCCCGACCCCCGCCGGCGGCACATCGCCGGTTGGATCTATCTGGCAGGGGCCGGCATCCTCGCACTTCCTGCCGTCGTCTCCCTCCCCGGCCTGTGGGTGGGGGTCGTGCTGCTGGCGGCGATCGGGTTGGTGCATCTCGCATCCGCCTGGCCGCTGGGCCTCGAGCAGGAGGAGGCGCTCGATCGGGCGGCCGCGTCGGTGCCGTTCCCGGTCGGTCACGCCTCGGCGGCGGTGACATTCCACGGACCGCGGTCGCGGCCCCATTGGCAGGTTCTGGTCTACTCGGCCGACGAGCCCCCGTCACAACGGGCCCTGGTGCAGATCGACGCCGTCACCGGCGAGATGCCGGGCGACCCCTACGTGGAAGACGTGCCCCAGGCCTGAAGCAGACCAGTTGATTGAGCAACGGCGTGGCGTGAAGCCACGCCGTTGCTCAATCAACGGTCGGGGCCCGGCCCGGCCTGCTCAGCGACGGTAGATCGGCACGTACTCGCGCTCGGGGGAGCCGACGTACACCTGGCGGGGCCGGAAGATCTTGACGTTCGGGTCGAAGGACATCTCCCGCCACTGCGCCAGCCAACCCGGCAGCCTCCCCATCGCGAACAGCACCGGGAACATGTCCGTGGGGATGCCGATCGCCCGGTAGATGATCCCGGAGTAGAAGTCGACATTCGGATACAGCTTGCGCTCGATGAAGTACGAGTCCTCGAGGGCCACCTCTTCGAGCTGGAGGGCGACCTCGAGGAGGGGGTCGGTCACGCCGAGCTTCTCGAGGACCTCGCCGGCGGCCTGCTTGATGATGCGGGCCCGGGGGTCGAAATTCTTGTACACCCGGTGACCGAAGCCCATGAGGCGGAACGGGTCGTCCTTGTCCTTGGCCTTCGCCACGAACTTCGCGACGTCACCGCCGTCGGCGACGATCGCCTCGAGCATCTCGACCACCGCCTGGTTGGCCCCACCGTGGAGCGGGCCCGACAGGGCGTTGACCCCTCCGGCGATCGAGGCATAGAGGTCGGCCTCGCTCGACCCGACCAGACGCACCGCCGAGGTCGAGCAGTTCTGCCCGTGATCGGCGTGGAGGACGAGGAGGACGTTGAGGGCGTGGGCCACCACCGGATCGGGCTGGTAGGAGCCGTCGGGCAGGGCGAACATGGTTTCGAGGAACCGGGAGGAGTACTCGAGATCCGACCGCGGGGCCAGATAGGGCTGGTGGGTGCGATATCGGTGCGTCCAGGCAATGATGGTCGGGATCTGGGCGATCAGACGCCGGCAGTTGCGGTCGACCGCCTGGCGATCCTTGGGATCGAGCTCGCCGGGTGCGTAGGTCGCCAGGGTCGAGACGGCTGCCGCCAGGATGGCCATCGGATGGGCGCCATGGGGGAAGGCCTGGAAGAGGTGCTTGACCTCCTCGGGGGCATGCATGTGCTCGGTGATCGAGTCCTGGAACGCCGTGAGCTCGGCCGGGGCCGGGAGCTCCCCATACAGCAGCAGATAGGCCACCTCGAGGAAGGACGAGTGCTCCGCCAGTTGGTCGATCGGGTAACCGCGATAGCGGAGGATGCCCTGCTCGCCGTTGAGGAAGCTGACCTCGCTCCGGCTCTCGGCGGTATTGCCGAACCCCCGGTCGAGCGTCACGAGCCCGACCTCGCCTCGCAGGGAGCCGATGTCGATGGCGAGATCGCCCTCGATGCCCTCGACCACCGGGAAGCTCAGCTCTCGGTCCCGGTAGCGCAGAACGGCCTCGCTCATCAGATGTCCTTTCCTGGCGTCAATCCTCGTCCCGGCGGGCAGCGGCGATCACCTTCTGGGTCTCCGAGTGGGGGACCTCCTCGTAATGGTCGAAGACGACCTCGAAGGTGCCACGGCCACTGGTCATGGACCGCAGGTCCACCGCGTACCGCTGGACCTCGGCCATCGGCACCTCGGCGGTGACCACCCGCAGCGTGCCATCGGTGTCCATCCCGAGCACCTTCCCGCGCCTGGCGTTGATGTCGCCGATGATATCCCCGGTCTGTTCCTCCGGCAGCCAGACGGTCATGCGCATGATCGGCTCGAGCAACACCGGTCTCAGCGACTGGGCAGCAGCCTTGACCGCCTGGATCCCGGCCATCCGGAAGGACAGCTCGTCGGAGTCCACCGAGTGGTATTTGCCGTCGTAGACCTCGGCCCGCACGTCGACCACCGGATGGCCGGCGAGCACCCCGCGGGAGAGCGCCTCCTGGATGCCCTTGTCGACCGCCGGGATGAACTGCCGGGGGATAGAACCGCCCTTGATCGAGTCGACGTACTCGTAGCCCGAACCCCGGGGGAGGGGGGCGAAACGGACGTTGCATACACCGAACTGACCACGGCCGCCGCTCTGCTTCTTGTGCTTGCCCTCCGCCTCGCCGGTGGCGGTGATCGTCTCACGGTACGGAACCCGCGGGAGGGCCGTGTCGACCTCGACGCCGTAGCGACGGGCGATCCTGGAGAGGGTGACGTCGAGATGCACGTCGCCCAGCCCGGACAGGATCGTCTCCGCCGTCTCGGGTCTTCGTTCCACCGCCACCGTGGGGTCGTCCTCCACCGCCCGCTGGAGCGACATCGACAGCTTCTCCTCGTCCTGGGCGGACTTCGGGACGACGGCCACCTCCATCACCGGTCGCGGGTAGGTCACGGCCGAGAGCACCGCCTTGGATCCGGCCGACCGGAGCGTGGACCCGGTCCGGATGCCTTCGACCTTGGCGACTGCAGCGATGTCGCCACACGCCACCTCGGTGGTGTCCGAGTGATCCTTGCCCTGGAGGTGGAATAGGTTGTGCATCCGGACCGTGCCGCCGCCCGCCACCTCGAGGACTGCGTCGTGGGCGACCGAGCCCGAGTAGACCCGGAACACCGAGATCCGGCCGACGTAGGGATCGCTGATCGTCTTGAAGACGTAGGCCACGGTGTCGCCGTCGACGGACACGTCGAGGTCGCCCTCTTCGAGTGGGGGAGTGGCGTGCTCCAAGGGGTTCGGCCCGAAGTCGACCAGGAACTCGGCCAGACGGTCGATGCCGATCAGCTTCGTGGCCGAGCCCACGAGCACCGGGTAGATCTCACCATCGAGCATGCCCTCGTGGACCGTCTTGACGATCACGTCGCGCGATGGCTCCTCGCCCTCGAAGTACGCCATCATCAGCTCGTCGTCGCTCTCCACCACCGACTCGATGAGGGCGGTGTGAGCAGCGGAGACCGTCGCCGCGAGGTCCTCGGGCAGTTCGGTGCTCTCGACCCCGACCGTGGCACCGTCCGGATAGAGATACATCCGGTTGGTCACCACGCGAACCAGGCCCTCGAGGTCGGCCTCGGAGCCGACCGGCACCTGGATCGGTGCGATCCGCTTGCCGAAGACCTCGCGGAGTTGCTCGAGGGTGCGGTCGAAGGAGGCCCGTTCCCGGTCGAGCTTGGTGATGAAGACCGCCCGCGGGATTCCCTCGTCGCCCGCCACCTTCCACATGATCTCGTGCTGGACCTCGACGCCGTCCACCGCCGACACCACGAAGAGCGCCAGGTCGGCGGCACGCAACGCCGATCGGGCGTCCCCCGAGAAGTCGGCATATCCCGGGGTGTCGATGAGGTTGATGCGGTGTCCGTGCCAGTCGCAGGAGGCGACCGAGAGCCCCAGTGAGATCTTGCGGTCGACCTCTTCGGGCTCGTAGTCGAGAATCGTCGTCCCGTCGTCGACCGATCCACGCCGGGTCGTCGCCCCGGCGACGAAGAGGAGAGCCTCGGCGAGCGACGTCTTCCCGCTGCCCCCGTGTCCGATCAGGGCGACGTTGCGAATTCTCTCGGGGACCACGGGACCTCCTGGAGTGCGGAGCGTTCGAGCTTAGTGAGGGGCGAGTCGCCCCATCCCGGTCTGCTACCTTCCTCGCATCGTGATCGACATGAGGGTACGGCCCCACGTGCAGGGGGTCATCCAACCCATCGGTCGCCTGCTGGCCGAGCTCGGGGTCTCTCCGACGATCCTGACCATCCTGGGTCTCGCCACCGCGGTGGTGGGCGCCGTGATGATCGGGGTGGGGATGGTGGCCTCGGGGGCGACGGTGGCGCTGCTCGGTGCCGCGGTCGACGGCCTCGACGGCTCGGTGGCACGAGCCTCGGGTCGCGAGACCGCCCGGGGGGCCTTCCTCGACGCCACCTCCGATCGGGTCGGGGAGATCGCGGTGTTCGCGGGCCTGGCCGTTTCCCAGGCGGGGAGCCCCAGGGTGCTCCTCCTCATCCTCCTGGCCAGCGGAGGCTCGCTGCTCATCCCGTACCTCCGCGCCAAGGCGGAGGCCGAGGGCCTGAACGGCAAGGGTGGGCTGATGGGCCGGGCCGAGCGGGTGATCCTGTTCTCGCTGGGGCTCATCACCGGTCTGATTGAGCCGATGCTGTGGATCATGGTGGTGACCACCTGGCTCACCGTCGTCCAGAGGTTCTGGAGCACCTACCGGGCGATGGACGAGGCCCCGGTCGACGTCCCCTGACGGTGAAGCACCTCGTCGTGTTCGCCGCCGTCCGGGCGGCGATGGCGATCCTCGCCCCCCTGCCACGGAGGGTGGCCTTGTGGCTCGGTGAACGCGGAGGTCGGCTCGCCTATCACGTCGCCGGCGAGCGGGCGAGCATGGCCGCCCGCCACGCCCGCCGGGCCGGGCCGGTCGGACTCGACCCCCGGGCAGGTGCGATGCACATGTATGCCAACTACGGCCGGTACTGGGCCGAGGCACTGTGGACACGGGCTTCCAGACTCCATGAGATCGAGCTCTCGACCTCGGTCGAGGGCATCGAGTTCGTTCGCGCCGCCAAGGCGGCCGGCTCCGGAATGATCTTCGTCCTCCCCCATCTCGGCAATTGGGAGATCGCCGGCCCCGTCGCCACCCGTGAGGGCGTCGAGGCCGTCGCCGTGGCCGAGAACCTCCGCAACCGGCGGTTGCGGGACTGGTTCGTTCGACTTCGCAATTCGCTGGGGATCGGCATCGTCCTCGCCCGCTCCGGGATCCTCGACGAACTCGAGGCGGTGATCCGGCGCAACGGGGCGGTGGCCTTGCTGGCGGACCGGGACCTCTCCGGTCGCGGGGTCGGGGTCTTGTTCTTCGGAGAAGAGACGACCCTGCCTTCCGGCCCAATCCGGCTCGCCATGCGCACGGGTGCGCCGCTGTTGCCGGTGGCCTCCTACTTCGACGGTGTCGGGCATCGGGTGGTGATCCGGCCGCCGCTACGACTCACCGACGGGCAGGGTGACGAGGCCCTCCGCCGAGGCACCCGGCAGGTGGCCGCGGCGCTCGAGGAGCTCATCCGGGTGGCGCCCGAGCAGTGGCACCCGCTCCAGCCGAACTGGCCGTCGGACCGGGCCGCCGAGGGAAGCGACTGACCGTGCGCATCGCCGTGGTCTGCCCCTACGATCTCGGGCTCCCCGGCGGGGTACAGCATCAGGTGCTAGGCCTGGTCGAGCGCTTCAGGGTGGGCGGCGATGTAGCGTGGGCGATCGGCCCGGGCTGTCCACCCGATCGCGGGGAGACCACCGGCGGGTCCGTGACGATCCCGGCCAACGGGTCGGCGAGCCCGGTGGCGATCGACCCTCGGGCCTGGCCGAGGGTCCGGAGGGCCCTCCGGTCGGCCGACGTCGTGCACGTCCACGAGCCGTTCATCCCCGTCGTCTCTCCAGCCGCCCTGGGGGCAGGCCCGCCGGTCGTCGTGACCTTCCATGCCGACCCGGCCCGCTGGATGCGGACGGCCTACCGGGTGGCGGCGCCGATCGGCTCCCGCCTCCTGGGAACATCGGTCAGGACGGCGGTGAGCGAGGTGGCGGCCGCAGCTCTGCCCGCGTCCTGGGGTCCCGTCGAGATCATCCCGAACGCCATCGACGTCGGTGGATTCCCCTCCGACCCCGATCGAGCGCCCGGCCGGGTCGTGTTCGTAGGACGCGACGACCCCCGCAAGGGGCTCGACGTGCTCCTCGCCGCCTGGCCGGCGGTGCGGGCCGCGGTCCCGTCGGCCGAGCTCCGGGTGGTCGGCGCCGAGCGCCCTCCCCAGAGCGGGATCGCCTTCCTGGGTCGGATGGCCGAGATGGAGAAGCGGGGCGAGCTGGCTTCCGCCGCGGTGGCGGTCGCCCCCAACCTCGGCGGCGAGAGCTTCGGCATCGTGGTCGCCGAGGCCATGGCCGCCGCCTGTGCTGTGGTGGCCTCGGATCTGCCCGCCTTCCGGGCCGTGCTCGGCGGGGCCGGCCGCCTCGTGCCCCCCGGTGACCAAATCGCCCTCGCCGAGGCCATCGTCGATCTGCTCCGGTCGCCCGACGAGCGCTCCGGCCTCGCCGCCGCCGCCCGCCGGTCGGTGGCACGGTACGACTGGACGGTGGTGGCGGGGGCGTATCGGGATGCCTACCACCGTGCCGCCTCCGCCTGAGCCGGGTCCGCCGGTACCATTCGGGGAGGAAGGAGAACATATGGAACGAGGAACCGACCTGGTGAAGCGTGGCCTGGCGGACATGCTCAAGGGCGGTGTGATCATGGACGTCGTCGATGCCACCCAGGCCCGCGTCGCCGAGGAGGCAGGCGCCGTCGCCGTGATGGCCCTCGAGAGGGTCCCCGCCGACATCCGCAAGGAAGGGGGCGTCGCCCGAATGGCCGACCCGGCCAAGGTCGAGGAGATCCAACAGACCGTGTCGATCCCGGTGATGGCCAAGGTGCGGATCGGACACTTCCTCGAGGCACGGGTGCTGCAGTCCCTGGGCGTCGACTACATCGACGAGTCCGAGGTCCTCACACCGGCCGACGAGGAGCACCACATCGACAAGTGGGCTTTTACGACGCCGTTCGTGTGCGGGGCCCGTGATCTCGGCGAGGCGTTGCGACGCATCGGCGAGGGTGCGGCGATGATCCGCACCAAGGGCGAGGCGGGGACCGGCAACGTGGTCGAGGCGGTCCGCCACATGCGGACGATCACCGGCCAGATCCGCCGCCTCACGACGATGGACCCGGAGGAGCTCATGTCGAACGCCCGCGATCTCGGTGCGCCGTTCGAGCTCGTCCGCGAGGTCGCCGGGGCCGGGCGGCTCCCGGTCGTGAACTTCGCCGCCGGCGGCATCGCGACGCCGGCCGACGCTGCCCTCATGATGGCGCTCGGCTGTGACGGTGTCTTCGTCGGGTCGGGCATCTTCAAGAGCTCGGACCCGACCCGCTACGCCCAGGCGATCGTCGACGCCACCATGAACTGGCAGAACCCGGACGTGGTCGCGAAGGCCGCCCGGGGGCTGGGGGAGGCCATGCCCGGCCTCGCCATGGACTCGCTGACCGAGGCGGAACGCCTGGCGCGTCGGGGGTGGTGAGTGCCCTCCGTCGGTGTGCTCGCCCTGCAGGGCGACGTCAGGGAGCACGTTGCCAGCCTGGGCCGCCTCGGTGTGCGGGCTTGTGAGGTGCGCGGTAGCGACGACCTGACCGGGCTCGACGGCATCGTCGTCCCCGGCGGGGAGTCCACGACCATCGGGCGCCTCGCCACCCGCTTCGGCCTAATCGATCCGCTCCGTCGCCGGGTGATCGACGGCATGCCCTACTACGGCACCTGCGCCGGGCTGATCCTGGCCGCGAGCGCGGTCACGGAGGGAGACCAGCCGCTGCTGGGGGTTCTCGACGTGGTCGTGCAGCGCAACGCCTTCGGCCGGCAGAACGAGTCCTTCGAGACGGAGCTTCGGATCTCCGGGCTGGCGGGTGCCTTCCACGCCGTGTTCATCCGGGCTCCCTGGGTCGCCAAGGTTGGCGCCGATGTCGAGGTGCTGGCTACCGTTGGGGAACACCCGGTGATGGTCCGTCAGGGGCATGTGCTCGGGACCTCCTTCCATCCCGAGCTCACCGGCGACGACCGGATCCACCAGATGCTGCTCGACCTCGTCTGACCACGGCGGGCTCGACGTCGAACGGAGAACGACGGCATGGCCGGACATTCCAAGTGGGCGAACATCAAGCACCGAAAGGGCCGCCAGGACGCCATCCGGGGCAAGGCGTTCGCCAAGCTGGCCAAGGTCATCGAGTCGGCCGCCCGCCACGGAGGCGGTGACCCCACGATGAACGTCACCCTCGCCGGCGCCATCGCCAAGGCGAAGGCGGCCTCGATGCCCAACGACAACATCGAGCGGGCCGTGAAGCGGGGTACCGGAGAGGCGGGGGAGGGGGCCGTCTACGAGGAGATCTGGTACGAGGGCTACGGCCCGGGAGGGGTGGCCCTCTACATCCACGTGCTCACCGACAACCGGAATCGGGCGGCCTCCGACGTAAGGGCCACCATCACCCGGAACGGGGGCAACCTCGGCGAGCCGGGCACGGTCGCCTATCTCTTCGACCAGAAGGGCCACCTGGCCGTCGCCGGCGACGAGGACTCGGTCATGCTCGCGGCGATCGAGGCCGGCGCCGAGGACGTCCGTGGCTCGGACGGGTCGTTCGAGGTGGTGACCGCCCCGTCGGACCTCGTCGCCGTCCAGCAGGCGCTTGCATCGGCCGGCCTCCAGATCGAATCGGCCGAAGTGACCCAGCTCCCCAGGACCACCATCCCGGTCGAGGCGGCGACCGCGTCGAAGCTCCTGCGCCTCGTCGACGCCCTCGAGGATCTCGACGACGTCCAGGACGTGTACGCCAACTTCGACGTGTCCGAGGCGGTCATGGAGGAGCTGGCCAACGCCTGAACGGCCCGAGAATGCGCGGACCCGGCCCTCGGCGGCGGTAGCCTCACCCGTACACATGTTCGTGCTCGGCATCGATCCCGGCCTCACGCGGACCGGTTACGGTCTGGTCCGCCAGGGACATCCGCCCGTCCCGGTGGCGGTCGGCGTGATCCACACCGATCCCTCGGCCCCCACCGCTTCGCGGCTGGCCGAGCTGCACGCCGACCTCGCCCAGGTCATCGCCCAGCACCGGCCGGACGTCATGGCGATCGAGCGGGTCTTCACCAACCGCAACCTGCAGACGGCCGTGGCGGTCGGCCGGGCCTCGGGGGTGGTCATGCTGGCCGCGGCCCAGGCCGGAATCCCGGTCGTCGAGTACTCCCCGACGACGGTGAAGGGCTCGGTCACCGGCGACGGGAGGGCAGGCAAGCGAGCCGTCCAGGAGATGGTGCGGCGCCGTCTGTGCCTGGCCGACTTGCCGAGCCCGGCCGATGCCGCCGATGCCCTGGCCGTCGCCGTCTGCCACCTCCAGAGCCGCCGCCACGGGCCGCTGACCGGGGCCCGCCCGTGATCGGCCGGCTGCGCGGGCACGTGGCGGCCATCCGCGGCGAGCGGGTGGTGGTCGACGTCCACGGGTTCGGGTTCGAGGTCGTCATGCACGCCAAGGGGATGGCCGCGCTGCCGGGGATCGCCGAACCGGTCATGCTCCACACCCACCTCCACGCCAGGGAGGACGGCCTCACGTTGTACGGCTTCGACGGCGAGGCCGACCGTGACCTGTTCCGGGTGCTGCTGGGCGCCTCCGGGGTGGGACCGAAGGTGGCGATGGCGATCCTCGGGGTCTTCTCGGCGGACGCCCTCCGCACGGTGATCGCGTCCGAGGACGTCGACGCTCTCACCCGGGTACCCGGCGTCGGGAAGCGGGGAGCCCAGAAGATCATCCTCGACCTGCGGCCCAAGCTGGCGGACCTGGAGGCCGACGTCCTCGAAGGCGGATCCGACTCGGCCCTCCTCCGCCAGGCGCTCGAGTCCCTCGGGTACGCCCCCGCCGAGATCCGGGCCGTCGCCGGCGAGGTGGATGCCGGGCTGCCCCTCGCCGACCAGGTCCGGCAGGCCCTCCGGAGCCTGGCCCGATGAGGGAGGAGGGCGTGCTGGGCGGGGGATACGGCCCCTGGGACGACGAGGTGGAGGCCGGTCTCCGGCCGCAGAAGCTCGATGAGTTCATCGGTCAGGAACCGGTGAAGGAGCGGGTCCGGATCTCGATCGAGGCCGCCCGCACCCTTGGACGCCCGCTCGACCACGTGCTGCTGTCCGGACCGCCCGGGCTGGGCAAGACGTCCCTGGCGGGGATCATCGCCCACGAGCTGGGGGCGACGATGCGGAAGACCTCGGGACCCGCCCTCGAGCGCCCCGGTGACCTGGCGGCGATCCTCTCGAACCTCGAGCCGGGTGACGTGTTCTTCATCGACGAGATCCACCGGGTTCCCCGAGCCGTCGAGGAGGTCCTGTACCCGGCCATGGAGGACTTCGAGCTCGACATCATCCTGGGGAAGGGACCGTCGGCCACGTCGATCCGGCTCGACCTCGCCCGCTTCACCCTCGTGGGGGCAACCACCCGGATCGGCACCGTCGCCGCCCCACTCCGGGACCGCTTCGGCATCGTCGAGCGGATGGACTACTACCGGCCACAGGAGCTCGAACTCATCGTCCGGCGCTCCTCGCGCATCATCGGCGTGGACCTCGACGACGAGGGCGCAGCCGTCATCGCCGGGCGGAGCCGCGGTACCGCGCGCATCGCCAACCGCCTACTGGCCCGCGTCCGCGACTACGCCATCGCCCGGGGCGACGGGGTAGTCGACGGACGGGTGGCGGACGTCGCCCTCGAGGTCTTCGAGATCGACGACCTCGGCCTCGACAAGGTCGATCGCTCGATCCTCGACTCGGTGGTGAGGAAGTTCGGCGGCGGGCCGGTGGGGCTCGGAACGCTGGCGATCGCGGTGGGGGAGGAACCGGAGACCGTCGAGGATGCGTACGAGCCGTACCTCCTGCAGATCGGAATGCTGCGCCGGACCGCCCGGGGACGGGTGGCGACCGACCGGGCCTACCGGCACCTGGGCCTCGAACCGCCGGCCATCGCCCAGTCTGCGCTCGATCTCTGAGCGGGGCCCGATGCTGACCAGCGAATTCGACTATGAGCTCCCGGCCTCCGCCATCGCCCAGACCCCGATCGAGCCCCGCCACGCCTCCCGGCTGCTCGACACCCGTGATCTGACCGATCACGTGTTCCTGCAGCTGCCCGCGCTCCTGGACCCCGGCGACCTGGTCGTCGTCAACCGGAGCCGGGTCCGCCACGCCCGGCTCCGCGGTCGCAAGCCCGACACCGGTGGAGCCGTCGAGGCGCTGGTGCTCCGGCGGCTGGACGGCGATCGCTGGCGGTGCCTCATTCGGCCCGCCCGCCGGATCCGCCGCGGCACCCGGCTCGTGTTCGGCGACCTCGACGCCGAGGTGCTGGACGATCCCGTGGACGGCGTCGTGGAGATCCGCTTCGACGACGCCGCCGGTGACGCCGAAGCGGCCTTTCGGAGGATCGGGGAGTTGCCCCTCCCTCCCTATCTCGGGACCCCGCTGGCCGATCCCGACCGCTACCAGACGATCTTCGCGGCCGAACCCGGCTCCGCCGCCGCACCGACCGCCGGCCTGCATTTCACGAGCGAGCTCGTCGACCGGCTCGTGTCGGCCGGGATCCACCTGGCCGGCATCGAGCTCGAGGTTGGCCTCGCCACCTTCCGCCCCGTCTCGACCCCAGAGATCGAGCACCACCAGATCCACACCGAGAGGTTCGCCGTGGAGCCAGCGACGGCTCGAGCCGTCGAAGCCTGCCGCCGCCGGGGCGGACGTGTCGTGGCCGTCGGCACCACGGTCGCGAGGACCCTCGAGACGGTCGGCCGCTCCGACGGCACCATCGAGCCCGGCTCGGGCGAGACCCGGCTCTATCTGCGCCCGGGCAGGCGGTTCCAGGTGGTCGATGTTCTCGTGACCAACTTCCACATGCCCCGATCGAGCCTGCTCGTGCTCCTCCAGGCTTTCATGGGCCCTGGTTGGCGCGAGGCGTATCGGGTGGCCCTCGAACGCGGCTACCGGTTCCTGAGCCTTGGCGATGCGATGATGTGCACGAAGGGCCCGGCGTGACCCACGCGGCCCGCTGGGAGGCGGAGGCCGTCGACGGCCGGGCCCGGACCGGCATCCTGAGCCTTACCCATGGTGAGGTCCCGACCCCCGCATTCATGCCCGTGGGCACCCGGGCGGTCGTGCGCAGCGTCGACTCGACCGATCTCGAGCAGGTCGGGGCCCACATGGTGCTCGCCAACACCTATCACCTCATGCTCCGGCCCGGGGCCGGGCAGGTGGCAGAGCTGGGAGGGCTCCACCGCTTCATGAGCTGGGACCGTCCGATCCTCACCGATTCGGGCGGGTACCAGGTCTTCTCGCTCGAGCCGCGAATCGACGAAGAGGGGGCGGTGTTCCGCTCGACCTACGACGGCTCCACGGTCGGGCTGACCCCCGAGGAGGCCGTCCGGATCCAGTCGCTCCTGGGTGCGGACGTGGCCATGGTGCTCGACGTGCTCGTCGGCCTCCCGGCGCCCATCGAGGTGGTCCGGGAGGCGATGCAGCGAACGCTCCGCTGGTCCGAGCGCTCGCTCGCCGCCCACCACCGAGCGGATCAGGCCCTCTTCGGCATCGTCCAGGGCGGCAGCGATCCCGAGCTCAGGGCGGAGAGCGCCCGCCGGACCGCCGACCTCGGCTTCGCCGGCTTCGGCATCGGGGGCCTCTCGGTGGGCGAACCGCCGGAGGCCCGCAATCTGGCGCTCGAAGCCGCCGTGGCAGGCCTTCCCGACGACCGGGTTCGCTATGTCATGGGCCTTGGAGACACCGAGGGCGTCCTCGACGCAGTCGAGCGCGGTGCCGACCTGTTCGACTGCGTCTGGCCGACGCGACTGGCACGTCACGGGAGGGTGCTCACGACATCCGGCGACTTCAACCTGCGGCGTGCCGAGTTCGCCGGCGACCCCGGGCCGATCGACCCGTCGTGCGGGTGCCCGACCTGCCGCCGATACGGACGGGCCTATCTGCGCCACCAGCTCATCACCGGCGAGCTCTCCGTCCTGCGAGCCCTGACGATCCACAACCTCCACTACACGCTGGGGGTACTGGATGGTGCCCGATCCGCCATCCGGGCGGGCCGCTTCGCCGACTACCGACAGGCCGTGGCCGAACGCCGGGTTTCCGGGGGGCAGCCCGATCGCTAACCTGCCCCCGACCGCCGCCCTCGGGAGGGCCCCGTGCTGCACCCCATCCTCGCCCAGGAGACCGCCACCGGTGGTG
This sequence comes from Acidimicrobiia bacterium, assembly GCA_046484325.1. Taxonomy (GTDB): domain Bacteria; phylum Actinomycetota; class Acidimicrobiia; order Spongiisociales; family ZC4RG35; genus JAWOJB01. Next base: position 5,774 of record JAWOJB010000022.1, on the reverse strand, counting down.
GCGGTCTCTCCACGCTCCTGTTCCTGGGGGTGATGGTCGGGGTCTTCTACTTCCTCGTCCTGCGCCCCCAGCGCACCCGGATGAAGGCCCAGCAGCAGATGGTGTCCGAGCTGTCGATCGGCGACCGTGTCCAGACGATCGGCGGGATCATGGGCGTGATCCGGCGAATCGACGATGACTCGGTGGTGCTCGACGTCGAGAGCGGGAGTATCCGGGTCGCCAAGCGCGCCGTAGCCTCGCGATCAACCGAATCCTGACGTGCGTCGGACTCTCGCCGGCCTGCTGATCGTTCTCGCGCTCGCCTGGGGTTCGCTCGCCGCGGTCTTGGCGGCCGGTATCAGGCCCCAGCTCGGGCTCGACCTGCAGGGCGGTACGTCGGTGCTCCTGGCGGCTCCCGCCGGCACCCCGAGCGACGTCCTCGACGTGTCGGTCGACATCATGCGGCAGCGGATCGAGGACATCGGAGGGGTCCAGGAGCCCGAGATCGTGGTGTCGGGCACGAGCGTTCTGGTCCAGCTCCCCGGCGTCCAGGACGAGGAGCGGGCACTCGAGGCGGTGGGCCGCACCGGGCTGCTCTCGTTCCGGCCCGTCCTCGGCGCGTATCCGGGCGGTACCGGCCCGCTGGCAGGCGCCGACGAGGTGCCGCCCGGCATCGACCCGATCACCGGCCTGACCATCATCGACGATCCCGACCTCGAGGTGGCCTATCTGCTCACCGCCGAGGACGCCTCCGGGTTCACCGAGGTCCTCCAGGTCGGCGCCGCCGGCCTGCTGGGCTCCGACGTGGCCGACGCGGTGCCGCTCTTCGACACCACGACCTCGCAGTGGGTGGTGTCCCTCGATCTGACATCCGCCGGGGGGGCGGCCTTCGCCGAGCTCACCGGCGAGGCGGCCAACTACCCGGCCGGCGATCCGCGGCGGCGGATCGCGATCGTCCTCGACGGATCGGTGGTCTCGGCCCCCCAGGTCTCGCCCGAGATCCTGCCGGGGGTGGGCATCACGGGGGGGCGGGCCATCATCACCGTCGGCACCGGCCCCACCGCCGAGGACGACGCCAAGGACCTGGCGGTCGTGCTGCGATACGGCTCGCTGCCGGTGTCGTTCACCATCGACGCCGTCGAGAAGGTCTCGGCCACCCTCGGGACCGACTCCCTCCGCGCCGGACTCCTGGCAGGTGCCATCGGCCTGGTGCTCGTGGCACTCGTGCTGCTCACCTATTACCGGGTGCTCGGCGTGGTGGCCATCGTCGGTCTGACCGTGTTCGGGTCCCTCCTCATCACGATCTTCGCCCTGTTCGGCCGGGGGGCGGGCCTCACCCTCACCCTGGCGGGCGTCACCGGCCTCATCGTGTCGGTGGGAATCACCGCCGACAGCTACATCGTCTACTTCGAACGGGTCAAAGACCTCGTTCGCGACGGGGTGCCTCCACCGGAGGCGGCGACGGAGGGCTTCCGTCTGGCCTTCCGGACGATCCTGACGGCCGACACGGTGTCGTTCCTGGGGGCCGCCCTGCTGTGGTTGCTGGCGGTGGGGCCGGTCCGCGGCTTCGCCCTCTCCCTGGGGATCGCCACGATCCTCGATGTGATCATCGTGCGCGCCTACACCCGCCGGGCTGTGAGCCTGCTGGCGAACTCACCACTGGCGGAGGACGGCCCGCTCAGCATCCGGGCGGCGGCCGGAGTGCCGGCGCCGGCCGCCGCCGTGGAGGTCCCGGCGTGAGTCGATGGACCAGGGTCACGCGCGGCGAGTCGAACATCGACTTCGTCGGGAAGCGCCGGATCTGGCTGACGATCTCGGTGGTGCTCGTGGCCGGTTCGCTCCTCGCCCTGGGGGTGCGAAACCTCAATCTCGGTCTCGAGTTCACCGGCGGGATCTCGGTGGAGGCGGAGAACCCCGCCGGCGCCGACGTCGCCGACATCCGCCAGGCGATCGCCGACGCCGGGCTGCCTCCGGTCGACCGTATCCAGCTCGTCGACGACGGCAACGCTGTCCGGGTGCAGACCACCGAGCTCGTCGAGGGCCAGCAGGCGCTGCTCGTCGACACGGTGGAGACCGTCGCCGGTGCCGAACCCGACCAGGTCTCGGTCTCGTTCGTCGGACCGAGCTTCGGGGCGCTCGTGACGCGGCGGGCACTCGAGGCGCTCGCCGTGTTCCTCGGCGTGGCAGCCCTGTTCATCTCGTGGCGGCTCCAGTGGAAGATGGCGGCCGCCGGGCTCGTCGCCCTCATCCACGACCTCGTCCTGACGACCGGCATCTATGCCGTCACCGGGTTCTCGGTCACGCCTGCCACCGTCGTGGCGCTTCTGACGATCCTTGGCTACTCGCTGTACGACACCGTGGTCGTGTTCGACAAGGTGGAGGAGATCGAACAGGCCGTCGAGGATGAGCCGGTGACGTACTCCTCGATCGTCAACCGCGCGATGAACACGATGCTGTCTCGCTCGATCCTGACGTCGCTGACGTCGCTGCTCCCGGTCGGTTGCCTGCTCTTCATCGGATCGCTCGTGCTCGGGGCGACCACGCTCCAGGACTTCTCCCTCGCCCTGTTCGTGGGGATCGCCGCCGGGACCTACTCTTCGATCGCGGTCGCCGCCCCGCTGCTGGCGACCTGGAAGGAGCGGGAAGGGGCCTGGATCGAACGACGGGAGCGGGCCGAGCGCCGACCCACACCGGCCCGGACCAAACCGGCCAAGTCGGCGTCGGTTGCGCCGGCGATCGACATCGAGGCGGCATCCGTGCCTGCGTCCTCGCCCGGGCCCGACCACATCCCCGAGTCGACGCCGGGCGAAACGTCGGGCCCACGCCCGCCGCGTCCACCGAAGCGACGCCGGCGCTGACCCCCGGCCGGGGCCGGTTGACCGATAACCGGTAGACTGGTCGGGTGCCGGACATCATCGCGCTCATCCGGGAAATCCCCGACTATCCCAAGCCGGGGATCCTCTTCTACGACATCACCCCCGTCCTCGCCGACGCCGCTGCCTTCAGCGCCCTCATGGACTCCCTGGCCGAGCCCTTCGAACGAGGAGGGATCGACAAGGTGGCCGGGATCGAGGCACGCGGGTTCATGCTGGCGGCGGGGGTAGCAGAACGTCTCGGCGCCGGTTTCATCCCGATTCGGAAGGCCGGCAAGCTGCCCTACCGCACCCAGCGGCAGGACTACGACCTCGAATACGGCTCGGATGCCGTCGAGATCCATGAGGACGCCGTCGGTCCGGGCGACCGCGTCCTCATCGTCGACGACGTCATCGCCACCGGGGGCACCGCCGTCGCATCCGCACGTCTGCTCGAGCGGGTGGGCGCCGAACTCGCCGGCCTGTCTGTGTTCATCGAGTTGACCGACCTCGGCGGGCGAGCGACTCTGGACGGTCTTCCCTTCCATGCCATCGTCCAACGCTGATCTCGCGGGGATCGCCGACCGCGGCTTCGACCAGCTCATCGAGGCCTACCTCGAGCACCATCCCGCAGGCGACGTAGACGTGCTTCGTCGGGCCTACCAGCTCGCCACGGAGGCCCATGCCGGCCAGACCAGGAAGTCGGGGGAGCCCTATATCACCCACCCGGTGGAGGTGACCGCCATCCTTGCCGGGTACGGTATGGACGGTCCCACCCTGGTCGCCTCGCTGCTGCACGACACTCTCGAGGACACCGCTGTCACCTACCAGGATCTCGAGTCCCAGTTCGGCGAGGAGGTGGTCCGGCTCATCGACGGGGTCACCAAGCTCGACCGGATCACGTACGGCTCTCGGGAGGAAGCCCAGGCCGCCAGCATCCGGAAGATGGTCGTGGCGATGGCCCAGGACCTGCGGATCCTGGTCATCAAGCTGACCGACCGGCTCCACAACATCCGGACGATCGCCCCGCTGTCGCCGACCAAGCAGCAGCGGGTCGCCCGCGAAACCCTCGACGTGTACGCCCCGCTCGCCCACAGGCTCGGGATGCAGGAGATCAAGCACGAGCTGGAGGATCGGTGCTTCGAGGTCCTGTATCCGGGACGTCATGCCGAGATCGAGGCGAAGCTCGCCGAGCGGGCACCCGAGCGCAACGTGTTCATCGACAAGATGGTCCACGAGGTGTCGGGGATGCTGGCCGAGGCCGGGATCGAGGCCGAGGTCACCGGCCGGCCCAAGCATCACTACTCGATCTACCGGAAGATGGTCGAGAGCGGGCGCCCCTTCGAGGACATCCACGACCTGATCGGCGTGCGGGTCGTCGTCGACGAGGTGAGGGACTGCTACGCGGCCCTCGGCCTCGTGCACGCCCGGTGGGTGCCGGTGACGGGGCGGTTCAAGGACTACGTGGCGATGCCCAAGTTCAACCTCTATCAGAGCCTCCACACGACGGTCATCGGACCAGATGGGAAGCCGCTCGAGGTCCAGATCCGCACCTGGGACATGCACCGGCTCGCCGAGTCCGGCATCGCCGCCCACTGGCGCTACAAGGAGGGCGAGGAGGCGCATCGGGTGGATTGGGTGCGGGACCTGAGGACCCTCCCCGATGCCTCCACCGACCCGGTCGAGTTCCTCGCCGACCTCAAGCTCGACCTCTACCAGGACGAGGTGTTCGTCCTCACCCCGCAGGGCGACGTGAAGAGCCTGCCCCGGGATGCCACCACCGTCGACTTCGCCTATGCCGTCCACACCGAGGTGGGGAATCGCTGCGTCGGGGCCAGGGTGAACGGTCGGCTGGTCCCTCTGTCGACCCGTCTCGAGTCGGGTGACATCGTCGAGATCATCACCTCCAAGGCACCCGATGCCGGGCCCAGCCGTGACTGGCTCGCCTTCGTCCGCACGTCGCGCGCCAAGTCGAAGATCAAGCAGTGGTTCCTCAAGGAGCGCCGGGCGGCCGCCGTCGCCGAGGGCCGTGAGCTCGTCCTCACCCACCTTCGCAAAGAGGGGCTCGGGCTGGGAGCCGCCGAACGAGACCGGCTCCTGACCGAGATCGCGTCCGACCTCAACAAGGTCGACCTCGAAGGACTGCTCAAGGCGGTCGGTGAGAACGAGATCTCCGTGAACACGGTGATCCAGCGCCTGGTTCGTCTCGTCCGCCCCGACGAGGGCGAGCAGCCCGATCTGTTCCTGCAGCCGCAGCGACGACGGCCCCCCGCGCCGGGTCTGCCGGTGATCGTCGAGGGACTCGACGACATGCTTGTGCGCTTTGCGCGATGTTGCGCCCCCGTGCCGGGCGACCCCATCGTGGGGTTCGTGACTATCGGGCGCGGGGTGTCGGTCCACCGTTCCGACTGCACCAACATCGACAGCCTGGCCGGGGACCGTCGCGAACGGATGGTCGAGGTGTCCTGGCCGCACGACCGGGTCGGTTCGTTCTCGATCTGGGTCCAGGTCGAGGCGCTGGATCGCACCAAGCTGCTCCGCGACGTCACCGCCGTCATCTCCGATCTGGGTGGCAACATCACGGCCTCGTCGTCGATGACGGGTCGCGACCGGGTGGCGGTCCTTCGCTACGAGGTCGAGCTCTCCGACCCGGGACAGGTTCCCCGGCTCATCACCGATCTGCGAGGCGTCGACGGCGTCTTCGCCGCCTTTCGCCTCGTCTCCGACCCCGCGCCGTGAACGGGCGGCTGCTCGGCCTGCTGGCGCTGGTCCTGCTTGGGGCCGTGGCGCTCGGAGCGGTCCTCGATCGAGAGCCCGAGCCCGATTCGCCTGCTGCTCTCGCCGCGCTGGCGGCGACGCCGGCCCCGGCGTCCCCGAGCAGCGCCGCCACACGCCCGCCCCCGGCCCTCCATCCGACCACGACCACTCCGCCGGCACACCGAC
>JAWOJB010000087.1:0-52650 GCA_046484325.1 Acidimicrobiia bacterium | reverse complement strand
ACACGGCGAGCAGCGCAAACCAACGCCACTTGGTGAGATGCTCTCTCACGATATCCTCCAATTCCTCCCGTACACATGCAGGCCGTCAAGACGCAGGCAGCGACCCACGGTCCAACCCATGCTACCGGAGGCCCACCGGCGAGGTCGGGCGAATCACCGTGAGGAACCTCCCCCGTTCATTGAGCAACCACGTGGCCGTGGGCCACGTGGTTGCTCAATGTGTCAAGCCGTCAGGCGCCAATCCGTTCGACCAGCCACACAACTCCCTGGATCAGCCGGTACAGCAGATACACGGCGGTGAGGACCAGCACCAGCTTGAAGCTGAACGGCGTGCCCTGGTCCGGGTCGGTGGAGTCCTGCTCGGGAAGGAACGGCGATTCGCTCACGACCGTCCCTCCGAGCGGGCCCGGGCAACGAGGTGGATGGGGGTTCCGGTGAAGTCCTCTTCCGTGCGGAGCCGGCCCTCGAGGAACCTCAGGTAGTCGGGCCCGAGCTCCCCGCCCGACACGAACAGGACGAACGTGGGAGGCTCCACCCCCGCCTGCACCCCGTACAGCAGCCGCGGACGCCGGCCCTTCCGGGTGGGGGGCGGGTGGGCGGCCGTCCAGTCCCGAAGCAGGCGGTTGAGCCGTCCGGTGGCGATCCGGCGAGTCCGGGCGGCTGTGACCGCCTCGACCGCCCTTCCCAGCCGGTGGAGCCTGGCCCCGGTGAGCGCCGAGATCCGGAGCACGGGCGCCCACCCCACGAACCCAAGCCGCAGTCCGACCGAGCGCTCGGTCTCCTCCCGCACCTCGGCTTCGAGGGCATCCCACTTGTTGAGCACGAGCACGAGCCCCACGCCGGCCCCGACCGCCTCCGAGGCGATGCGCTGGTCCTGCTGGGTCACGCCGTCGAGAGCGTCGACGACGAGCAGCGCGATGTCCGCCTCGGCCATCGCCTCGCGGGCACGGAGAACGGCGTAATAGTCGGCGCTCTCGCCGATCTTCGGGAGCCGGCGCATCCCGGCGGTGTCGACGACCCGATACTCCTCGCCATCGATCTCCACGACGACGTCGATCGGGTCCCTGGTGGTGCCCGGGACCTCGGACACCAGCACGCGCTCTTCTCCCGCCAGCCGGTTCAACAGGGTCGACTTTCCGACGTTCGGGCGGCCCACGATGGCGAGGCGGGTGCGGCCGTCCCGGGGAGGCTCGGCCGGCGCCTCGGGGAACAGGGCCACCAGGCGGTCCAGCAACTCGCCCACACCCCTGCCGTGAAGGGCCCCAACCGGCTGCGGCTCGCCCAGCCCGAGCCGCCACAGCGCCGCGGCATCCCACTCGTGGCGGGCGTCGTCGACCTTGTTGGCTGCGAGGATCACCGGAACGCCGGCCCGGCGCACGACCGCGGCCGCCCCGGCGTCGTCCTCCGACACGCCCGCCCCGGAGTCGACCACGAACAGGACCGCATCGGCAGCCGACACCGCAGCCTCGGCCTGCCGCCGGATGCCCTCCGACATCGCTTCCCCGGGCAGACTCTCCCATCCGCCGGTGTCGACCAGGAGGAAGGACCGGCCCGCCCAGTCTGCGGTGAACTCGCGGCGGTCCCGGGTGACACCTGGCCTCTCCTCGACCACGGCCTGACGGGCACCGAGCACGCGATTGACGAGCGTCGACTTCCCGACGTTGGGCCGGCCCACGACGGCGACGACGGGAAGGCGGGCCGAGCTCATGGGCAGCACGGTAGAGCCTCCCTCCCCCAGCGCATCCTCCATCGCCCACGCCCCACTGCGGATACCGGGCACCCGCGACCTACCATCTCGCCCGTGGTCGACCGTGTCATCCTCGCCGAGCCCCGTGGTTTCTGTGCCGGCGTCGACATGGCCATCAAGGCGCTCACCTGGATGGTCCGTCTCTTCGAGCCGCCGGTCTACTGCTACCACGAGATCGTGCACAACCGGTGGGTGGTGGGCGCCTTCGAGAAGGTCGGGGTTGTCTTCGTCGACGACATCTCCCAGGTCCCCGAGGGCTCGCCGGTGATGCTGTCGGCCCATGGCTCCGCCCCCGAGGTCGTGCAGGGGGCCGAGCGCCGTGCCGCCGTCGTCATCGACGCGGTGTGCCCGCTCGTCACCAAGGTCCATCACGAGGTGAAGCGCATGGCCCGACAGGGCTACGACATCATCTATGTGGGCCACGAGGGTCACGACGAGGCGGTGGGCACGGTGGCCGAGGCCCCCGATGCCATCACGCTCGTCGAACCGGAGCATGGGCTGGGCGAGTTCCGGCCGGCGGACCCGGCCAAGGTCGCGCTCCTCGCCCAGACCACCCTCGGCATGCACGAGTGGCAGGCGGTGCTCGACTCGGCCGGAGATCGCTTCCCCGAACTGTGGACGGCCCGGCGGGGCGACCTCTGCTACGCCACCACCAACCGCCAGACGGCGGTGCAGGCGCTGACCGCCAGGTGCGACCTGATCCTCGTGGTCGGCTCCGACACCTCGTCGAACACCCGGGCGTTGGTGCGGGTGGCCCACGAGGCGGGGCGGGCGGCCCATCGCATCGACTCGGCGGAGGGGATCGACGACGCCTGGCTGGAGGGCGTGGCCACCGTCGGGGTCACCGCCGGCGCCTCGGCACCCGATCACCTCGTCCAGGAGGTGATCGACCGCCTCGCCCCCCGGCTCGGCTTCGAGCTGCTGAGCACCACCGAGGAAGAGGAGTACTTCCCGCTGCCGCCTCAGCTACGGGCGTTCGTGACGACCCTCCAGGCCCTGGTCGAGGCATCGGTGACGGCGCGTTCCCCGTTCGAGCCGGGCCGGCTCGAACGCGACCGCGAGTGGACTGCCACCGAGGCACTCGAGTCGATCATCGGCGGCTGAGCCCGCCGCCTTCACCGGGCCAGCTCGAGCACCCGCTCCACCACCTCCTCGAACGTCATGCCGGTGGTGTCGAGGATCACCGCACCCTCGGCGACGGCGAGGGGGGAGGCCTCCCGGGATGAGTCGATCCGATCCCGCCTCGCCAGGTTCACCTCGACCTGGTACTCCCTCGCACCCAGCTCCCGGGCCCGCCGCCTGGCCCGCTCGGCGGGGTCGGCGGTGAGGAACACCTTGACCTGGGCGTCGGGGAACACGACCGAGCCGATGTCGCGGCCCTCGACCGCAGCCCGGTGCCCGTGTCGCCCAACCCACGCACGCTGCCGAGCCACCAGCCGCTGGCGGACCGACGGGTGGGCGGCGACGGCGCTCACCCGTGCGGTCACCTCGTCGGATCGGATCTCGCCGGACACGTCCTCGCCGTCGAGATACGTCCGCCCGTCCTCCTGGTCGATCACGATCCGGTCGACGATCGCTACGAGGGCGGCCTCGTCGGAGAGGTCGATCCGGGTGCGCAATCCCGCCAGTGTGGCGGCGCGATAGAACGCTCCCGTGTCGAGGTGGGCCAGACCCAGGCGGCGGGCAACTTCCCGGCTCACCGTGGACTTGCCCGATCCGCCCGGGCCGTCGACCGCGATCACGAGGCGTCCGGGGGGGCTCACAGCCCGGCGAGCATATCGAAGTACCCGGGCCAGGTCTTCGACACGCAACCCGGGTCGGCGATCGTGATGCCGGGAACCCGCAGGCCGGCGATGGCGAAGGACATCGCCATGCGGTGATCGTCGTAGGTCTCGACCCGGGTGCCGTGGAACGATCCGGGGCCGACCACGAGAGTGTCCCCGTCGATCTCCGCCCGGCCGCCGATTCGTTCCACCTCGGTCCGGAGCGCGACGAGGCGGTCCGTCTCCTTGATCCGGAGCGTGGAGAGCCCCCGGATCCGGCTCGGCCCGTCGGCGAAGAGGCACACCACGGCCAGGGCCATGGCCGCGTCGGGCGCTCCGCCCATGTCCACCTCCACCGGTTGCAGCGAGCGGGATGGCCCGGCCAGCACCAGACCGTGCTCTCCCCGAAGTACGACGCAGCCCATCTGCTCGAGCACGTCGACGAATCGGAGATCCGGCTGGGAGGATCCGGCGGCTATGCCGTCGACGACCACCACACCCCCCAGCACGGCGGCCGCCGCCAGCGGATACACGGCCGCAGAGGCGTCGGCCTCCACCTCGAAGTGGGTCTGCCGGTAGCCGGTGGGCTCGACCCGGAACGTGAGATCGTCTGCCTCGACCGTCGCCCCGAACGCTCGCATCACTTCGACGGTGCTGACCAGATAGGTCGTGGACACCGGGGTTCCCACCACCTGGAGGTCCACCGCGGCCTCGGCGCATGGGGAGACGAGCAGCAACGCCGAGGCGAACTGACTCGACAGCGACCCGTCGACCTCGATCGACCCGCCCCTGAGCCCGCCCCCACCCACCCGGACAGGTGGAAAGCCATTCGCGGTCTCGACCGCCACCCCTCCCCGGACGAGGGCCTCGGCCAGGTGGCCGATGGGTCGAGCTCGCATGCGGGTGCTCCCGTCAACGACGGTCGGCCCGGCCGCCAACGCCGCGAAGGCGGTGAGGAACCGGGCCGTGGTGCCCGACGCCCGGGCGTCGATCGCGACCGAAGGCGTCTCGGGCCGTCCTCCGGTGCCGAGGACGAGCCAGGGATCGTCGACGTCCTCGACAGTTACCCCGAAGGCTCGCAGCCCCCGACGCATCGTGGCCGTGTCGTCGGCCTCCAGAGCGCCGTCGAGGCGGCTGACGCCACCGGAGGCGAGCGCGGCCGCCACGAGGGCGCGATTGGTGAGGCTCTTCGAACCCGGCGGGCGAACCCGGGCGCCGACCGGGCGGTCGAGCGGCTCGATCGGAAGCGGGTCGTGCAACGTGCTCATGGCGTGGCCCTGGGTCGGCCGGCAGCGTACAGGGCGGCCACCTCGTGCACGTCGAGAGGCCGCCATGCCCCTGGTCGTAGGCCGGGGTCCCGGATCGGCCCGATGGCGGTGCGCACCAGCCGCCGGACGGGGTGCCCGACGGCGTCGAACATGCGGCGGACCTCCCGCTTCCGTCCCTCCCCCATCACCACCTCGACCAGGGCCTCTTCGGGGGTGGCATCGAGCAACCGGCAGCGCAGCGCACGAGCCGGCCCATCGTCGAGGTCGACGCCCTCCTCGAGCCGCCGCAACACCGCCGCCCGGGGGCGACCGACGACGAGCGCGGTGTAGGTCTTCGGCACACCGTGGCGGGGATGGGTGACGAGGTTGGTGAGCTCCCCGTCGTTCGTGAGCAGGACGAGGCCCTCGCTCTCCACGTCGAGACGCCCCACCGGCCACAGCCGAACCTCGCTCGGGATGAGGCCGACCACCGTCGGCCGGCCCTGGGGGTCGGAGGCGGTGCTCACCACGCCCGGCGGCTTGTAGAGCAGATAGGTGACGAGGCCCGGCGCCACCGGTACCGGCACGCCGTCGATGGCGACCGTCTCGCCGGATGGATCGACCCGATCCCCAAGCACGGCCACCCGACCATCGATCGTGATCCGGCCCGCCCGGATCAGCTCCTCTGCCGCCCGCCGGGACATCAGCCCTGCCATCGAGATCGCCCGCTGCAGGCGTAGCCGGCCGGCCGGAGCCGGCTCGTCGCTCACGGTTCGGCCCGGAACGTCTCTTCCAGGGTCTCCACCACGTCGGCGGGGGGCACGTGGTCGGCCAGCGGCGGTAAGGCCTCGAGCGTGTCGATCCCCAGCTTCTCGAGGAAGAGCGGCGTGGTCCGGTACACGGCCGGGTTCCCGGGAGTGGGCAGTCGGGCGGCCTCCTCCACCAGCCCGAGCCGTTCGAGCGTGCGGAGGGCCGAGTCCGAGTCGACCCCGCGCAGTTCGGCCAGCTGGCCCCGCGACACCGGTTGGCGGTAGGCCACGACCGCCAGGGTTTCGAGCGCGGCGGCCGAGAGACGGCGAGCCGTGGCGCTGGCCGAGAACCGCTCGAGATACGGGTAGGCGTCGGGTCGGGTGTAGAGGCGCCAGCCGCCGGCGGTCCGCCGGATCTCGAGTGCGCTCCCTCGCTCGGCGAGGCGACCCGCGAGTCCTTCGAGCAGGGCGGCGACCTCGTCCACCGGCACCTCCAGGACCTCGGCGAGCTCGGACTCGGGAACCGGCGCCTCGGTCACGAACAGGATCGCCTCGAGGGCGCCCGAGGAGTCGATCATGGCGCCCATTCCGAGAGCAGGGGCACCGTGGGGTCGATGGGCCGGTGAGTGACCTCGATCTTCGCCAGCCAGTCGCGCTGGGCGAGTTCGACCATGCCCCATCGGGCGAGCTCCAGGAGGGCCAGGAAATAGGCGGCGACCTCGACCGGCCGTTGACAGTGGGCTACGAGGTCATCGAAGGTCGTCTCGGCGCTGTCGACCACCCTCGCCCGCAACTCGTCGAGCGCCGCCTGCACTGATGGCAGCTCGAGGTCGAGGTGGTCGAGATCGGGTTCGGATCGCCAGCGCGCGAGCGCCCGCGCGGCCAGGGCGGCCAGACCGTCGGCGTCGACCGACAGGACGATGTCGGGAGCGAGCCGGCGGATCTGCTGGTCGATGCCCGACACCCTGGGCACGTGGCGGTTCGCCTCCTCCATCCGCAGCGAGAGCACCGCCGCCACGTCCTTGAAGGTGACACAGGCGAGCAGCCGCGAGAGCAGACGATCGCGCTCTTCCATGAGGGAGAGCTCCTCGTCGAAATCCACCTCGGTGTCGACGGGCAGCAGCCGGCGGATCTTGAGCTGGACGAGGGTGGCGGCGATCAACAGGAACTCGCTGGTTATCTCGAGGTCGAGCAACCGCATCTCCTCGAGGTAAGACAGGTACTCGGTGACGAGGTCACCGAGGCTCAACGAGGCCACGTCGACCTGGTGGCGGGTCACCAGCTGCAACAGCAGGTCGAGGGGCCCCTCGAATACCGCCGTCTTCACGTGATAGCTCACGGCCGCCACGTCCCGGGTTCGCGCATGGGCCGATTCTGGTCGTGACCGCCCGCTTTTCGGTGGAACACCGTCACGCGATCCGAGTCCTCCAGCCGCTGCCACACCGGCGGCTCGATCGTGCGCGGGCGCCGTCCGTGGTGGTGGCGGGCGAAATCGACCACGAGCGTCTCCGCCCCCCACCGCTCGAGTTCGACGGCGGCGAGGGGACCGTGATCCCGGTAGATCCTGGCGCGGGCCCACAGCGGGAGCCGGAGCCGGATGGCGAGACTCGCCCAGGTTCGCCCCAACAACCCCAGGCGGGCGTGGCGCTTCCCGATGTCGTGCAGGAGCGCGGCCCTCACCTCGATGCCCGATCCGCCGTGCGCCTCGACATGACGACCGGCATCGTGACCGTGCCGCTGGTCGGCACGGGACTGCGTCACGAATGCCAAACGCTCGGAGTCGGTGAGCCGGCCCTCGACCCAGGCCAGCTCATCGGAGTCGAGTGGTCGGGCCGCGGCCACGTCGACGAAGCGGGCTGCCAGGTGCGACCAGGTGCCGGGCACTCAGCGGCGGGACTTGCAGTCGACGCAGTAGATCGACTCGGGCCGGGCCTCCAGCCGGGCGGCGGGGATCTCCTTGCCGCACGATGCGCAGGTCCCGTACCCGCCCTCGGCGATTCGGGTGAGGGCCGCGTCGATGCTGTCGACCTGGCTCTTGAGGCTCTCGACGACGCCCAGCACCTCGGTCCGCTCGGCGGTGGCTGCGGCGGCGTCGGCGAATCCCTCCTCGAATCCGGCGTCCGGACGGAGCTCGCCAGAGTCGGTGGCGCCCAGGTCCTCCATCTGGCGGACGAGCCTGGACCTGGCCTCGCGGAGGCCGGCTTCGATTGCAGCGGTGTCCATGGTTGTCATCTGCTTCGCGGGTGTGATTGGACGTAGATCTCGAGGAGATGCCGCGGTGACACCCGGGTGTAGACCTGGGTGGTGGACACACTAGCGTGCCCCAGCAGTTCTTGGACGATTCTCAGGTCGGCGCCGCCCTCCAGCATGTGCGTCGCAGCCGAGTGCCGGAGCACGTGGGGCGAGACGGCCTCCACGGGGATGCCCGCCCGAGCGGCGTGGTGGCGCACGATCGTGAACGCCCCCTGCCGGCTGAGACGCCACCCTCTCAGGTTGAGGAAGACGGCATCGGTGCCGCCGGACCGGAGCCGGAGACGATCGGGTAGCCACGTCCGGATCGCCTCGAGAGCCGCCCGACCCACCGGGACCATACGCTCTTTCGAGCCCTTGCCGAGCAGACGAACGGTCGCCTCCTCCAGGTCGAGCGAGACGAGATCGAGGGCGAGCGCCTCGGAGACCCGAGCCCCGGTGGCGTAGAGGAACTCGAGGAGCGCGGCATCACGACGTCCCTTCACGGTGGCCCGATCGGGAGTGTCGAGCAGCGCCAGCACCTCCTCGACCGTGAGTGCCTTGGGCAGTCCCTGGAGCCGCCGTGGCCGGTCGACGAGCACCGTCGGGTCGGTCTCCGCCAGGCCCTCGGAGACGAGGAACCGATGCAGCCCGCGGACCGCCGACAGGCGTCGGGCGATGGTGGCCGACGATCGTCCCGACGCATCGAGCCGCCGGAGGTACGCCTCGACCTCGACTGGCTCGGGCAGCCGCCCGTCGAGGAATGCCAGATAGTCGGTCAGATCGCGGCGATAGGCCGTGATGGTGTTGCGGGACAGACCGCGATCGACCGCAAGGGATGCCAGATACGCCTCGACGCCGGCCCCGAGTGCGCTGGTCACGCCGTCGACAGGGCCTCCACCGGGTCCTGGAACGGAAGGCCCAGGCTGGCGGCGACGGCCTGGTTCGTGATCGACGGTCCGACGACGTTGATGCCACCGAGCAGCTCGGGGTGTTCGACGATCGCGCCCCGGATGCCGAGATCGGCGAGCGTCAACGCGTACGGCAGGGTGGCGTTGGTGAGCGCGTAGGTCGACGTGTGGGGAACCGCTCCGGGGATGTTGCCGACCGCGTAGTGCAGGACGTCGTGCACCGCATACACCGGGTTTTCGTGGGTGGTTTCGTGGCTCGTCTCGAAGCAGCCGCCCTGGTCGATCGCCACGTCGACGAGGACCGAGCCCCGTCGCATCGCCCGCACCATGTCCTCGGTGACGAGCTTGGGAGCGGACGCGCCAGGGACGAGCACCGAGCCGATCACGAGGTCGGCGTCGAGCACCAATTCCTCGAGGGTGAGCCGGTTCGACGCGAGGGTCACGATCTGGCCCTGGTGGATCCGGTCGATCATGCGCAGCTTGTTGAGGTCGCGGTCGAGCACCACGACGTCCGCCTGCATGCCCATCGCGATGATGGCGGCGTTGTAGCCGGCCATGCCGGCGCCGATCACCACGACCTTGCCGGGCTTCACCCCTGACACCCCGCCCAGCAGGACGCCCCGGCCACCCTGCGCCCGCTCGAGGAAGTAGGCGCCGACCTGGGTGGCCATCCGCCCGGCGATCTCCGACATCGGGGCGAGCAACGGCAGGCTGCGGTCGGGCATCTCGACGGTCTCGTACCCGACCGCGACGATCCCCCGCTTCACGAGCGCATGGGCCAGGTGGGGGTACGCCGCCAGGTGGAGATAGGTGAACAGGAGTTGACCTGCCCGGAACCGCTCCACCTCCTGTGGTTGGGGCTCCTTGACTTTGAGGATCATCTCGGCGTCGGCGAACACGTCCTCGGCGTCGGGGACGACCGTTGCTCCCTGGGCCTCGTATTCCTCGTCGTGGATCACCGAGCCCTCCCCGGCGTGGCGCTCGATCAGCACGGTGTGGCCGTGGGAGGTCAGCTCGCGCACCCCGACCGGGGTGATCGCCACCCGAAACTCCGACGTCTTGACCTCACAGGGAACACCAACGATCACGCCTTCCTCCTGTCCCAGGCCAGCAACGCCACCTGTGTCTTGGCGTCCGTGATCTCACCTGCGTCCACCGCGGCGAGAGCTTCCTCCAGACGCATCTCGACGAGCTCTGCCTCGTGCTCCTCGGCCCCATCCGGGCGTCGGGGCACGCGCACGATACCTTCGGCGGCGAAGACCCGAAGGGCCTCGTCGGTGTAGCCCGGCGAGGTGTGCACGACGGCCAGGAGGGTGAGCCGGTCTGCCCGGAGGCCGGCCTCTTCCTCGAGCTCTCGGCGAACGGCGGTCTCGTGATCGAAGTCGTCGCTCTCGAGGACCCCGGCCGGCACCTCGTAGACCGGCCGGTCGACGGCGGACCGGTACTGGCGGACGAGCAGGACCCGCCCATCGTCGAAGACCGGCAGCACGGCCACCCCACCCGGGTGGCGAACCACGTCCCGGGCGATCACCCCGCCCCCGGGCGTTCTGAGGTGCATCCGCTCGTATCGCATGAGCCGGCCGCGACCCACGGCCCGGCTGCCGAGGAGACGGAAGCTCACCGCAGGGTCTCGACCGGTTGAGACGGTGAAGGGGAGGGGCGCACCGCCCGGCGGCGCCCGCCGGCCGCGACCAGCGCTACGAAGAGGGGATGCGGGTCGTCGGGGCGGGACCGGAACTCGGGATGGGCCTGGGTCGCCACGAAGAAGGGGTGCTCGGGGATCTCGATGAACTCCACGAGCGACTCGTCGGGGGAGATGCCCGAGAGCCGCATGCCCGCCGCCTCCAGGTCCTTGCGGTACCGGTTGTTGACCTCCCAGCGGTGGCGATGCCGCTCGTAGATGAGCTCGGAGCCGTACAGCTGACGCACGAGCGACCCCTCGGCCAGCTTGGCCGGATAGAGGCCGAGGCGCATCGTCCCTCCCTTCTCCTCGATCCCCGCCTGACTGGCCATGAGATCGATGACGGGATGCGGGGTGGTGGGGTCGAATTCGCTCGAGTTCGCCTCGGCGTACCCGAGCACCGTACGGGCGAACTCGATGATGGCGCATTGCAGCCCGAGGCAGAGGCCGAGGAAGGGGATGCCCCGCTCTCGGGCGTAACGAATGGCCGCGATCTTGCCCTCCACCCCCCGGTAGCCGAAGCCCCCCGGGACGACGACGGCGTCGACGTCCTCGAGGTACGCCTCGGCGAGCATGCCCGTGAGCTCCTCGCTGGGGATCCAGCGCAGGTCGAGTGCGAGGTCGTTGGCGGCCGCCGCGTGGCGCAGTGACTCGACGACCGACAGATAGGCGTCGGGGAGGTCGACGTACTTGCCGACGATCCCCACCGTGACCGGCCGGGTGGCGTTGAGGGCGTGGTCGACCATGCTCCGCCACGCGGTGAGCTCGGGGGGGCCGGTGACGAGCCCGAGACGATCGCACACGACCTGGTCGAGACCGCCCTCGTGGAGCACGAGCGGGACCTCGTAGATGTCACGGGCGTCGGGGGCGTTGATCACGGCTCGCGGGGGCACGTCGCAGAAGAGGGAGATCTTGCGGCGAACCCCGTCGTCGATGGCGCGATCGGATCGGACGACGATCACGTCGGGGCTGATGCCCTTCGATCGCAGCTCGGCCACCGAGTGCTGGGTGGGCTTGGTC
Source organism: Acidimicrobiia bacterium (assembly GCA_046484325.1). Lineage (GTDB taxonomy): Bacteria > Actinomycetota > Acidimicrobiia > Spongiisociales > ZC4RG35 > JAWOJB01. Next base: position 41,303 of record JAWOJB010000087.1, on the reverse strand, counting down.
TTCAGCTCCTCGGACGAGGCGATGTAGGGCACGAGCGTCACGTGGAGATAGAGGACGTTGGAGCGGCCTACGTCGTTGCCGAACTGGCGGATCGCCTCGAGAAACGGGAGGCTCTCGATGTCTCCCACGGTGCCGCCCACCTCGGTGATGACGACGTCCACCCCGTCGTCGTCGCCCACCTTGCGGATCCGCGCCTTGATCTCGTTGGTGATGTGGGGAATGACCTGGACGGTGTCGCCGAGGTAGTCGCCCCGCCGCTCCTTCTGGATGACCGAGAGGTAGACCGACCCGGAGGTCACGTTCGAGGATCGACGCAGGTTGACGCCCGTGTAGCGCTCGTAGTGGCCGAGGTCGAGGTCGGTCTCACCGCCGTCCTCCGTGACGAACACCTCGCCGTGCTGGAAGGGGTTCATCGTGCCGGGGTCGACGTTGATGTAGGGATCGAGCTTCTGCGAGATCACCCGGAGGCCCCTCGCCTTCAGCAGCCGCCCGAGCGAGGCGGCGGTGATCCCTTTGCCGAGGCTGGACACGACGCCACCGGTGACGAACACGTACCGGGTGGCAGAGCCTTCGGGGTACTGGCCTTCGGGGTACTGGGCGGGTGGGCCGTGATGACCCGGGATGGTGGGCTCGTTCATCACGGGAACCCACGGTACCACCCCGACCCGGCGCGCCGGTGACGCCTCAGTGGACCCGCTTGTCGTGTCCCGCCCACTCCTGCTCTCGCAGCACGTACTTCTGGATCTTGCCGGTCGAGGTCTTGGGGAGGGCGGTCACCACGTCGACCGAGTCCGGCGCCTTGAAGCGCGCCAGCCGGGTCTTGACGTGGTCGATGATCTCCTCTGGTCCGAGATCCTCACCCTCCTTGAGCACGACGAACGCCTTGGGGCGCTCTCCCCAGTGGGCGTGCGGGACGGCCACGACCGCGCACTCCAGAACCGCCGGATGGCTCACGATCGCCTGTTCGACCTCGATGGTCGAGATGTTCTCACCCCCCGACACGATGATGTCCTTGGCGCGATCCCGGAGCTCGATGTAACCGTCCGGGTGCCACACGCCGAGATCCCCAGAGTGGAACCAGCCTCCCCGGAAGGCCGCCTCGGTGGCGTCGGGGTCGGCGAAGTAGCCGGCCATCACGTTGTTTCCCCGCATGACCACCTCGCCCATCGTCCGCCCGTCGCGGGGGACGTCCCGCATCTCCTCGTCCACGACCCGGATGGGGTCTGCACCGAGGAAGGCAACCCCCTGACGGGCCATCATCGCCGCCCGGTCGGCCAGGGCGAGGCCCGCCCACTCCGGGCGCCACTCGCAGACCGTGTAGGGCCCGTAGGTCTCGGTCAGTCCGTACACGTGGACCACCCGGGCGCCGAGCTCCTGCATCTGCCCGATGATCGTGGGGCTGGGGGGTGCCCCCGCCGTCGTCACGGTGACCTCCCGTGCGAGCCGGTGGGCGGACGGGTGGTTGGCGAGCGAGATCAGCACGGTGGGGGCGCCGTTGAGGTGGGTGACCCCCTCGGCGTCGATAAGCTCCCAGATCCGGGCCGGGTCGACCGCGCGCAGGCAGACGTGGGTGCCTCCCACGGCCGTCACCCCCCAGGTGGTGCACCAGCCGTTGCAATGGAACATCGGGAGCGTCCAGAGGTAGACCGAGTCCGTGTCGTGCCTGGAGTGGAACACCTCGGCGAGGGCGTTGAGGTAGGCGCCGCGGTGGGTGTACTGGACGCCCTTCGGGCGGCCCGTGGTCCCCGAGGTGTAGTTGATCGAGATGGGCCGGTGCTCGTCGTCCACCCTCCAGGGCCGTGACGTGCCGTCCCCCCGGGCGAGCAGGTCGGCATATTCGGCCGTGGCCCGGACCGGCGCGATCCCGGCGTCGTTGACGGTGACGACCTCGGCCAGGTCCGGGCACGCATCGAGGTGGGGCGCCACGACCGGCAAGAGCTCGGTGTCCACGACGAGCAGCTTCGAGCTCGAGTGCCGGAGGATGTACTCGATCTCCGGACCGGACAGGCGGGTGTTGATCGCGACCAGCACGGCCCGCGCCAGCGGCACCCCGAAGTGGGCGACCAGCATCTCGGGCAGATTCGGCAGCAGGTAGGCGACCCGGTCCCCGGGCCCGATCCCCGAGGCCTCGAGCGCCGATGCCAGCCGGGTGGCCTCGGCGGCCATCTCGGCGTAGGTCGACCGGCGGCTCCCGTAGGCGGTGGCGGTGCGCTCGGGAAACACCTCGGCCGACCGCTCGAGGAAGAGCAGGGGTGTGAGCTGGGTAGTGGAGACGTCGCGGGGGTTCATGACGTGCCGATCCTTCTCACCGGCCCACCCAGGCGGGTGGCCGCTTCTCGACGAACGCGCCCATGCCCTCCTGGGCATCGGCCATGCGGGCGTTGCTCGCCATCACCGCCTTCGTCAGGTCGTAGGCGCGGTGCTCGTCGAGCTCGACCTGTGCGTAGAACGCCTCCTTCCCGATCCCGATCACGGCCGGGCTGTAGCGGGTGATCCGTTCGACGAGCTCGGCGACGGCCTCGTCGAGCCGGTCGGCCGGCACGACCCGGTTCACGAGCCCCCAGTCCAGGGCGGTGGCGGCGTCGATCGGCTCCCCCGTCAGGAGCATCTCCATCGCCCGCTTGCGGCCGACCGCCCGGCTGATGGGCACCATCGGCGTCGAGCAGAAGAGCCCGATCTTCACACCCGGCGTGGCGAAAACCGCGGTGTCGACGGCCACCGCGAGGTCGCACGCCGCCACCAGCTGGCATCCCGCCGCGTAGGCCGGCCCGTGTACCCGGGCGATGACCGGCTGCGGGATCCGGTGGATCGTCTCCATCATCACGGTGCAGACGTCGAACAGCTCCCGGTAGAACCGCACGTCCCGGTCGAGCATCTCGGAGAGATCGTGACCGGCCGAGAATACGGGCCCCTCACCGGCGACGACCACGACCTGGGACTCGTCGGGTAGGGAGTCGAGAGCCTCGACGACCTCGCCCATGAGCTCGAGGCTCAGGGCGTTCCTCCGCTCGGGTCGGCCGAGGGTGAGGGTGGTGACCGGCCCGTCGTGTCCGAGCGAGAGGTGCTGGTAGGCCATATGACGGAGGGTACCCCCCTACCTCCCGGCTCGCCCACCGGGCGAGGTGCAGGTCGCGGGCTTCTACCACGGAGGGTGCGCGATATGCATTGCGCTGTGCCCCTCGTCCCCCGCAGCATCAGCCCCGCGCGAGCTCCAGCAACTCCTCGGCCGCCTGGCGGCCCCGCTCCGAGTCGGGCAGCCCAGCCAGCATCCGCGCCAGCTCGGCAACCCGCTCGGAGCCCGCCACCTCCCGGACCGTCGCCCGGACCCCATCCCGGTCGACCACGTAGTGCTTCCCGGCGAAGGCGGCCACCTGCGGCAGATGGGTCACGCAGAGCACCTGCCGGCCCTCCGCCAGGGCAGCGAGCTTGCGTCCCATCGCCAGCGCGGTGGCCCCGCCGACGCCGGCATCGACCTCATCGAAGGCCAGCGTCGGCGACTGGCTCGTCCCCGCCGCCAGTCGGAGCGCGAGCACCACTCGGCTGAGCTCGCCACCGGAGGCGACCTTGGCGACGTCGCCAGGTTCGAGCCTCGCATCGGAGGCGAACCGAATGGCCACGTCGTCCGCCCCCGATGCCGAGGGGGCCCGGGGGGTGATGCGAAACCGGATCACCGGGCTCGAGAGCCCGAGCTCCTGCAGGTGATCGCACGCACGCGCCTCCAGCGCCAGGCCCGCTCTTCGCCGAGCCTCGGTCAGGTCTGCGGCGGCCGAGGCGAGGGCCGCCTCGGCGGCAATGAGCCGACCCTCCAGCTCACCGGCCCGCCCCAGGAGATCGGTGAGCTCGGCTCTCCGCGACTCGGCCCGCTCGGCGAAGGCGAGCACCTCGTCGAGATCTGCTCCGTACTTCCGGCGGAGATCCGCCAGCAGTGCGAGTCGCCGCTCGGTCTGCTCCACCTCGGAGGGGTCGACGTCCAGCTCCTCCAGATAGCGGGCGACGGCGAGTGTGAGCTCCTCGATCTGCGACTCGATCTCGGCGGCCAGGGCCGCCACCCCGTCGAGGCCGGCGTCGAGCCTCACCGCCCGGCTCAGCTCGCCGACCACCGAACCGAGGGCCTCCCGTGCTCGTTCGATCCCATCCCGACCGCCGGCAAGATGGCCCCGGAGGGCGCCGGCGTGCCTGAGACGGCCCGCGAGGGCCTCCAGCAGGGCGTCGTCGCCGGGGCCGAACCCGGCGGCGCGTATCTCCGCCGCCTGATGACCGACGAGGTCGAGCTCGCGTTCGAGAACGCGTCGATCACCGCCCACGAGGTCGATCTCGGCCTGGACACGGGCGCGGTTCGCCCAGGCATCCCGAAAGGCGGACTCTGCGACCTGCCCGTCGGCATCGAGGGAGGCGTCCAGCAGCGACCTCGCCTCTCCCGGGCGGGTCAGCGAGATCTGATCATGCTGGCCGATGATCTCGACCCGGTCTCCGGCCTGCTCGACCAGCGCGGCCGCCGAGGCGGCGGCACCGTCGACATACGCCCGGCTCCTGCCCTGCCGGGGCACGCGCCTCGAGAGACCCAGCTCGTCGGTACCGGCGACGAAACGGCAGGCGACGAGCGCCTCGTCACCGAACGGCCCCACCAGGTCCGGCCGGCTCTCGCCTCCCAAGAGCATCCGCAGGGCGCCCAGTAGCAGCGTCTTCCCGGCGCCGGTCTCCCCGGTGACGACGACCATCCCCGGGCCGGGCTCCAACCGGGCCTCCTCGATCACGCCGAGGTTGCGAACCAGCAACTCGTCGAGCACGTCAGCCGAGACCGAACTTGCGCCGAACCTGGCTCGTGAAGGGCACCTGCTCGACCTCGATGAACTTCACCGGCCTGGGCCCCCGGCGGATGGCGACCCGATCGCCCTCCGACAGCGTCCCGATGACGCGACCGTCGACCGACACCTGGACCGGACGGTTGCGCGCCACCCGACACCGGATCTCGCTGTCACCGGGTACGACGACGGTCCGCCCGAACAGCGAGTGGGGGGCGACCGGGGTGACGATCAAGGCCTCCATCCGGGGATCCATCAGTGGGCCACCGGCCGAGAACCCGTAGGCCGTAGACCCCGTCGGGGTGGAGAACACGACCCCGTCGGCTCGGTACCGGAGGAAGTGACGGCCGTCGACCTCGAGGTCCAGCTCGACCAGCCGCTGGCTGTCGATCTTCTCGACCACGACGTCGTTGAGCCCCACGTCCGAGCCGCCCGGCATGTCCGCCTGCACGGTGGAGCGTTCGACCACCCGGTAGTCACCCGATGCCAGTGCCGCCATGACCGCGGGGGCGTCCTCACGTTCGGCCGCAGCCAGGAAGCCGATGGTGCCGAGGTTGAAGCCGATCACCGGAACGTCGAGGGTGAGCGCGTGCCGCACGGTGTCGAGCATCGTCCCGTCTCCCCCGACGGCGACGAGCAGATCCACCGCCTCGCCAGGACCGCTTCCGCCCTCGGCCTCGACGACGACGTCGATCCCGAGCCGCTGCGCCGCGGCGGTGAGCTCGGCGGCGAAGTCGACCGCTTCCTCTCGCCCACGATGCACGACCAGGCCCATCTTCACAGGAGGATCTCCCGCTTCGACCAGAGCAGGTACTCCCGATTCCCCTTCGCCCCGGTGACCGGCGACTCGATGGTCCCCCAGCGCCGGAACCCGGCGTCGCCGAGGCAGCTCTCGACCCGGGCGAGTGCGGACCGGCGGGCGGCGTCGTCGCGGACCACACCACCCTTTCCCACCATCGACGGGGCCAGCTCGAACTGGGGCTTGACGAGGACCACGAGGTCACCCTCGGGCTGGGTCATCTCGGCCAGTGCCGGGGCCACTGTGCAGAGCGAGATGAACGAGAGATCGGCGACCACGAGCGGGAAGGGGCCACCGACGTCGCCGGGAGCGAGGTGACGCAGATTGGCACGCTCATGGACGACCACTCGGGCGTCGCTCCGCAGCCCGGCGTCGAGCTGACCGTGTCCGACGTCGACTGCCACCACCTGGGCCGCCCCCCGCTGCAGGAGGCAGTCGGTGAACCCCCCGGTGGATGCCCCGGCGTCCAGCACCCGGAGCCCGGCCGGGTCGATGGCGAAGGCATCGAGCGCCGCCGCCAGCTTGTGGCCTCCACGGCTCACGTATCGGGGGCCATCGAGCTCCACCAGGATCGGCGTCGCGGCATCGACCAGCGAGGCGGCCTTCGGGGTGGGAATACCCCGCACGTCCACCCGCCCTGCGGACACGAGATCCAAGGCCTCCGCCCGGCTCCGCGCCAGCCCGCGCCGCACGAGCTCGAGGTCGAGCCTGCGCCGGATCAGATGCGCTCCTCGCCGAGGCCCTCGAGCATCCGTCCGAGGGTGTCGGCGATCTCGGACGCCGGGTCGGCCAGATCGGCCGGGTCGAGCGTCTCGAGGCTGGATAGGAGCTCCTCAACGCGTTCGAGGTCGGATTCGGGGGTCGCGGGTTCCATGGACCTCATTATCGCCGTTGCGGGTGACGGAGTGCGGAACGTCGTCATCCACCCCGACTCACCGGCTGCCCGCCGACACCAGCTCGGGGAGCTCTCGGATCGAGCCGAGCACGTGCCGCGGTGGATCGCGGTCGGGTGCTGTCGCGGTCACACCGGTCAGCACGAGCACACCCGTCCAGCCCTCGATGGTCGCCATTGCGAGGTCGGTGTCGATTCGATCTCCCACGACCCAGACCTCCCCGGGCCCGGCCCGCTCGGCGATGAGACGTCGCATCGGCTCGTAGGGCTTTCCCGCGATCTCGGCCGATCGACCCGACGCCACCTGCAGGGCCGCCACGATGGCACCGGCGCCGGGCCACAACCCGGCGGGCGTGGGGTAGGTCGGATCGTGGTTGGTCGCGACGAACCGCGCACCCTCCCGGATCGCCGTCGTAGCCGCACGGAGCCGCTCATACCCGAGTTCGAGATCGATCCCGGCGACCACCGCTCCCGCAGAGGCCGGATCGGCCGTGATCGGCACGCCGGCCTCCTCGAGTGCGGCGACGATCCCGGGCCCTCCGACGATGAGGGTCGGCGGGCGATCCTCGGCCAGGAGCCGGGCCGCCGCCTGGGCGGACGTCACCACCTCGTCCGGTGCGACCTCGAACCCCGTGACGGCGAGGATCCGGTCGGCGACCGCCCGAGGCGGTCGCCAGGAGTTGTTGGTCGCGAAGATGAGACCCACGCCTCCGGCACGAAGTGCTTCGAGCGCCTCTCGGGCTCCGGGAACCGCTTGGTCACCGAGGTAGACGACCCCGTCGAGGTCGCACACGACCGTGGGCGCGGATATGGCCACGGTCGCCCTGCGAGTATCGTCCGTCACCCCCTCCACCATGCTCTCCCCCTTCCACGCTCTCGTCTTCCGCCCCGGTCTCGACCTCGACGCAGTGGTCTGCGCCAGCGCCGAACCGGACGGCGACGTCTCGGGTCCAGGACCCTCGGCGAGGGTCCTGATGGACCGGAATGCCGGTCCGGGACGGTACCACCGGGCCCGGTCGACCCTCGCCGACTGGATCGGGGATGGAACCCTCCGCGAGCGACCGGATCCTCAGCTCTTCACGTACACGATCGAGACCGGTGACGGCCCTGGACTGACGGGTCTGGTCGGCCTGGCTGATCCCGGGGTGATGCTGCCCCACGAGCAGATCGACGACCGGAGGGTCGGCGAGCGTACCGAGCACCTGGACGCCACCGGGCTCCAGGTGGCCCCGGTACTGGCGGTGGCCGAGCTCGAGCCGTTCCGACCGGGCCCGACGACCGTGGTGGCGGCACAGGTCGGCCGCGCCCATCACCGGCTGACCGAGGCGGGGACCGGCTCGGCTCCATCGGCCGGATGGATGGTGCTCGCCGACGGACACCACCGGGCGGCGGCCGCGCGCAGGTCGGGCCAGCCACTCCTCGTGATGCTCGTGGCCATCGACGATCCCGGCCTGCTGCTGCGGGCGCATCCGGGTGAGCCGGCAGGGCTGGTCGATCGTCAGGCCGTCGTGGCCGCCGCTCTCACCGGCGTTCCCCTCCCGCCGAAGTCAACGTGGTTCGAGCCGAAGCCGTGCGCCGGGCTGGTGATGGTCAGGGCCCGGGGATGGCGCTGAGCTCGCCGAACCGCGCGACCACGCGGTCGAGGAGTTCGGTGGTGCGCTCGACCGAGGCCACCGAGACCCGCTCGTCGTTCCCGTGGAACATCGACAGGAACGCGGGAAACGAGACCGCCATGTCGTCGAAGAGCCCGACGCCGTAGACGATCGAACCTCGGTCGCGGAAGAACCGCCCGTCAGTGGTGGCGGGCATCATCGCCGGCGCCACCCTCCGGCTGCGGGTCATGCCCTCGATGCCGTCGACGATGGCCTCCCACAGCGGATTGTCGCGACCTGAGGCGTTGGCGGGATGGTCCGCCACCGGCAGGATCTCGATGCGGTCGGCCGCCGAGCCCATCGCCTTGCGAAGGTGGTGATCGACGTCGACCCTGGTCTGGCCGGGAAGCGCCCGCAGATCGATCTGCGCCTCGGCCCGATCGGGGATGACGTTCGCCTTCACACCGCCGGACACGACGTTCGGGCTCACCGTCAGATGGGTGCAGGCGTGGACGTATGAGGCGAATAGCGGGTCGTCGGCGGTGAGGTGCTCGATCGCCTCGTCGACTCGATCGGGGTCGACGAGAGCAGCGGCGAGATCACCGGGCAGCGAGAGCGCCGCCACGAACTCCCTCCACACCTCGCTGATCACCACCGGCGACGGGGTGGTGAACAGCCCGGCCAGCCCTCTCGCCAGCGGCTCGAGAGCGTTGTCCCGCCCGTACGGCTGGCTGCCATGGCCGGGCGTGCCGGTCGCCCGCAGCACCGACCAGTGCGGCCCCTTCTCTGCGACCGAGACGGGATGCACCAGGCCCGCCGAGGTGGGGATCGGCGGATAGGCGATCTCGGTGAGCACGTACGGGGCCCCCACCAGATCCCATCGCTCATCCACCAGCGGTCTGGCTCCCAACCCACCCGCCGCCTCCTCGTCGGCGACCGCCAGGAAGATGAGATCGCCGGGTGGTGGTTCGATCTCGCCGGACCGGTAGGCGCCGAAAACCACGGCCATCGCCGCGGTCAGGTTGAGCATGTCGACCGCTCCTCTGCCCCATACGAAGCCATCCCGGATCTCGGCGCCGAAGGGGTCAACCGACCATCCGTCCTCGCTCACCGGCACGACGTCGGTGTGCCCCATGAGCAGGAGGGACGGAGCACCCGGGCGGATCCCCGGCACCCGCCACACCGCCGACTGCCGAGCGGGAGCGGGCTCGACGATGGCGTCGGGGGCACCCAGCAGGCCCGCGATCGTGTCGACGGCCCGGGCCTCTCCCCCGCTCGTGGGTCGGCCATCGTTCACGCAGGCGTCCCGGATCAACGCTCTCAGCAGGTCGACCGCGTCCGGGCCGGTCACGGCGAACCTCGGTCGGGGACGGCCAGCAGCGATTCCTTCCAACTGCGGAACCGCGCATGCTCGACCCCGTCGGGGCCGAGGCCGGAGCCTGACTTGCCTGCGAGCTCGAACCGATAGGACAGTGTCGGGTCGGCGGCATCCACCGCCAGGTAGCGAGCCTCCCCCACCGGGGGTCCAGCCCGCCACAGCAGGAACCTCCCGATCCTGCGCTTGTACTCGACCGGCTGCCCGAGCTCGTCGCCGAGGGTCAACAAGTCCTCGGGCGCCTCGAGCCAGGCGGAGGCGGGGACCCGGTAGGTCCGCTGGGGCGTCTCCGGGAGGTCGGCGGTATGAAACGACGCCCCCACCAGGAAGGGGCGCTCTCCCGCCGGCACCGGACGCCCGGTCATACCTCCCCCTCGACGTCCCGGCGACGGAGGATGTCGATCAACTCGGGCATCGTCGCCGTCAGAGGATACGCGAGAGCCTCCTCCAGCGGCACCCACCGGAACTCGAGGGCATCGTCGGCAGCGACGGCGTTGCCGCCCACGACCTCGGCGAGGAAGTCGACGAGGGTGAAGTGCCAGGCGGGTGGCGACCCGGGACCGATCGCGTCACCCACCCACACGACCGGGCCGAGCCGAACCTCCAGCCCCGTCTCCTCTCGCACCTCGCGGACGGCGGCGTCACGCATGCTCTCCCCCCAGTCGACCTTGCCTCCAGGCACCGCCCACAGGCCGGCATTGGCTCCCCGGCCCCGCCGGATCATGAGAATCCGGTCGCCGTCGACGATCGCCACCCCCACCCCGGGAACCGGGCGTTCCGAGGTCATCGGGGATCACCCGTCGCCGTCGTCGTGGAACATGACGATCGAACGGGCGGAGAACCCACCCGACTCGAAGAAGTTCTTGGCAAGCCGGTGCCCGGGAAGGACGTGGGCGTCGAACTTCGTCAGGCCGCGGGCGCCCAGAGCCTCGAGCGCGGCGTCTCGAAGGACCTCGCCCAGCCCCACTTCTCGTGCCTCTTCCTCGACGAAGACCAGGCGGATCGAGCCGATCCGCTCTCCGTTTGCCTGCGGGAGCAGATCCTCCGCCCGGGCGACGAGGAACCCGAACGGCACGCCGTCGATCTCTCCCACCAGCACCTCCACGTTCGGATCGGTGATGGCCAGGGCGAACGAATCCTCGATCGGCTCGGCGAGCCCGTCGGCGACGGGCCACATCCGATGGAGCCCGGACATCTCGGCCTCGAGCCTGCGGTAGAGGCACCTGAGCTCGGGGATGTCGCCGGCCGTGGCAGGGCGGGACGTGACGTCGGGAGCGGCTCGGGTCACCGGCGCCAGGGTAGCCGGGCGCGCCATCGGTCGATCCCCCACCGGGTGACGAGGCGCATCGCCTCGACCACGATGTCCGAGCCCATCTTCGACTGCCCGACCCGGCGGTCACGAAAGGTGATCGGCACCTCCCGGACGTCGAGCCCGGCCTCGACCGCCCGCCAGGCCATCTCCACCTGGAAGCCGTAACCGGAGGCCTCCGCCTCGGCGTACGGGAGCACCCGCAGCGCACCCGCCCGGAAAGCCCGGAAGCCGGCGGTGGCGTCCCGGATCGGGATGCCGAGCATGAAGCGGGCGTAGACGTTGCCGCCCCGGGAGATGAGCCGGCGCGGCAACGGCCAATCGGGAGTGGCACCCCCGGGCACGTATCGCGACCCGATGGCGAGATCGGCACCCTCGTCAACGGCCGTCACCAGACGCGGGACGTCCGATGGATCGTGGGAGAAGTCCGCGTCGATTTCGACCACTACCTCGGCGCCGCGATCGAGCGCCCGGTCGAACCCGGCGGCGTAGGCCGGTCCCAGACCCTGCTTGGCCGGCCGGTGGATGACCTCGAGCAGTGGCTGTTCGTCGGCGAGCTCGTCGGCGATCAGCCCGGTCCCGTCGGGTGAGCCGTCGTCGACGATGAGGACCCGGTACCCGTGGAGGAGCAGCGACGCCGCCATGTGGGGCAGGTTGTCGCGCTCGTTGTAGGTGGGGACGACGACGGTGACGAGCTCAGCTCGCACAGTCGACGCAGATCATCTTGCGCTTGTTGGCCAGCTGGCTGGTGCGTTTGACGAGGAAGCAGGACTGGCACACGAACTCGTTGGCCCCGAGAGCCTGGGGCTCCACCTGCATCGTGAGCTCCTCTCGCCGGATCGCCCGGATCGTGGCGGCCTCGTCGACGAGCAGGGTCTCCTCGGCCTCCTCGTCGAGGAGCTCGAGCTCCTCGGCCTCGAGCTCCTCGAGCGCCTCCTCGGTCTCCTCGTCGTGATCCTCCTCGGCCTCCTCGTCCTCGGTGTCGACGAAGGCCTCGTCCTCCTCCAGCACCTCGGTGAGGTCCTCCTCCTCCTCATCCAGCACCTCGTCGAGGTCGGTCTCGTCGAGCGCCAGCTCCTCGTCGACGGCCTCGTCGTCGAAGTCCTCGGTCTCGTCGGCTTCGTGATCGTCAGCCATCGGCACCTACCGGGGTGGGGAGCGGCCGGGAGTATAGGGACGGCACCCGCCGGCGCCACCGTCTTCAGATCTTCAGACGAAGGGCTCCCGGCAGGACCCCCACCTCCACCGGGGTGCGACCGAGATAGTCGCCGTCGGCCTCGACCGGCCACGGGATCGACGTCTCCAGCCGGAGCCGGTCGAGTGAGAATCGTCGTACCGAGGGATGACCGAGGTGCACACCCTTGATGATCTTGGGCACGAGGGCGGGGGCCTGTCGTTTCAGGGCCGAGATCACCTGGACGTCGAGGAGGCCGTCCACCATCGTCGCCTTGGGAGCGATGTTCCACCCGCCGGCGAAGAACTGGCCGTTGGCGAAGATCACGGCCAGGGCGGAAGCCCGATGGGTCCGGTGCTCGCCACGGATCTCCACCTCGGCCCGCGGGAATCGGGGGAGGCGCGCCGCGAAGGCCACCGGATACCGGAGGGAGCCGAACGAGCGGGGGACTTTGGGAGCCGTCTCCGCCGCCGCCGCCCCCACCCCGGCCTGGGCGATGTTGGCGAACACCCGCCGCCCGAACGATCCCTCGATGACGCCCAGGTCCATGAGGTAGGTGCGGTCGCCGCGTAGGTGGGCGGCGGCAGCTTGGAGGTCGGAGGGCAGACCGAAGGTGCGCAGCAGGTCGCATCCGCTGCCGGCCGGCAGCACTCCGAGCAGCGGGGGTTCGGGAAGGCCGGCCAGGGCGAGCGCCTCGGCGGCCAGGCCCACCGTGCCGTCGCCCCCCACCACCACCGGACCGTAACCGGTGCGGCTCGCCTCGACCACCGCCTCGCGCATGTCGGCAGATCCCCGCACCACCACGACCTCGCCGTCCACTCCCGCCCGGGTCAGGGCGGCTCGGACGCGGAACGGGTCGACCGACCGGAGTCCGGCCTCGGGGTTGACGAGCACGATCCAGCCCTTCATGCCACACCCTGGGCGGCGACCACACCTCGATCGATGGCCCGCAACGCCGCCCGCGCCTCGTCGGCGATCTCGGGGGCCACATCGCGCAGTTGTCGGACGAGATCGACGAGCTGGCGGGAGACCCGGACGAAGTCCCCTGCTGCGATGCCCGCCCGATGGGGCAACTCGTCGAGATCCCCGTCGCTCGCCCAGCGGAAGGCGAGCTCGGCGAAGCCCGGGTCGGGCCGTCGGGTGAGCGGGAGCCGGGCATCGCGCTCCGCCCGCTCGAGCTCCTTCACGAGGAGTTCGAGTTCGGCCCACCGACGAGCCAGGGTGGCGGTGGGCCAGGCGACCTCGGACGGCTGGTCGGTGCGCGGCTCGTACACGAAGCACGAGGCCAGGGTGGCCAGCTCGGCGGGCTCGAGGCTCCAGAACAGCCCACGCTCGAGTGCCTCGGTCAACAACAGGTCGAGCTCGTTGTACACGAATCGGAGCCGTCGGCCGCGGCCGGTCAGCGACCATCCGTCGAGATACCCCCATGTCTCCAGCAGATTCTCGATGGCCCGGAACTCGTCGACGAGACCCACGCCCTCCGATCGCAATCGGTCTCGCAGCTCCACGATCCGGCGGCGGGTCCGTTCGGCCCGCCGGGCCCAGGTGATGTGCTGCTCGGCCCGGGGGCAGGCGGCGACCGGGTGGCGCACGCCGGTCTCCTCTGAGCGTGGACGGATCGGCGCCTCCGGGATTCGCCGCAGCCGACGGAGCAGGTCCTGCTGAAACCTGCGCCCGCCGGTCCGATCGTTCCCGGGCGGGAGTTCGATGGTGCCGATCCGCTCGGAGCCGGCCACGAACTCCCGGGCTCCGAGGTTGACCGTCCGGCCGGAGGTGGACATCGCCAGCACCCGCATGCCTTTCGAGCCGCGGGCCAACCGCCGGATGACCACGAATCGCCCCTCGCGGTTCCCTCCCGGGATGTCCACCACGTCGCCCGGATGCAGTCGACCGGCCAGGTTGGCGGCCCGGGTCGATCCCTGGTGGTCGAGCATCGCCATGTACTCCTCGACCGAGCCCAGTTCGCAGGTGGCACGTTCGATCTCCACATCGAGCCGGTTTTCCATCTCGGCCAGCATTCGCTCGGCGCCCTCCTGGGTCCCTTCCCGCTGATACTGGGCGAACGAGGCCGTGAGAAGGATCTCGGCCTCCTGCTCGCCGTAGTTGGCGATCAGGTTGGCCGCCATGTTGTAGGTCGGCCGGAAGCTCGACCGAAGCGGGTGGCTGCCGATCGAGGCGATGCGCGCCACCTGGTCGAATCTCACGTACCGCGAGTGGAGCACCACCCCGTAGCCGCGGACGTCGATGCCGCGACGCCCCGCCCTGCCGGTGAGCTGGGTGTAGTCGCCCGGTTGCAGCATCTCGTGCGACTCGCCGTTGAACTTGCTGAGCGCATCGAGCACCACCGACCTGGCCGGCATGTTGATGCCGAGGGCCAGCGTCTCGGTGGCGAACACCACCCGGAGCAGGCCGGCCGCGAAGAGCTCCTCGACGGTCTCCTTGAACGCCGGGACCATGCCGGCATGGTGGGCGGCCACCCCCACCTCGAGCTGGGCGAGCCAGCGCCCGAAGTCGAGGGCGGCGAGGTCGGGGTCGGAGAGATGGGCGGTCCGCCGTTCGGCCACCTCCCGGATCCGCTCCCGGTCGTCGGGTCCGGTCAGGCGGAGGCCGGCCTCGAGCATGGACGTGGCGGCGGCATCGCACCCCGCCCGGGAGAAGATGAAGTAGATGGCAGGCAGCATGTCCTCGGCCGCCAGCCGCTCGAGCACCTCGATCCGGGCCGGGGTCGAGAACCTGCGGCGCGTCCCCTGCTCCATCGCCAGCAGCCGCTCGATGTGCGGATTGGGACGGGTTCGGCCGTCGCGGGTGACGAAGGTGGGGAACAACTTGAGGTGCTCGGCGCCGTACCGATCCCGCAGCAGGTACAGACCCTCCAGCGGCACCGGGCGTTCCTCGGACACGACGAGCCGGGTCGGGCCCCGCCGCTCCTCCACCCAGCCGGCGAACTCGGCGGCGTTGGCGATGGTGGCCGAGAGGCAGACGAGCTGGATGTGGCGGGGGGCATGGATGATGACCTCCTCCCACACCGCGCCCCGGAAGGGGTCCTGCAGATAGTGGACCTCGTCGAGGATCGCCACACCCACCTCGGCCAGGCTTCGGTCGCCGGCGTAGATCATGTTTCGGAGCACCTCCGTCGTCATCACGACGATGGGGGCGCCCCCGTTCACGACGTTGTCGCCCGTCAGGAGGCCCACCGCATCGGCGCCGTGCTCGGCGACGAGATCCCCGAACTTCTGGTTCGACAACGCCTTGATCGGCGTCGTGTAGAAGGCCCGGCGACCGGAGGTTCGAGCGAGGTGCACGGCGGCCTCGGCGACCAGGGTCTTTCCCGAGCCCGTCGGGGCGGTGACCACCACGCTCATCCCCGACCCAACCGCCTGGGCGGCCTCCACCTGAAAGGGGTCCGGTCGGTATGGCCGGGAGGTGAAGAACCCGTCGAGTCGCGCGGCCGTCGTCATCGCCGCAACAGCAGCCTTACCAGCCAGTAGGTGATCTCGTAGAAGAGGTACAGCGGGATGGAGAGAAGGGCGAGCGTGAGGGCGTCTCCGGTGGGGGTGATGAGGGCGGCGGCGATCACGATGATGAGCACGGCGTAGCGACGCCCCCGGGCCAACTGCTCGGCGGTGACGAGGCCGGCTGCGGCCGCCGCGAAGAGGAACACCGGGTAGAGGAAAGAGAGCCCGAACGCCAGCAGGAACCTGATAGCGAACGAGAAGTACTCGACGAGCCGGAGGTCGGTGCGGACATCCGGGAAGATGTTGAGGAGAAACTCGAGCCCGCGAGGCATCACCCAATAGCCGAACACGATCCCTACACCGAACAGCACCACGCAGGCACCGATGATCGGCAGAGCCCACTTACGCTCCCGGCTCGTGAGAGCCGGGTTGATGAATGCCCAGGTCTGGTAGAGGATCACCGGGCTGGCGAGGATGATGCCCCCGAAGAACGCCAGCTTCATCAGCGTCGAGAACTGCTCGGTGGCCCCGAAGACCTGAAGTTCGCACCTGGCACAGGCCGCCACGTAGGGTCGCTCCAACACCGCCTTGATCCGATCGGCGAAGAGGAGGGCGAAGAGCGACGCGGCGACGACGGCGATGCCCGACCGGACGATCCGCCACCGCAGCTCGCCCAGATGCTCGAGGATCGGCTGGGGGCGATCGTCGCTCATGACGGCTCTGCCGGCCCGCCCGCCTCCCGATCATCCCGATCCTCGATCCCGTCGAGATCGTCCATGGCGTCGCCGGACGTAGGCCCCTGCTGGGGCTCGGGACCGATCCACCGGATCGGGCGAGCCATGTCGTCGGCGGCGGCCCCGGCATCCTTCATCTCGCGGGAGATCTCCTTCAGCGGCTTCCTGACCTCATCGGCGAGCCCGCGCACGTCACCGATCTCGGCTTCGAGGCCCTGCCGGATGTCCCGGGTGGCTCGCCGGAGCTCGGCAGCCCACCGGCCGGCCTTCCTGGCCAGTTCGGGTAGCCGCTCCGGGCCGAAGACGACGAGGGCCACGAGCAGAATGACGACGACCTCGGGACCCTGGAGCATGATCGCATGGTAGGTCCCGATGCCGCGCTCGGGGCCTCCGAAGAGTTTCGACGACGCCGGCGACTCAGCCGGTGAGGAGGCGGAAGGGGTTGGTCTCGGCCTCGAGTGCGGCCACGAAGCGGTCGATCTCGTCCTCGGAGATCGGCAAGGGCTCGGACACGTCGAGCGGGACCCCTGTGGCCAGGAGGATGCTCACGATCCGCGGCGTGGCTCCACGCCGCTCGACCTCCCCGCAGAGTGGGCAGGAGAACCGGTAGGCGCCCGACTCGCCGTCTCCCAGCTCGAGGACCAGGTCCTGGGGGGTCAGCTCGACGTCTCCGCACCGGCTGCACGTGGTCTTGATCGTGGTCATCTTCCGGCTCCACACTCCGCTTGATGCCTCTATCGGCGCGGGTGTGTCAGAGCTGTAGGCGTTCCGTCAGGGGCCCGGCTCCCCATATCGCCGGAGCACCTCGGCCCTCAGCCCTGCCAGTGCCTCGCGGACCTCCGGACCCTCGAGGATCGAGGCGGCAGGCCCCAACCGGAGCAGCAGCCCCGCCGCCACCGCAGGGTCGTAGGCCGAGAATGTGACCACGAGGGCCTGGCCGTCGTCGCTCGTGACCTCGACCGGGTAGTACTCGGCCACCCAGCGAGCATCGGGACCCAGGGAGATCGTCGCCCGCACGTCGTCTTCCGACGGCGTGTAGTGGATCTCCGGGGCGGGAACCTGTCCAGGGGGCGCGAATCGCTCCTCGAGCGTCTCGAGGAGCCTGATCCGGTCGACCCGGAACACCCGCTCTCCGCCGGCCTTCCGGCAGTGGCCCGAGAGATACCAGTTCCCGAGCGACGAGAACACCGCCCACGGCTCGACTTCACGGACCGAGGTGGCACCAGTCGCCAGTGCCGTGTAGGTGATCCGGACCACCTGGCCGGCGGCTGCCGCCCCTCGGAGACGTGCCACGAGGTCGGGCTCGGCGGCGAGGTCGATGGCGAGGACCTCGCCGGCGTCCGGGAGCAGGGCAGCCGAGAGCTTGGCCACCGCCGATTCGAGCGCGGCCCCCCCGTGGCCTGCGCCCGCCACCGCCATGCCCGCCGCCAGGAGCCCCAGGGCCTCGGACGAGGTGAGGCGGGGAGCACCGGCGAAGTAGTCGGCGGTGTCGACGACCACCCGGTCCCCCTCGACATAGGCAACCATCAGATCCCCCGGGCCGTAACCCGGGAGCCCGCACACGAACACCAACTCGAGATCCTCGATGAGCCGGCGGCGGTCGTAGCCGAACCGCTCGCAGACCTCGTCGACGGTCGCCCCGGGGTGGGCGATCACCCACGGCAGCATGGCCAGGATGCGGCTGAGCCGGGTGGCGGTCCTCGGCGAGGTCATGCCGTCCCCCGCACCCGATCGATCACCCGCCGCCGGAGTTCGGCCGGTGCCAGCACCTCGGCGTGGGCGCCGAAGGTCAGCACCCAGCCAACGAAGGCCTCGGGGTTCGTCACGCCCATGCGCACCAGCATGCTGCCGTCGTCCTGGGTCTCGGCCTCGACCCCACGACCGAGTCGCTGGGTCGCCCACCAGGAGACCTCGGGGTCGAACACGACCTCGGCGGTCACGGGAGCTTCGGTCCCCGCCTCCCACGGCGCCAGGTCGAGTTCGGAGCGGAGATCGAACCCCTCGGGAGGTCGAAACGCCCCCGCCTCGCCCACGACCACCAGGTCATGGGCCCGATCGACCCGATAGACCCGCGACTCGCCGGCCTCGCCCCCGACCAGATACCAGTGCCCACGCCGGTGTCCGAGACCGTAGGGCTCGACCACTCGCTCCCGGTCGCGGTACGTGAATCGAACCCGGCGACGCTCGGCTACCGCACCGAAGAGATCGCCGAGCACCCCGGCCTCGGCGCCGAGGTCGGCGGAGAGCGGCTCCACCCCCGAGGTCACCCGCGCCCCCCCGAGCTTCAGCACCGCTTCCGGCCCTTGCTGCTGGCCGCCGATCCGCACGACCTGGGCGGCCAGCCAGAGGGCGGCGAGCTCATCGTCGCTCAGCTCGATCTCCGGCAGCCGGTAGCGACGGGGATCCACCACGTAGCCGACCTCGGCCTCCCAGGCGTCGACCGGGCGCGTCTCGAGCGGGATTCCCATCTGCCGGAGCACCTCCTTGTCCCGCTCGAACATCCGGCGGAACGCCTCATCGGTGTCCTGGCCGTAGCCGGCCACCGTGTGGCGGATCTCGTCGGCGGTCACCGGCCTCCCGGCGGTGAGCAGGAAGGCGAGCAGGTTGAGGAGGCGTTCGAGGACGTTGCGCATGAGCTCTCAGCTTTCAGCCAAGGGCTTCGTACTCGATCGGAGCGACGGGTACAAGAACCCCGTCCCGACATGAGAGGTGAATCGTGAGACGTGAGACGTGAGACGTGAGACGTGAGACGTGAGACGACTACAGGCTTTCGATCAGCTTGTCGACTCGCTCGTCGTGCGACCGGAACGGGTCCTTGCACAGCACGGTGCGCTGCGCCTGATCGTTGAGCTTCAGGTGGACCCAGTCGACCGTGAAGTCCCTGCGCTTGGCCTTGGCCGCCCGGATGAACGCGCCCCGGAGCCGCGCCCGGGTCGTCTGGGGGGGTTCCAGCACGGCCCGGGCTATCCGGTCGTCGTCCACCACCCGGTCGACGAGGCCCCGGCGCTCCAGCAGGTAGAAGACGCCCCGGTCCCGGTCGACGTCGTGATAGGACAGGTCGAGCATGGCCAGCCGGGGATCGGACCAGGCGAGGTCCCGCCGTTCCCGGTACTGCTCGAGCAGCCGATACTTGATCACCCAGTCGACCTCGCGGTCGAGAGTGAGTGGATCCTTCTCGAGACCGGTGAGCAGGTGCTCCCATCGCTCTACGGCCAGTTGCACCTCGGCCGGGAACCCCGAGGCACGGGCGAAGCGGAGGGCGCGGTCCAGGTACTCCCACTGGATGTCGAGAGCGGAGAGCTCGCGGCCGTTGGCCAGCCGCACCTTCTTCCGGCAGGTGATGTCGTGGGAGATCTCCCGGATGGCCCTGATCGGGTTCTCGAGGCCGAGGTCCCGGAACACCACGTCCCGCTCGATCATCTGGAGCAACGCCACCACCGTTCCCACCTTGACGAAGGTGGCGTACTCGCTCATGTTCGAGTCGCCGGCGATCACGTGGAGCCGGCGGTAGCGCTCGGCGTCGGCATGGGGCTCGTCCCGGGTGTTGATGATCGGCCGCGAGCGGGTCGTGGCCGACGACACCCCTTCCCAGATGTGCTCGGCCCGCTGGGCGACGGTGAAGGCCGTTCCTCGGGGCGTCTGGGCCAGCTTGCCCGCCCCGAGGTAGATCTGGCGCGTGACGAGGAACGGCAGCAGGACCTCGACGGTCCGGTGGAAGTCCTTGTGCCTGCTGACGAGGTAGTTCTCGTGACAACCGTACGAGTTGCCGGCCGAGTCGGTGTTGTTCTTGAACAGGTAGATCTCGCCCCGGATCCCCTCCTCGTCGAGGCGCTGCTCGGCAGACTGGACCAGGCTCTCGAGGATCCGCTCACCGGCCTTGTCGTGGGCGACCACGTCCAAGATCCGGTCGCACTCGGGGGTGGCGTACTCGGGGTGGCTGCCGACGTCGAGATAGAGGCGGGCGCCGTTCTCGAGGAACACGTTACTCGAACGCCCCCAGCTCACCACCCGCCTGAAGAGGTAGCGGGCCACCTCGTCCGGGCTGAGACGGCGCTGACCTCTGAGGGTGCAGGTGACCCCGTACTCGTTCTCGAGGCCGAAGATGCGGCGATCCACGCCGTCACACTATCCGGCGATGCGCAGTGCGCGGTGCGCGATGAGCGGATGCCGAGGCCGTTGCGGATACGGAACTAGCCGAGCTCGGCCCCGGTCAGGCGCCGAAAGGTTCGCCGACCGTTGCCCCGCTCGAGGACCGCCGCCTCCCAGCCTTCCGACTCCCGGCCCTCGGCATCCCGGAAGGCGTCGATGCCGACGGCTACCGCGTCGGCCAGCGTCATCGCCTCCCGGTGGCTGCCCTGGAGTGCCTCGGTCAGGGCGTCGGCCTTGCCGCCGATGGCGACGTAACGGCTCTCGTCGAAGAGGGTGCCGTCGTAGGTCACCTTGAACAGGCGGTTCGGCTCATCGGACTCGCCCACCTCGCAGATGAGGATCTCGACCTCGTAGGGCTTGGGCTCGTGGGTGAAGATCGACCCGAGCGTCTGCGAGAACGCCGTGGCCAGGCCCATGGCCGTCACGTCTGCCCGACTGTAGAGATACCCCATGACGTCGGCCTGGCGGATCCCGGCCTTGCGCAGGGTCTCGAACTCGTTGTACTTGCCGACACCTGCGAAGGCGATCCGGTCGTACACCTCGCTGATCTTGTGGAGCGTGCCCGAAGGATTCTCGGCCAGGATGAGGACCCCGGCGGCGTACTCGAGCGCCACGATCGATCGACCTCTGGCGATGCCCTTGCGGGCGAACTCAGCCTTGTCCCGAACGAGTTGCTCGGGCGCCACGTAGAACGGAATCGTCATCGAACCGCCTCGATGGCGGCCACGGCCGCGCGGTGGATCACGTCTTGACCGGCGTCACGCACGCCGTCGCGGTCGATGACCACGACCGTCGGAAGGATCCCGCGCTGCAGATCGGGGCCGCCGGTGGCCGTGTCCTCCTGGGCGGCGGCGACCAGCGCCTCCACGGCCATGTCGAGACCGTCCTGTTCACCGAGGTCCTGTCGCCAGACCGTCCGGAGATACGACTTGGCGAGACGGGATCCCGAGCCGGTCGAGGCGAAGTCCCGCTCCTCGTACCTCCCGCCGACCACGTCGAAGGAGTAGAGGCGCCCGGTGTGGGTCTGCTCGTCGTACCCGGCGAACAGCGGCACCACCACCAGACCTTGGAACGCCATCGGGAGGTGGCTGCGGACGAGGCGGGCGAGGTAGTTGGCCTTCCCGTCGAGGCTCAGGCGAATCCCCTCGATCTTCTCGTAGTGCTCGAGCTCGACCTGGAACAGGTGCACCATCTCGAGGGCCAGTCCGGCCGTCCCAGCGATCGCCACCGCCGAGTAGCGGTCGGCAGCGAAGACCTTCTGAATGCTCTTGTGGGCGACGAGGTTGCCCTCGGTGGCCTGACGGTCACCGGCCATGACCACCCCGTCGGCGTAGCGCAGGGCGAGCACCGTGGTCCCCTCGGGTGCACCCGGAAGCCGACCGCCATCTCGCGAGGGGGGGACCCAGCGCCGGACGAGCCCGAGGTCGTCGAGCAAATCGGTGAACGAAGCACCAGGAGTGGGGGCCCCCAGGGGGAGGGCCCCGCGGGCTCCGTCGATCACTCTCCGCCCTTCTGGACGTAGTTCCTGACGAACTCCTCGGCGTTCTCCTCGAGCACCGCGTCGATCTCGTCGAGCAGGGCGTCGATGTCCTCTCCCCCGGCGACGATCTCGTCGGCGGGTGCCTCGTCGACCGTCTCCTCGGAGTTCTTTCGGTCGCGCGCAGGCGGTCGGGCCCGTTCCTGGTCCGCCATCAGGCACCTCCTAGCGCTTCGAGCAATCCGGCTGCGTCCTCGACCCGGTCGAGGAGGGGACCGATCCCCGCCTTGTCCCCCTTCAGGGGTTCCATCATAGGAACTCGCTTGAGATGGGGCTCACCGGTGTCGAACACCAGCGAGTCCCAGTTCGCCGCCACCAGCGAGCCCCGGAAGCGGCTGACGCAGGTACCCCGGAACCATGCCCTCGTCCGTTCCGGGGGGGTCGCCTCGGCCGCGGCCACCTCCTCGTCGGTGAACAGGCGCCGGATGTCGCCCCTCGCCGCCAACCGGTGGTAGAGGCCGCGATCGGGGTCCACGTCGTGGTACTGGAGGGCGAGGGCCTGGAGCCTGGGCGAGTCCCACCCGAGTCCGTCGCGCTCGGCATAGGCCTCGAGCAACCTCAGCTTCGCCGTCCAGTCGAGCCGGTCGGCGGTCCGGGCGGGGTCACGTTCGAGGTCGGTCAACACCGACTCCCACTCGTCGACGAGGCGGTCCCACACGGGCTCGTCCATCTCCGACTCGACATATTTCCGAAGCCACTCGTGGTATCGCCACTGGATCTCGAGCGCCGTGGCGGACCCGCCGTCGGCCAGCCGGAGAGGCCGGGAGAGCCCGAGGTCGTGGGACACCCGCCAGCAGGACTCGACCGGCTCGGCGAGCTCGAGCGCATCGGGCAGGGCATCGTCCTCCATCGCTGCGAGGAACAGGGCCGTGACCCCCAGCTTGAGGAAGGTCTGGACCTCGGAGAGGTTGGCGTCGCCGATGATCACGTGCAGCCTTCGGTACTTTCCAGGATCGCCGTGTGGCTCGTCGCGGGTGTTGACGATCGGGCGCTTGAGCGTGGTTTCGAGCCCGACCTCCTCCTCGAAGAAGTCGGCGCGTTGGGTGATCTGGTAATCGACCGCATCGCGGCCGTTCTCGGAGCCGAGCTTGCCCGAGCCGGTGAAGATCTGCCGAGTGACGAGAAACGTCGTGGCGTGCCGGATCACCCGGCCGAACGGCGTCTCTCTGGCCAGCAGGTAGTTCTCGTGGGCGCCGTAGCTGTTGCCCTTCCCGTCGCTGTTGTTCTTGTGGATCCGCATCTCCTGGGCCCCGGACATCGCCTCGGTGGCACGGCGGGCGGCGGCCGCCAGCACCAGCTCACCGGCCTTGTCATAGAGCGCCCCCTCCAGCGGATCCCAGCCTTCCGGAGCGGAGTACTCGGGGTGGGCGTGGTCGACGTACAGTCGGGCACCGTTCGCCAGCACGGCGTTGACGAGGGCCGAATCGGGATCGGCCACGCCATATCCGTCGTGCCCGAACCCACGGGCGTCCCGCCCCGGCGTCTCCTCCTCGAACGACCACTGGACTCGAACCCGCACCCCCGGATAGGAGTTCACCGCCAGGGCCGACCCGAGCGCGGGGTTGAAGTCCGGCTGGCCGCGGACGCTGATCCCGAACTCCGTCTCGGTGCCCAGGACCTTGCGGATCGCCATCAGAGATACTGGCCGGTGGACACGTGGTCGACCATGCGGTTGCCACCTCCACCGATCAGCGTTCGCACGTAGACGATCCGCTCACCTTTCTTGCCCGAGATCTTCGCCCAGTCGTCGGGGTTGGTGGTGTTGGGCAGATCCTCGTGCTCCTTGAACTCCTGCTTGATCGCCGCAAGCAGGTCCGAGGTCCGCAGCCCATTCGAGCCGCCGGCGATCTGACGCTTGATCGCGTCCTTCTTGGCACGGCGGACGATGTTCTCGATCATGGCGCCACTCGAGAAGTCCTTGAAGAACAGGAGCTCGCGATCGCCGTTGGCGTAGGTGACCTCGAGGAACCGGTTCTCCTCGGACTCGGAGTACATGACGGCGACGGTCCGCTCGATCATCTGCTCGATCAGGCCTTCCCGGTCACCGCCGGCCGCCCCGAGATCGGTCGCATCGAGGGGCGCCTCCCCGCTCAGGTAGATCCGAAAGATCTTGGCGGCCGCCGCCTCGTCGGGGCGGTTGATCTTGATCTTCACGTCGAGCCTGCCCGGGCGCAGGATGGCCGGATCGATGAGGTCCTCCCGGTTGGAGGCGCCGATCACGATGACGTTCTTGAGCGACTCGACCCCGTCGAGCTCGGAGAGCAACTGCGGCACGATGGTCGACTCGACGTCCGAGGACACGCCGGTGCCCCTGGTGCGGAACAGCGAGTCCATCTCGTCGAAGAAGACGATGACCGGTACCCCTTCGTCCGACTTCTCCTTCGCCCGCTGGAAGATCTGGCGGATCTGGCGCTCGGTCTCTCCCACCCACTTGTTCAGCAGCTCGGGCCCCTTGATGTTGAGGAAGTACGACCGGACGTCGGGGCGCCCGGTGCGCTCTGCCACCGCCTGGGCGAGCGAGTTCGCAACGGCCTTGGCGATGAGGGTCTTGCCGCAACCCGGCGGCCCGTAGAGGAGGATCCCC
Source organism: Acidimicrobiia bacterium (assembly GCA_046484325.1). Lineage (GTDB taxonomy): Bacteria > Actinomycetota > Acidimicrobiia > Spongiisociales > ZC4RG35 > JAWOJB01. The sequence continues at coordinate 16,901 of JAWOJB010000087.1, read as the reverse complement.
TTCGGAGCGTCGAGCCCGTACTCGCCGAACAGGTCCTTGTGGACGTACGGGAGCTCAACGGCGTCCCGGATCGCCTCGATCTGGCCTTCGAGGCCTCCCACCTGCTCGTAGGTGACGTCGGGAACCTCCTCCAGCACCAGATCCTCGACCTCGGGGCGAACCAGCTTCTCCAGCACGAGACCGGCCCGTGGGTCGTACCGAACGTGGTCGCCGACGCGGAGGAACACATCCTTCATCGACTCGGCCAGTTCGACCACGTGCTCTTCATCGGCGTGGGCCATCACGACCAGACGGCCGTCGTCCATCTTGTCCTTGACCCTGACGACGTCGCCGATCACATCGAAGGTTCGGGAGTCGACGATGGTGAAGGACTCGTTGAGGAGAACCTCCTGCCCACGATGGAGCTGCTTGACCTCGACCGACGGTTGGGCCGCCACCCGTAGCTTGCGGTTCCCGGTGACGACGTCGACGGTGCCGTCGGCGTTGACGCCCAGCACGGTGCCGAAGGCATTGGGTGGGGTGGTGAGCTTCTCGACCTCGGCCCGGAGGACCGCCAGCTGCTCACGTGCCTCCTCGAGCACGCCCGACAGCTTCTCGTTCTGCTGGAGGGCCCGATCGAGGTTGCGGCGGGTGTCGGCGAGGGAGGCCTCGAGCTCGCCGAAACGCCTCGGGGATTCCTCGAGGCGGAGTCGCAGGGCGGCGATCTCGGTTTCGAGCGCCATGACGGTGGAGCGAAGCTGCTCTTCGCTCGGCGACCGTTCAGCCATCGATACCTCCTGGTCCTGGGACCGTCGCGCAGTATACGGAGGACCTGCGACTCGGTTGGGACCCCGATTCCGGTGGAGTCGGGCGCCTCCCGGCCGATGTCTTTGGGGTGGGACGGGGGCCTGGGTACCATGCGATGACGTTCACAGGAGAAACCATGAAGGTTTGGATCGACCAAGACCTCTGCACCGGCGACGGGCTGTGCGAGGAGATCGCCCCGGATGTCTTCGTGCTGCTCGACGACGGCCTCGCCTACGTGCGCGAGGGCGAGAAGATCTTCGCCGAGGAGAAGGGCAACCCCCAGGGTGCCCAGGGCCTAGCCGTCGTCCCCGCCGGCCAAGAGGACATCACCATCGAGGCCGCCGAGGAATGCCCCGGAGAGTGCATCTTCATCGAACCCTGACCGGGTCGGTGACGCGACGTGAAGAGGGGCCGGCATCGCCGGCCCCTCTTCTGCGATCGAAGCGACGGCTCAGTCCTCCTGGTACTTGAAGGAGACCTTGAGCCGCGTCCGGTAGGCGGCGATCCCGCCGGACTCGTCGAGGTGGATGTCGTGCTGGATCACCTCGGCGATGCGGAGGTCACGCAGCGAATGGGACACCGTGGCGAGGGCGGCGGCGGCCGCCTTCTCCCACGACTCCGGACTCGACCCCACGACTTCGATCACCTTGTACACGCTGTCCATTCGGTCACCTTCCGTCGCGGACACCACCATGATGCGCTCCCCGACCGCCCATCGACCAGAGACGGAAGACCCCGCCCTGTGTCGCACGTCCCACGTCGCACGTCCCACGTCTCACGTCCCACGTCTCACGTCCCACGTCCCACGTATCACCCCTTGGTCCCACCCGGCGAGCCGGGAGGTAGGGGGACCGCCTCGACCGACCGGCCGTCAGGCGATCACCCGGCGGGCCACCACCACGAACCCGGTGTGTCCCACCATCTCGTGGTCGGGACGAACCGATCGACCTGCGATGTTCCAGGTGCGGTGGAGGGTCTCGAACACCTCGACCTCTCCGAACCCACCCGTCTCGTCGAACGCCTCGACCAGCGTCTGGATCTGGGGGACGGTCGGCAGGTAGGAGCAGAAGACCCCGCCCGGAGGCTGGCTCTCGGCCGCCAGCCGGGCCGCATGCCACGGCTCGGGGAGGTCGAGCACGATCCGGTCGGGGGCGACGTCGCCCACCCGGTCCTCGACCTCGCCAACCCACAGCTCGACGTGACCCGGGACCTCCCCGAACCATCGCTCGATCGACTTGCGCCCGTGGGACGCATGGTCCTCCCGGCGCTCCACGCTCACCAGCCGGCCCTGCGGCCCCACCGCCCTGGCGAGTGCGATGGCGAGGGCCCCCGACCCCGTCCCCGCCTCCAACACCGTCATCCCCGGGGCGATGTCGGCCCACATCAGGATCGGGCCGATGTCCTTCGGATACACCACCTGGGCTCCCCGGCGCATCTTGAGGATGTAGTCGGCCAGCCGGGGTCGCAGCAGCCGCAGTCGGCCACCACCGGACGACTCGACGATCGAGCCCTCCTCCCGGCCGATGATGTCAGCGTGGGGGATGACCCCTCGGTGGTACTGGAAGGTGGACGCCGGATCCAGGCGCACGAGGAACTTCCGCCCCTTCCCGTCGATGAGGAGCACGGACTCGCCGGCCACGACCGCCCTGCTCACGATGCCTCACTCCGGCGGCCGATCCGGACGAGGGTGTGATGGCGAACCCGGCAGTAGGAGCACACCTCGCCGGTGGTCGGACGGCCGCACTCGCCGCACGCGACGAGGTCGGGGGGTTCGACCTCTCCCAGGAGCGCCACGCCGCGTTCCCAGAACCCGAACAGGAAGTTGGCCTTGATCCCGGGCGACTGCTCCTCGAGCCGGTTGAGCCACTCCTTGTAGCGGTTGAGGGTGTTGCCGGCGGCCATCGGGCACTCCTCGACCTCGTAGTCGATCCCCCGCAGCACCGCGTAGGCCGCCGTCTCCCGCTCTGCGACCCGCACCAGCGGCTTCACCTTGCGTGCGAAACCACCGTCCGATGCCGGGAGAACCGGTCGCTGCCGGCCCAGGTAGCCGAGGTTCCACTGGAAGACGTTGGAGAGGAGGGTGGCGGCCTCGTCGTCGAGGTTGTGACCCATGACGAGGGCGTCGTAGCCGCCCTCGGAGGCCGCCCGGTCGAGCAGGTAACGCTTGGACAGCCCGCAGCTCGAGCACGGCGTGCGATTCGTCGCCCGGGCGACCTCGGGCACCCCAAATCCCTCCTCGGCGGGCAGGTCGAGCACGGCGAGCTCGAGATCGCGCCGCTCGGCGAAGCGCCGCGAGAGATCCAGCGACTCGGAGCTGTAGTCGCCGATCCCGAGGTGGAGGTAGAGGCCATCGACCCGGTAACCGAGCTCGGTGAGGACGTCCCACAACGCCAGGCTGTCCTTTCCTCCCGACACTCCCAGGAGCAGTCGGTCGTCGGGACCGAACATGTCGTGCTCGGCGATGGTCCGCTCGACCTGCCGCGTGACATGCTCGAGGAAGTGCTCGGCGCAGAAGTTGGCGTTGTGCCGGCGTACCTGGATCACCGCCCGACCCCGGCAGACGCGGCACTTCACCGGTCAGCCTCCAGAGATGACGGGGCGCAGCTCGACGACGTCGTCGGGCCCGAGGCGGTCCTCCACGGTGAGCAGCTCGTCACCCCGGATGACCAGCACCGACTCCGAGACGATGTCGAGCCTGCGAAGCAGCTCGTCGACCCGGCCCGGCCCCTCGACCTCGATCTCGCGGCGCGGCTGACGGAGGATCACCTTCATGAGAAGAAGACCGCGAGGGTGCCGCCGACGGCGGCCAGCACCATGCCGATCACGACGGCCCACACGACGATCTGGGTGAAACGGGAGTTGCGCATGACGAACCCTGGGTAGGCTGGGTTTCCCCCAACTGTAGAGGCGGACCGTCGATGCGCTTCCCACTCGTGCGCTCGGTGCTCGTCACCGAAGGCGTCAACCGAACGCTCCGGGGGATCCACACCGGCGACCAGCGCACGTTCTACGTCGGGGCCGCCATCCTCGGTGTGCTGTGGCTCCAGCGGGCCGGCCGGCCACGCCGGTACCTGCTCCGCCAGGAGGTGATCCCGGACGGGGGCGCGGTGGTGATCCGCTCGGGCCGGGGCGACGCCCCGCCGCTGACAGTATCGAACCTGGCCGGAGAGCCGCGGCCGGTGGGACGAAGCCGCCGGGTGCGAGCTCACCGAATCCGGTAGACCTCGACGACCGTCTTCGCCTTGCCGCCCCGCCGGCGCCCCCAGACGTAGGCGATGAGGATGACCGCCACCACCGCCACTCCGGCCATCACCGCGGTGTTGCGGGCGGCCTCCTTCGTCTCGGCGAGCGCAACCTCGATCTGGCGGGCCTTGGCCTCGATGTCCTCGCGGGTGAGCGTCATGAGCCCGCCCCCGTCGGACGCCGCCGGGGGGCCTCGATCGGGATGGTCAACCGCCACGCGATGATCCCAGCGATTCCGCCCGTGACCAGCACGGTCAGGAACCTGGCCAGCACGACGAACCACGGGCCCTCCGGGAGGACGGCCACCAGACCCACGTAGACGCCGAGGCCGAAGAAGAGAGCGGCCAGCATCCAGAGCGCACCCGCCCCGAGGCTCATGCCGGCGAAGCGTCCGAGCCGTTTGACCGGTTCGATGGTCTCCTGCTCGAGATACCGCTTCGAGAGATCGGCAAGCTCGGAGACGAGCGTCGGGATCTCGTTGATGTCCGCCATGAGCCGCCACCATACCGGTTGGAGCACCGCCGGGTGCCACCGATATCCTGCCCCCGCGTGCAGGACCGACGTTGACCATCCGCGGCCGTCATCGACGAAGCGGGTCGCTGCTCGGCCGCAGGTTCAACCTGCTGTGGGTCGGCCAGGCGGTCTCCCAGCTCGGCGACTACGTCGCCTATCTGACCGTGCCCCTGTTCGTGCTCGAGCTGGTCAGGGCCACCTCGCAGGATTCCCGGCTCCCATTTGCCTTCACCTATGCCCTCGAACAGGTGCCGGTCCTCCTCGTCGGCTTCTTCGGGGGCGTGCTGTTGGACCGGCTTCGCCTTCGCTCGCTGATGATCGCCGCCGACCTGGCTCGAGCGATCGTGTTCCTCGGACTCGCCTGGGTGGCCTCCCAGCCCACCGGAGAAGACACCTTCCTGGTGGTCTTCGGGGCGGCTTTCCTCTTCGGCACGTTCGCGTCCCTCTTCGGCAGTGCCCTCTTCGCCTTCATCCCGGCTCTCGTGTCCCAGGCGCGGCTGGCCACCGCCAACGGGCGGGTTGCCGCCACCCAGCAGGTGATGATGGCGCTCGGCCCGCTCATCGCCGGCGTGACGGTTGCCGCCGTCACCGAGCCGTTCGAGCTCGTGGTGGGCGGCCAGACCCTGAGCATCAACGGGTTCACCCTGGCGTTCGCCTTCAACGCCGTGACCTTCGTCGTCTCGGCGATCAGCCTGGCGCTCATCGGGCGGGTCGAGTCGCCCACACCGGGTCACGAGCACGAAGGGATGATGGCCGAGGCCGTCGAGGGCTTCCGGTTCCTCTGGACTGAGCCGCGCCTCCGCTCGTCCACCCTTGCGGCGGCGGCCGCCAACCTGGCCACGGGCTTCATCGAGGCGACGTTCGTCGTGCTCGCCGCCGAGTTGGTCGGAGCCGAGCTCGAGTGGCAGATCGGGGCGCTGCTGGCGGCACTCGGCGTGGGCGGGACTATCGGGGCACTGCTGGCGTCGCGTTCGTCGCGTCGCATCGGCCTGGGACGCACGATGACACTGGGACTGCTCGGGTTCGGGCTGGCCTTCCTGGCCGGCCTCGCTACCCAGTTCGGCCTGGCCACGGTCGTGCTGTTCGCCGCCGCCTTCTTCGCCTTCGCCCACACCAACGTCGCCCTCGTGACGATTCGCCAGGCCTACACCCCGGCCCGGATGCTGGGCCGCGTCACCGCCGCCTCGCGGGCGATCGGCTGGGCGACCCTTCCCGTGGGGGCCCTCGCCGGTGCCGCCCTCTCCGATGTGGTCGGGCTCGCGCCCGTCGCCGTGGCGGCAGCCCTCGTCCCGGTGGCGACCGCCGGAGCCCTCGGGTTCACGAGCATCTGGAGCAACGCATTCGGGCCCTCGTACCGGACGATCGACCTCACCGACGCCTCCTGATCCGCGCCCCGCCTCGACCCCGTCCGAACGTAGGGACTCACTCCCCTGGCAGGTCCCGGTGGGTCGGGCGACGGTAGGGCCATGATGTGGAGAGCGCGTTCCACGGAGACACCCGGCGCCAAGGCTCCGCCCCGTCACCGCCGCACCCACCCGGTCGCCGCCGTCGCCCTCGTGGTGTGCTCGGTGCTCCTCGCGGTGGGAGGGATGGTGGGGGGCATCGTGTTCCTCATCGACGCCTCGGGACGGGCCTGGGGGCTCGACACCCGCCTCCTCGACGGGACCCCCGTCGCCAACTACCTCCTGCCCGGGCTGTTCATCCTGCTGGCGTTCGGGATCCTGCCGATGGTCGTGGCCTATGGGCTCATCGCCCGTCCCCACTGGGCGGCATTCGACTGGGTGGAGCGGCGCACCGGCGACCACTGGTCCTGGCTGGGGGCGGTCGTCGTGGCCATCACCCTGATCGCCTGGATCGGGCTGCAGATCGCCCTCATCGGGTTCGAGGCCCCCATCCAGGCGGTGGTCGGTGCGCTCGGGTTGGTCATGCTGGCGCTGGCGATGACGCCCTCGGTCCGCCGGTTCTACGCAGGGACCTGAGCCGCGGATCAGCCGAACGGGGTGCGGCCCTCCCGGGCGGCCTCGGTCACCCGTTCCACCCTGGTGGCGCGGGTAGAAGGTCGTTTGGCCGCGAGCAGCCAGTAGATGACTTGCTTCTTCTGCGAGTCGGCGAGACGGTCGAAGCCCGCCCGGGCGTCCGGGTCGGCGTCGAGCGCCGACTCGAGCTCGGCGGGGAGCACCAGGGCATCCACCTGATCGAGGACCGACCAGGAGCCGTCGGCCTGGGAGCGACGCACCACGGCCATGCCGGCCTCGGTCATTCGGCCTTCGGAGATCATGCGTTCAACCCGCTGCTTGTTGGGGAGCGACCAGATGCTCCCCGTCCGCCGTGGCGTGAACACCTGCTTGTAGCTCCGCTCGTCGATCGAGTTGACCCTGCTGTCGATCCAGCCGAAGCACAGCGCCTCCTCGACCGCCTCGGCGTACGTCACCGAGGGAAGCCCGCTTCCCTTCTTCCGGTAGACCAGCCACACGCCGGACGAGGCCCCGTGATGGGCCGAGAGCCACGCCCGCCAGCCATCCCGGTCGGAGAAGGCCACCTCGTCGAAGGTGTCGAACACATGCCTGCCTGGCATGCATCCAGGGTATCCCGGGGCTCCCTCGGCCGGAGGGCCATGCCCGGGTGCCGGGTACCATCCGCCCTGGCATGGCCTCCCCCTCCCTGCGGAACCTCGCTCTCGTCGCGCACGTAGACCACGGCAAGACCACCCTGGTCGACGCCATGCTCGGCGCCGCCGGCGTGTTCGCCGCCCACGAGGCCCGGGTCGATCGGGTGATGGACTCGAGCGATCAGGAGAGGGAGCGGGGCATCACGATCCTGGCGAAGGCGGCCTCGATCACCTGGGGTGACGTCCGGATCAACCTGGTGGACACGCCGGGCCACGCCGACTTCGGCGGCGAGGTGGAACGGGCACTGGCGATGGTGGACGGGATCCTGCTCCTCGTCGACGCTGCCGAGGGCCCGCTCCCCCAGACCCGCTACGTCCTCTCCAAGGCTCTGGCCGCCGACCTACCGGCGATCGTCGTCATCAACAAGGTCGACCGGTCCGACGCCCGCCCGGCCGCGGTTCTGGACGAGGTCTACGAGCTCTTCTTCGACCTCGAGGCGGCCGAGTCCCATATCGAGTTCCCGGTCGTCTCCTCGATCGCCCGGCTGGGGCGGGCGGTACCGGGGATCGGCATGCCCGGTGACGGCGACGACCTCGCCCCCTTGTTCCAGGCCATCGTCGACACGATCCCGGCGCCGGGCGGCGACCCGGCTGCGCCCCTCCAGGCGCTCGTGACCAACCTCGACGCCTCCGACTACCTGGGCCGGCTGGCGATCGGCCGGGTGGTACAGGGCACCCTGCGCTCCGGTGGCCAGGTTGCGCTGTGCCACGCGGCCGACGACGAGCCGCCACTGCGACGCCGGCTCGCCCACCTGATGGGATTCGAGGGACTGGGCCGCGTAGAGGTGGCCGAGCGCGCGGCCGGCGATCTCTTCGTGGTGGCAGGCTTCCCCGAGGTCGAGATCGGCGACACCCTGGCCGACCCGGTCGAACCGGTCGCCCTGCCCCGTCTGCAGGTCGACGAACCGGTGCTCCGCATGACCTTCGGCGTCAACACCTCCCCGATGGCCGGCAAGGACGGCTCGCTGCTGACCTCCCGGCAGATTCGTGAGCGCCTGGAGCGCGAGATCCTGGGCAACGTGTCGATCCGGATCGGGGCCACCTCCTCCCCCGAGGTGATGGAGGTGGCAGGACGGGGCGAGCTCCAGCTGGCGGTGCTCATCGAAACGATGCGCCGTGAGGGGTTCGAGCTCCAGGTCAGCCGGCCCGAGGTGATCCTGCGAGAGATCGACGGCAAGCCCCACGAGCCGCTCGAGCGGGCCGTCGTCGACGTCCCCGACGAGCACGTCGGTACCGTCACCCAGGCGGTGGCGCCCCGCAAGGGCACCGTGCTCGACCTCCGACCGGGCGACCGGGGCCGGACCATCGTCACCCTGACCGCGCCCGCCCGCGGCCTGCTCGGGTTCCGATCGCTGCTCATGACCGCCACCCGGGGCACCGCCCTCATCCACCAGCACCACGACGGCTGGATCCCGTGGACGGGCGACCTGCCGCACCGCAAGGGCGGGGCGATCACCGCCGACCGTTCGGGCGCCGCCACCGCCCATGCCCTCGACAACCTCCAGAAGCGCGGTGAGCTGTTCATCGAGCCGGGCGATCCGGTCTACGAGGGCATGGTGATCGGCGAGAACGCACGGCCCGACGAGATGTCGGCCAACCCGGCCAAGCCCAAGCAGCTCACGAACATCCGTGCAGCGGGCGCCGACGAGGCCGTCAAGCTCAAGCCGGCCAGGCGCCTCACCCTGGAGACGGCCATCGAGTGGATCGCCGACGACGAGCTGGTCGAGGTGACTCCCGCCGCCATCCGGGTGCGCAAGCGCTTTCTCACCGAGTCCGACCGGAAGCTGGCGGCCAAGCGCCGGTGATCCTCAGAGCTCGGCCGACACCCATTCCATGAGCACCCCGTCGGTCCAGCGGCCGAGATGGGCGTCCCACTCGTAGCGCTGCATCACCCCGACCGGCCGGAACCCGACCTTGGTGTAGGCACGAACCGCCCTGGTGTTGGCGGCGTTCGGATCGATGACCACCCGATGGTGCCCTCGCCCGGTCGAGAGGAAGCCGACCAGGACCGAGATGACCTCCGGGCCGAGGCCCCGGCCGTGCAGGTCGGGATGGACGGCCAGATCGATGCCGGCATGCCGGTACTGGGGGTCGGTCTGCTCGGAGGCCTGGATCAGGCCCACCGCCCGACCCTCGACCTCGATCACCCACACCTCGACGTCGTCGCGCTGTTCGATCTTCTCGCTCAGCGTTGCCTCGTCCTCGTCGGGCCACCACCGGGAGACCTCGGGGTGATCGAACACCGAGACGAGATCGGGCAGGTCGGAGGCGGTCCCCTGTCGGAGGATCACCCGTTCGCCGGCCAGGGTCGGCACGGGCTCCGGCGCCCGGCTCAGCGCCAGGTCCTCGGCTGGTCGCCTCCCCCGTCGCCCCCGGCGAGGACGAGCGCCAGCCCGAAGCCAACCGCCAGGGCGACGACGGTCAGCAACGTGATGATCACGTCGACGACGGGCCCGGGAATGGAGATGTCGAGAGGCAGCACCTCCCCCATCATACGGGCAGTGGGGCGCGCCCCCGTGATGAAAACGCAACCCTGGGTTGGGGAACACACAAATCGTGTTCCCGGGCCCACGGTTCAGAGCGTCTGCGGGGCAGTGACCCTCAGGGCAGGTACACCTGGGTGGCCTCGACCACCGTCTCACCGGCCACCACGATCTCGAAGTAGTCGCCGCCGTACCAGGTGGGATCGGCGAACCCGGATTCATAAGCGACGACGAACTCGGCCACCGTGACCGGCACCGGTGTGGGCGAGCCGTCTGCGTCGAATCCCTGGAGGTTGATCACCGCATCGGCGGCCAGGGCGAAGTCCTCCGTCACCCCCAGTGATCGGATGTAGAAGTCGTTGGGCAGGTCCTCACCCTCCTCGATGACGCGGTCGGCGACGGCGGCCTGGCGCGCCTCCTCGCCCGAGAGCATCTCGGCGAGGTCGACCGTGATCGCCGTGCCGTCGGAGGCGAGGGCCACGATGGCGCCAAACGCCTCGACCGACGCCGACGGTGCGGTTGTCGTGGTGGGCGCCGTCGTGGTCGGCGACTCGGGAGGGGTTGTGGTAGTGGTGTCGGTGCCCGTCCCGCAGGCGGCGAGGACGAGGGCGAACGCGCCGAAGATGACCGATATGCGCATGTGAGTCCTCCTTCAAGGCGACCGTGAGCCGCTCGACCCTAGCGGGTCGACACTGCGACGCAGCGGCCGCCTCTCCGGTTCCCGGTCAATCATCGGCCACCCGTCTCCGGCCAACCAAGGTTGGGGAACACGAGAGCTGTGTTGCCGGGCCCACGGTTCAGCCGGCAACCCCCTGGAGCTCGCGCAGGAGGCGCGGCACGAACCGGTATGGCACCGCCCCCGCCGTTCCCTGGTCTACGGTCCCGGTCAGAAAGAGGTCGAGCTCGGGGCAGTGGAACAGCCACGAGCCGGTCGAGCCGCTGTGCCCGATCACTCCGGAAACCGGCCGGATCGGCGTGAAGCCACGGGGTGGCCGGAAGCGCATGACCCCCAACCCGTACTCGATCGGCCAGCTCGGGGATCGGAGCGTCGCCCGGTCTCGCGGGAACCCGAAGCGGTGCCAGTCGGCCAGCATGAGCGCGACCGTCGCCGGGTCCTCGAACAGCCGTCCGGCAACGAACGCCCGCAGGAACGCCAGCAGATTGCCGACGGTGGAGTAGACGCTGAACAGCGAACGAAACGCGTTCGGCATCTCGGGGATCGCCCCGCCGAACCAGAGAGCGGCTGGGGCCGGGGTCGGCTCGGCCGGCTCGGAAAACCCCTGCAGATGGGTGTGGGTTAGCCCGAGCGGCCGCCACACCTGCTCGTCGTAATCTCGTGCAGTTCCCGGCCGGTGACGGCCTGGGCGATGGCGATGAGCAGCAGGTAGTTGGTGTCGCAGTATCGGATCCGCGGGCGTTCCGACCCGGCAGGCTGGGGAGCGAAGTGGGGGCCGATGACCCTCGCCCAGGCGAGGGCCTCGGGGATCTCCCAGCTGCGATCTTCCTCGGTCACGAGCTGCTCGACCAGGCTCCGACCGCCCTTCACTCGGTCCTCGATGAAATCGGCGAGACCCGACGTGTGCCCGAGCAGGTGCCGGATGGTGATCTCGTCGGTGTGGTCGACCCCGTCCAGGCGATGTAGCCCGGCGATCCACTCTCCGGGGAGATACGAGGCCATCGGCGCGCCGAGGTCGACGAGACCCTGTTCGACGAGCTGCATCACGATCGTCGCGGTGAGCAGCTTGTCGATGCTGGCGATGAAGAACGGGGTGACGGCCGTCATCGGCTCTCCTCCGGGTTGGGCCAGACCGGCGGCGCTCGACCACCGGAACGACCGATCGCCGGTCTCGACCGCCACGACCACATGCTCGATGCGCCTGCGAGCCGCGAGCCCGTCGACCAGCGCCTGCAATCGACCGTCGAGCGCTTCGCGACGACCTTCTCCGGAACCCTTCCCCGCCCTCACAGCACCCCTCGGTGTCGCCCTTTCTTGGCCTCGAGCGTACCCGCGACCGTCCCGACGATCGCGCCGACCCCATCGTTCGGTGCTCCACCGAGACGGCCCGGTATGCTCCCCAGCCGGATCCACGGACCCATGGGAGGAGGCGACGGTGGACGCGTTGCTGCGGTTGGTGCACATCGGGGCGGGCGTCGTCTGGGCGGGCGGTGCCTTCATGACCGCCTGGTTCATCCTCCCGGCGGCCACCATCGCCGGCCCGGCGGCGGGCCCGTTCATGGGCGCCCTCACCGGCCGCACGAAGATCACCCAGACGATGGTGTGGGCCTCGACGCTCACCGTGGGCGCCGGCCTGGTCATGTGGGCACGCCTCTACGGCATTGCCTTGCCCGGCGGATTCCGCGGCGCCGCGCTCGTCGTGGGGTCGGTCGCGGGGCTCGCCGCCCTCGGGGTGGGCCATGGCGTGCAGAGCCCGACAGCCAAGAAGATGGCCGGTCTTGGAGCCGCGGTCGCCGCCGCCGGAGCGCCTCCGACCGCCGATCAGGCAGCCGAGCTGGACCGGCTCCGTTCGAAGATGGGCCGCACCGCCGTGATGCTCGGCTGGCTCATGGTGGCGGCGGTGGCGGGCATGGCGCTGGGCGGCAGCTGATCCCGGCCGATCAGCCCCAGGTCACGACCGGGGTTCCCACGGGCCCATACCCCGCACCTTCGTGGGCGACACCCGGATGACGAATCCCGGAGGCGGACTCGGCATGGGCGGGAACCGCACCCGCGGACCGATGTAGCGCTCGGCCAGCGCCTGGAGCAGCTCTGGCGCACCACCGTCGGTGATTCGGGCGGTGCCCTCGACCACCAGGTAGTGCTGCATCCCCATGTGGTCGCCCTCCGCCTCGATCGAGAGCGAGACCCGGGGGTCTCGCCGGATGTTCCGGACCTTCTGGTCTTCGCCCAGCTTCCCGATGACGATCTCGTCCCCGTCCAGGCCTACCCACACGATCGTGATGTGCGGGCTGCCGTCCCGGTTGACCGTGACGAAGTGGGCGAGGCGACCCGACTCGATCACGGACCTGGCGTTTTCGGGGATCTCCATACGAGGGCTCCTCTCGTCCACGGGTGGCCCAGGCTACGCGTGAGCGGCAGGGTCTTGACGAAGCCATGCCCCGAACCCGGTCACCCAATCCGCCCTTCGGCTCCGTCTCAGGGGCATGATCACCGTCCAGGGTGCCATGGACGACGAACAGGTCTACCGCTCCTACGCCGAGGAGCTCACCAGGTACGCGACCGGACTGGTGGGACCGTTCGACGCGGCCGACGTCGTCACCGACGCGTGCCTCAGGGCGTTTTCGGCCTCCGCCTGGCCGGGGGTGGCGAACCGGCGTGCCTACCTCTACCGGACGGTCCTGACGGTCGCCACCGACCACCACCGGAGCACCCTGTCCCGCCGGATCCGCGAGCGACGAGCCGCAATGCGGGACATCGCCCCCGCCGTGGAGGTCGACGTCGACGTCCTCAGGGCCGTGGAGCGCCTATCCGTGCAACAGCGGGCGGCGGTGTTCCTCACCTACTGGGCCGACCTCCCGGTTGAGACGGTGGCCGAACGAATGGGCGTTTCGACCGGGACGGTCAAGCGTCATCTGGCCCGGGCGCGCCGGCATCTCGAAAGGTGGCTGTCATGAGTGACTTCGACCAGCGGATCAGGGATTTGATGAGCCGAGTGGCGGACATGTCACCCGAACCGCCTCCCTTCCCCGACGAGGTCACCCTTCGGCCCCGGGCCGAGCCCCGGACCCGGCCCATCCTCGTGTTCGTGGGTGCCGCGGTGACTGTCATGGCGGTGGCGCTCATCCCAGTGCTCCTCTTCGGCGGCGGATCCGACGGGTCGCCGGTCGGACGAACTCCGGCCTCGACCGTGCCACCGGTCACCGACTCGGATGGTGGTGCGACGTCGACGACCCTCGCTCCGACCACGACGACGGTGCCGGCTGGCGTGGAGCGAGGAGCGATCGTCTTCCTCGTTCAGACCCCCGGTAACTCCTTCACCGGGAACCCTGCCCTGGTGCCGTTCTTCACGAAGGTGGTCGCCGACCCGGATGCTCCTGAGGCACTGGTCGCCCTTCAGGTCCTCACCGACAACGCCCTCACGCCGCCGCCGGGCTTCGACAGCCTCGTGCCGCCCGGGGTCGAGGTGGTGAGCATGACGGATCGCGCCGACGGGGTTCGGGTGGTCGACATGAACGAGGCGTTTGCCGGCGGCTCCGGCTCGGGCCTCCTCGGCGACATCACGATGCTCAACCAGTTGGTCTTCACCGCCACCGACGGTGAGGCCGTGACCGAGGTCCTGTTCACCATCGAGGGGCGGCCGGTCACGGCGTTCGGGACCGACGGGCTCGTCCTCGACGCCCCGGTGGGCAGGGGCGACTTCCTCGATCACCTCAGCCCGATCCTGGTCGAGTCGGCCGCCACCGGAGCCGTTGACGGTCCGTTCGTGATCACCGGCCTCGCCAACGTGTTCGAGGCCACCGTGAACCTCGAACTGGTCGACGACGACGGCAACGTCGTCTACGAGGATGTCACCACCGCATCATGCGGCGCCGGGTGCTGGGGCGACTTCAGCTTCCACATCGACCTCGACGTCGAGTCGACACCGCTGACGCTCCGGGTCTTCTGGCTGTCGCCCGAAGATGGGGAGCCGTCCGACGTGGTGTCCATCCCCGTCCCGTGGGGCGACTGGGCGACACACCAACTGTTGCCCTGACCGGGCGCCGATCGAGGGGCGGCGGAGCCTCAGGAAACCTTGGTCCAGCGATGTTGGGTGCTCGTGAGCCGCTCGACGAGCGTGACAACGAGCACCGTGAGGATGACGGTGGCCACCCACCACAGCATCTCGCGGGTGATCCAGGCATAGACCACCACGGCGATGGCGATCATCAACAGGAGCGGGATCACCCAGCGCCCGAACCATCCTGAGGAAGCGGTTAGGCCCGGCATAACGGGGACGCTACCAGCGCCACCAGGCCAGGCATGGTGGCTTGGAGGGAGTCCCGGTACCCTCGTATCACCCCGACTGCCAGGAGGCCACGTGATCCTGCACACCGACATCCCGACGCGCGCCCAGGTCGAGCGACTCCTCACCGGTCGAGATCCGTCGAGCGTCTCGGTCTACCTCCCCACCGACCCTGCCTCCTCGGGAGCCGCAGAGCAGATCCTCCTGAAGAACCTCGCCTCCCAGGCCGCCGATCAGCTCCGCCAGGCCGGCGCCACCAAGTCCGACGTCTCGGCCATCGAGCACGAGATCGCCGACGTCGTCGACGACTCGATGTTCTGGCGATACCAGGCGAGGAGCCTGGCGCTCTTTGCCACCCCTACCGGCCTCGCCACGTTCCGGCTCCCCAATCGCCTCACCGAGCTGGTGGCGGTCTCCGATCGCTTCCACCTCAAGCCGCTGCTCCGGGCCGTCACCTTCCCCCAGGTCGGCTTCCTCCTCGCGCTCGCCCAAGGGTCGGTGCGCCTGCTCGAGGTGCTTCCCGACGTGGGACCGGTCCGGGTCGACGTGCCCGACCTCCCCGAGGACGTCGCCTCGGCGGTGGGCAAGTCGTCGATCACCGACCGCGCCCCCAGGGGCCGGCTGCAGGGGGCGGAGGGCCAGAAGGTCCACATGACCATGTATGCCCGCCAGATCGACCAGGCGCTGCGCCCGCTGCTCACCGGCCTCGATGTCCCGCTCATCCTGGCGGCAACCGAGCCGCTCGACGCCATCTACCGGTCGGTGAACACCTACCCCCATCTGGCGCCGGCCACCATCGCCGGGAACCCCGAGCGCACCGCCGACGGCGAGCTCGCCGCCCAGGCCCGCGAGGTGCTCGACGAGGTCTACGCTGCCGAGCTCGGGAGGCTCCACGAGCTGTTCGAGCGTCGGGAGCCGGAGGGGCGGACGTCCACCGACGTCGCCAACCTGGCCCGGGCCGCCACCTTCGGCATGGTCGACACCGTGCTCGTCGACATCGAGGCGGTCGTGCCGGGCTCCATCGACGAAGTGACCGGGGCGGTGACATTCGCCGAGGGGGACGAGCCCGGGAGCTATGGGTTGATCGACGAGATCGCCCGGCGAGTGTGGCTGTCGGGCGGACGGGTGCTGGCGGTCCGGCGCGAGGACATCCCGCGTGGCGGCGAGGTCGCCGCCATCCTCCGGTTCACCCTGTGACCGTCTCACCCCATCGAACGCATCGAGTGAACCTGGAACGCCAACTATTGGCTCTTCAGGTTCACTCGACGGGTTCTGGTGGCTGGTGTAGGAGGAGCGTTGCGGTCGCGGACTACACGAAGGGCGGCGTTGGTGACGTCGTTCTCGGTGAGGTGACTTCCGAGAGATCACAGCTCGAGCAGGTATCGAAGTACCCGCCCGATTTCGAAGAGAGGCTCGGGCCCAACGGTCCCGAGCCGATCGATGAGCCTCCGCGCCGAGACAGACTTCACATCTTCACACTTGGCGTAGCTCGGATGATCGAGGCCCGACTCCCCAGGCTCGATCTCGATGTGCGAGGGCAGGTCGCGTCGAACCGAGGTGACCGGAACAACGAGGATGACGCCGGCCGGCCCCTCGTTGAGAGCATCGGTCGATACGACCACGGCGGGACGAATTCCTGCTTGTTCCCGACCAACCGACTCACCGAAGTCGACGAGCCAAACCTCCCCCCTGCGAGGTGTCACTCGGAGATGTCTCCCAACGCACCTTCTTCAACTCCCCGCTCCTGTTCGATCTCAGACCAAGCAGCGGAGTCGTCGCGCAGTTCTTGGTAGCGGCGGTTGAACCTGTCGAAGAACACCTTCCGCTCCAAGGCTTCGACCGCGTCATCGAGGACTCTCGTCATCGGCCGCCCAGTGGTAGTCGCCAGCGATGCGAGCCGGTCCCGAGTCTCCTCGCTCACCCTTATCGTCGTGCTCATGGCCGCCAGTCTACTAGACCGTAGACACTCTTGGCTACAAGCCTCTGGCCATCGACTTGGGACTCGTGTAGTCAGCGTTGTGTCGGTGTCGGAGGGGGGACTTGAACCCCCACGTCCTTATCGGACACTAGGCCCTCAACCTAGACAGCGGGTCACAGGGAGTGACGAGGGGTGCCGCTTTCGCCTGTTTTGTTGGGCAATCCGTTCAGAGGGTGTCGTCTTACTCCACCCTATGTCATCCAGGATGCGAGAGGATTGCGAGAACGGGCGAACATCTGTTCCCATAGGGAGTTGATGTCTGCTTCTCG